>CAYZNV010000001.1:0-123675 GCA_964480125.1 uncultured archaeon
ATACAAATAAAGCAGCGAATTGTTTCAAACCATTATGCATCCTTCGCAGCCCACTCCATTGCCCTATTTGACGACAACCCCGGGCTTACACGGTGAACTCAAGAAGCGCATTGCTGATTTTTACGTGGAAGAAGTACTCCCAAATGGAGAGGTTTGTCGCATTGAACAATTAGACAAAGATCCTCCACAACGCGTGCCCATTGTGATTCCGGAAAATCCAAATCCAAGAAAATTTGATCAATTGCATATTTGGATGGAAAAATTCAACACCGAAACAACGTTTGCCATTCGCAATTTGTCTCGAGGGACGGGGTGTAGCATTAAGCGCATTGGGTATGCGGGGCTAAAGGACAAGCGCGGAATCACATGCCAACGCATTTCATTATGGCAACCCAATGTGGAAAAATTAAAGGGGTTCATGGTCAAGGGAATGGCATTACACCATGCGAGTTGGAGCGCGCAGCGATTGGATTTGGGAGATTTGCGCGGGAACAAATTCACCATCACCATCCGCAACATTCCCTTTACAACGGAAGAAATTGAAACACGTATGGAGACGTTTCGCCAGCAAATCCTGCATGGCGTCCCCAACTATTATGGAGAGCAGCGCTTTGGGGGATTTAGAAACATCACCCATCGCGTGGGAAAACTGCTGTTGCAAAATAAGATTGAGGAAGGAATAATGCTCTACCTTACTTCCCCTTCAGAAGGAGAAGAAGACTTTGCACGCGTCGCGAGAGAGCACCTTGCAGCGACGCATGATTTTGATGCCGCGCTGCGCGAATACCCTTTGAATTGCCATTTTGAAAGGGCGATGATTGCTCATTTGCAAACGGATCCGAAGGATTTCTTGGGAGCATTTCGTCGCTTGCCCCCAAAAACACGTTACTTGTTCACGCACGCCTATCAAAGCGATCTCTTCAATCAAGTCGTTGCTGAACGACTGCGACGCAAGCTGATGTACCCCATTGAAGGAGACATCTTGGAAGGGGGTATCCCCACTGCGCCATTAGTTGGAAGCAAAACCACACGCGCAAAGGGGCTAGCGGGAGAGATTGAAGCCAGTGTATTGGACAAGGAACACCTTTCTCCTTCGCTGTTTTGGCATGACGACGTGCCGGAACTTTCTTCGTTTGGAACGCGAAAGCCCATGTTGCTCAAAATCCATGACTTTCAATGGAATGAAATTGGAGACGACGAATTCAATCCCGGAAAACAAAAAGTACAAGTCAAGTTCTGGTTAGACAAAGGCGTTTATGCAACCTCCGCGTTACGCGAATTGCTCAAAGAAACGACGCGCGAAAACAATGAAAAAGAAGAAAACGTGGAAGAAAACTAATTATTCGCATCCGCGGAAATGGCATTGTTATCTTCCACGAACCCATTCGCCAAATCAATCAATTGCCCTGCGTCCGAATACATGGCACGCAATAAAAGAAAATTAACCCCAGGGATATCAATTCCTTTGACGGGTCGAAGCGTAATCTTTTGGGAAGTCACTTCCACAATCGGAGCCGAAAGCGATGCATCGGGAAAAACCGTTTCGATAACGGCAGAGTTCTGCGTATCAATGAGTTGCTGGCACGCCGCAATGGAAATGAATTCGTTTTGTTGCGCAGTAGCGAAATCCGTTTGACATCCTTTCCAAGCACCATTGACCTTGTCAAAGACCTTCACAATAATCAGCGTCAAGCGATCGTGCCCCACCAATACAATTTGCTGCTGCACTAATGCTTGTGTCCAATAGGCATTGTATTGATCCTCTGTTAGAGCCGAAGCATGGGCCACCAGAACGAAACTAGGAGCCTTTGCCAATTCATTCAATAGCACGCTGGGCTTCGCCTCATTCGAAACAAAGCGAATCCCCTGCTGGACTTCCTCGTATGAATAACGCTGCCCCCACCACTGATTCACGAAGGCCTGAGGAGAAATATACCCCACATACGTAAGAGAAGCCAGGATAAACAAAATAGCAAATGCCCCATACAGGAATTGGTGCTTCATTTCAAACATGTGCAAAGCAAGCCTTAAAATCAAATAACCCAAAGCCCGGCAAAGAACTGGTTTGAAAAATAATAATTACCACCAGCAAAAAAGAAAGAACAACGAAAGAGAAAAAGAGAAATGGAATGGGGAGGAAAATCCTCCCCACTCATATATGCAAATCACTGCGCTGGAGCCAATTAAATGGCGTCCAATGCGGTAATCAACATCTGGGCTGCTGCTCCCGTGTCTTCAGCAGTGTATCCGGCCACAATGATATTGGATCCGGAGACTTCGGCAACGACATCGCCGCTCGCGTTCAAGCGATCGGAAACGCTGTTGGCCAAGCTGTTGACCAAGGGTCCGCCAACCACAATCTTGTTACCGGCAGGCATTGACTGAGTCGTATAGACCATTGCCTTTCCGTTCAAGGGCGCAGGCTCCCAATAGGTAGCGCTGGTGCCGCTGGTGACCGTCGTCGAGGACGTAGAGGTTCCCGCAGGCACAACCGTGGCGGTGTAAGTGATGTCTTCCACCGTAATGGATGTTCCTGTCGTAAAGGTTCCTGTTTCGCCTTCTTCGACCGTAATGCTTTCTCCACCCGTGACAGTCGTGGAGGAGCTGGCTCCTGTCACAACGAATTCAATGGATGGGCGGTTCTGAGGAATCCAGAAGACAGCCGACTTGTTGTCGGTGATGTCGATCTTGGTGCCCCAATCCGTATAGGCTGCTTCCAGGCTATCGGCGTCTTCGTAGTCCAAGCTGAATGCGACTCCGTTGATTCCGAATCCGGACCAACCATAGTTGACATCGGCAACAGGAACGGCAATATCGGTGTCGTCCGTGTTGGAGAGGGCATCAGTCTGGTTGTCGATATAGACACGGGCCGAATAGGAAGAGGTTCCGTTTTCGTCCACTCCGAAGATGGAGCTGTACACCGTGGTGCTGCCGTCATCTTGTCCCAAATCATCGATTTGAGGGAAGTAGAAGTTGCGGTCAATTGTTCCGTCTTCTCCAACGTCGGTTCCAAGGAATGCAATCTGCTTGGTATTCTGAATGGTTGCTGCGTTAGGAATACGCTGCACGTTAGCGCTGCTCGCGTGTTGGTCGTAACCGGGGTTACCAGCCAACAAGAAGTAGACACCATCATCCGTTGAGTTTGCTCCGGACTCCGAAACGAAGTAGGAGTAGGCAACGTTGTAGTTGTCTCCTGCCAAAGGCAACAAGATAGGGGCTGTTGAAACTCCAATCGTGCTGCTGTTGACATTCGCATCGTCGTAGAAGAACACGTCATCGAACTGTGTTCCGGTGATGGCTGTAGCGCCGGCTAATCCGTTCAACAAATCGGAAGCAGAGACATCGCTGTCCAATTCCGAAGTGGCGACGCGGAGATATCCGTCGGCTCGCAAACCAACCGTTGTACCGTTCTGCGCATTGGCATCACCATTCGAGAAGGTATAAGTGATTCCGTTCAAAATAACGGCAGTTGGGGCATTATTCAAGTCGACTGCACCGAGGTCGGTGGTCAAGATGTTAGTTGAGGCGGCATAGGTAATCGTTGCACCATTTAACACTGCACCATTGGACACGTTGAAGTCCGTCGTGCTCGTGTTCAAATCGTACCAGAGTTCCTGCGTACCGTCGAACGTAAACTTCTTTCCTCCGGTTCCGTCATTGACGGCAGATCCCGTGACCTGATCCTGTTTGAACCAGAAGGGAATTTCGTGTGAGGAGTCCTGCGCATCGCGGAACACAAGCGTATTGTCTCCGATCGAAACGTGAGTCAACTCTTCGTCGTTCTCGAATCCGTTAAAGGTCACGCTGAAGAAGTCTTCTCCCAACGCACCGGTTCCGTCCAAGAAGCTGAAAGAGCTAGGACCGTCTTCTCCGGCTTCCGTCAAGGGATTCCACTTGGAATACAATGGCGTGTCGTCGTCAAAGACTGAAGCACCCCAGGTGTCAACCAATTCGCCGGATGTGGACTCGTCTCCCACATCTTTCTGCTGATTGGCAATGACAATCGAGGTCAACTTGTTGGTGTCCGTGCTTTCGACCAACGTAACGTCGTAGGGCCCGTCCACATTATCTTCGTCCACCTGTTCGTTGTAAGGATAGTTTTCTCCATCCAACAAGCGCACAGAGGAGGTTCCGACCAAGAGATCAACGGTTCCTTCATTGGTTCCCGTGTTCAAGGATGCGGTGTCCACGTAAATGTCTCCCGAAACGACTTCGTCGCCTTCGGCGTCTTCAAAGTCCACGAAGTTACCGGCTGAAACCGTCTGCGTGTCGATCAAGCTTCCGGAGGCATCGGTCAAGTTGAACTTTGCCTGGTAGCTGGAGGCAGCAGGTCCTGTTGCAACAACCGAGACAACCGTAACGGTCAAAGTCTGACCGGTATACAATCCTTTTCCTTGCATGGTGAAGGTTTCACCGGCAACAAAGGTTTGCTTGGCTTTGTCTTCGATCAAGCGGACTTCCGACACAGCGCGTGCGGAGGTGATGTCCACGGTCTGGACCAAATAGGTCTTTCCGAAGAAAGGAATGCGCACGTTATCGTCCGAACCATCTGAGAAGTCAGCGGTCGCGGCAGAGGTGCTTCCGATTGGAATTCCTGCTCCGAGGCTCAAGACATAGTTAACGTCCCCTGCGGAGATTTCGGCTGTCAAGTCGCGAACATCGTCGTCGGTGTTGAACTTGGCGTCCAAGCGTACTCCGATCGTTTCTTTGACGTCGATGGTTTCGCTGGATCCGTTAAACTTGTAAGAAACAGACTCGTCCTTCAAGAAAGCGAGTGGGTCCTGAGTAATAGACTGACCGTACTCATCCTGACCTGAAATCGAATTCAAGTTGGAGCTATCAAAGGTCTTTCCGCCGGAAACGGTAACGGTTCCGCCGATAGACAATTTAGCGGCCAAGTCGGTCACCGATGCGGTGCCCAAGCCGGATCCTGATCCGGTTCCGTTCCAGGTTTTCTGGACAACGGCTTTCTCAACCACTTTACGGGCAATATTTCCTGCCCACACACCATCAGAGACGTGTGCGTTCTGTCCCACCACAATGTTGGCGACAGGGCTCATGCTTGCGTCGTAGACTACGGACTTTACTTCGGTGCTGGTCAAGGCAGAAGCCATGGGGGCCACTGCGGCTCCGAATAAAGCTGCTCCGGCTACAACGGCCGCGAGTTTGCGAATTTTCAAACCATTCATTTGTGTTTCACCTCACGATAACACACGAGCATAAACCAATACAACACTAAAATCGACACTCGGTATTGGTGTCTGGCTCTTGAACCAGAACATGCTTCAAGCCCTTTAAATATGTTTCGAGGATTGTCCGGCTCCTACATACCGAGTATATTAAGCCCCAGCCCAAAAGGGGGGAACAATCGCCGATGAATGGTTCGGCAATCGCCATAGAAATTATTCGCTGCTTGCCGTGCTATTGAACAAAAAAATGCGCTTTACCCATGGGTCGCATGGTCTTTTGAGTGGGTTTCCGCAGGGGGAGAAGCCTTGTTTTTTTGTATTTCCGCTTGGAGCGCAGCCGTATTCCCAAGCGACTGATAGAGGCGCTGATTGAATTCCTCGACTTGCTGGCGCGAGAGAATCCCCATAATATACTCAGCGTAGCCATGGACCATCTCACTCATGTCCACGAGCCCATTCTGGAAGTCATCCATGGTGAATTTGATTTCCTTGGGCTTGATGACCTCCACAGAAGTAGGACCATAGAAGAACATCAGTCGCACGAGGGCGCGGAAGTCGCGCACGGAAAGGTTTACCTCTAGGAATGTCGAATACCGCTCGCCCACTTTCTCAATGGGAGCAGACGAATGCGCGTAGATGCGGAAATAAGGCTCTTTTTCCATCGTGGCAAGGACCTTTTCGAGTTGTTTTTTCAATAACTCTTCTTCCACGGCCTGGATCTCAATAATCACTTGGATGCGGAACGCATTATCGTCTTCCTGCTCGATGGCTTTTCTACGACGCAACTCGGAAGCGATTTCCTCTTTCAATGAATATTCTTTCGTAGAGGGATTGTGCGTGATGAGTTTCAATTGTTGAAAGAATTGCACTTCCGTAAGCAATTCGGCTTTTGGAATGCTCGTGCGCTCGGCGAGCAACTCAATCGTCGCGGGAGCAGACAATAACGACTGCGCGATCTTCTTTTGCAATTCCGTGAATTTCAGTGCCATACCCAAAAAAGGCAAAGAAAGGCTTAATTAGGGATACACCCACCCAAGAAAATCCAAAATAAAAGGGGCATTAAAATAGGACAAAAGACAGGCATATGGGCATATGACTCTGCTTTCCACTATCCTACTCCAACCCGCGAATGCCATTGCTGATACCGCTGCTGGCACTATCGGAGCCAGTGGCATCGTGCAGAATGCCATCTCAGGAAATATTTCCTGGTTGCTCGTGGGAATTGCATTCTTTGTGGTCGCGGCCATGCTATTCTTTTATTTGAAAAATTTAGTTGTGAATACCATTTTGGGAATGATTGGGTGGGCCGTGCTCACGTATATCTTCCAATTGCAACTCCCATTCTGGGCGAGCCTCATCGTGTCGGCGATTTTTGGATTGGCAGGATTGGGAGTAATGGTTATTCTCGCATTCCTGGGAATTGTGCGCTAGGCCCGTTCGCTGAATTGCTTCTGAAGTCGCTCTGCGCGACGCCGTACTTTCAATCCAGAGAAATATTTTGAGCGTAACCAAAATTGCCAGCGTGCACTGTGGGGGCCCATTGACTCATAGTCTACTAGCACCGGAATCCAATTTGTTGGAGAAACACGTTTCACTAAAATATTTTTTGAACTAAAATCATAGAATGGAATATGTGCACGGACAAGTTCGTCCACCATTCTCTGAAATGATTTCCAGAAATGGGCATTGGCGATTTTTCCGGTTGCTTCAATGGTGCGCGAAATGGAGCCGTTGAAGTCTTTCACAAGACGTATCTGATGCATCACGTGACCATCTTTTATTTTTCGACGCGAAATAGGCGCGATGTGTTGACGCAAAGATGCAGGTGCGTTTTGAAAGTAGCGCTGAAAATTTGCCCACTCTAACTCATTCGGGCTTTTCCCGTGCGCAGTTGGATTCATTTCCACTTTCAACGCGCGATTATGACCCACGAGAAGAACTGCGCGCCGCTTACCTCTTCCAAGGATTTGGCGTGAGCGAAGGTGGGCAGGAATTCCGTATTTCTCCGAGGGCATGGGATAGCAAGGCGTGAACGGGAATTTATTACGTGCAGTAATTATCGCACATAAGGCAAATCGCCTTTCTTTTCTTTGGCCTCTTCATTGTGCACCGTGTCCGCGAGCTTCTTGAATGCCGTTTCAATTTGCTTTGCTTCCGTGTCCATCTTTTCCATCTTAATCTTGAACTTGTATTTCTTGATGAGCAAATCAATGACTGCTTTCGAGGCGCCGGGATCCCCATACACGAGTTTTCCGGAAGTCTCTCCCATCAAGCACGCGCCGGGAATGCCTTGGGTCTTACCGATTCCCAATAGCATGCCCGCAACACCCCATACCATTCCTTCAGGCTGATCGGATTTCGCGCCGAGCTTCTTCCATTCCGCCAACGTCTTGTTGTCTGTAGCGGAAATGACCACTTGCGGCTGGTGCGTCATGCGCTGATCCGTGTGCAATCCTGCGAGCGTATAAATTTCTTGAATCTTCAATTCTTTGAATGCCGTAATCAGCGTGCGCGCAAAATCATACTGTGCATCCGTGCTCCCGCTTCCCTGATCCCAATTAGGTTGTACAGGCCCGGAAAGAATATAGAAATCCTTTCCCGCGTGCGTGAAGTGATGAATCTCGTCCTTGAACAAATCAATGAGGCCATTTTTCGTGAGGACTGCGGCGGGGAAGGCATCGCACGTGATCTCTGCAATCTTGGTGGGCTTCAATTCTTTCACCAAATAATCCACGACAATTTTTCCGACTAATCCAATTCCGGGCAAACCAACGAAGATAACTCCGGGTTTCTGTGAAGGTTTTTTGTGGATCCAGACTTGTGTGACCATGGGGAGTTCCTCGCGATAATGAATGGAATAATGAATGAATCTCTAGTCGCTCGTTTATGAAGTTATTCCTCGACGCGCGCCAGGGAGTAAGTCCCCTGCGTGCCCAAGAGCTTCTTCATCTTCTCTTGCATCTCACTCAGTGCGCGCTCGGCGATCTTGAAATCAAACGAAGCAACTTTCAATTTGTATTTCCCCGCGCCCAAGTAGGAAATGGTAATGACTGCATTCTTGGCAGACTTGGGAGACTCCAATAAGGCCTGCTTGATGATGTCCACGCCATTCGGAGCAGTAGAAGTAAGCGTGATCGTTCCGCGGATGGCTTTCTCTTGCACCTTCACATTCTTCTGCACCACGTCCACGATAATGGGAATCCAACTCGGATTCAATCCCTCGATGTCATTCAGTGCAGCCTTTCCCTCAATGGAAATGGCCTCGAAAGCGCTTGAAACGGTTTCATATGCATTCGCCAGGGGATCGGCAATCTCCTTCCACCCTTGCTCCATCGTCTTCTCTTGCGTCTTGGCCATTTGTTCGATGAGCTTTTGGTTACGCTTCAATTGCTTATACTCTTCAATGCGCAAGCGCTGTTGTCTTTCTCCTACTTTTGTAAGAGAAAGATCAATCTGCAATTTTTCAAAATCAATTTTCTGCACCACTGCCGCGCGCATCTGGCCTTCTTTCACGTAATTGCGAATATTTTTGATCCACGAAGAAGCGACTTGGGAGATGTGCACGAACCCGGTTGCTCCAGAGTATTCGAGCAAGGAGCAAAAGACACCATAATCCAATACCTTGTCGACATTGACCACGACAATCTCCCCCACTTGGGGCCACTGCTTCACATTCTTGTTGCGAGAGTTAGCGGCAGGAGAAGGGTTTGCACCCGGAGCAGAACCCCCTGGACGAGGAGAAAAATCTCTACGCGGTCCATGGAAAGCAGGACGCGGACGGGGATTTTCAAACGGCAT
The DNA here is from genome assembly GCA_964480125.1 of uncultured archaeon. Lineage (GTDB taxonomy): Archaea > Iainarchaeota > Iainarchaeia > Iainarchaeales > VGJJ01 > VGJJ01. The sequence continues at coordinate 8,988 of CAYZNV010000001.1, forward strand.
ACAAGAGGAAAGACGGCTAAATCCTTATAAATGAAGGGCGGAACCCAGAAGGAAGGAAAGCCCCGCTTGCAGAGATTGTATGCGCGCTACTCTCAGAAAGGCACTTTAGCTATTCGCCTCACCGAGTTTGCGAGAAATAAATAATTGTGCGATCTTTTGGGGCAGCTCCACGACTTGTTCGGGCTTGTAGGGGCCATACTCCTTCATGTCCGTCCCCACAAACGAAGGAATCTCTGAAAGGATACGGATGCGCTGCACCACGGCCTGCGCCGGAGCCGCGAGCGGAGTCGAAGTGGGGGAGCCACTCTCTGTGTGCGCAGAAGAAGAAATTGATTCCCCTCCTGCGGCAGCAACAGCCACGCGCGCACGCGGCATTTCTTCTTGCTTGTACGTCTCGCGCACGCGATCAATATTTTTTTGCGCATCGCTGTGCTCGCTCAAGAGACTCGCGTCCTGGCGCAACTCCTCTTTCTTCTCCACATGAATTTTTGGGGGAATGGAAATGGTTTTGCTCGAGGAAAAATCCCCATTCGCATCCAAGGCCTTCTGCGTGAGCGTGCGATGCGCAGAGAGAGAATTGAAAAGCAAGTGGAATAATTCCTTTTCCTCTTTAGCCATGTGCGCATCATCGGCTTCTTGCAAGCGCGTGGAAACCAGCACGGCATTGAGGAGTTTCTTTTCACGAATCGAAAAAAGTTCTTCCACGAGTTTTTTTAGATTAGAAAAGTCCCGCGCCTTGTTGGTGTTTAGATCTGCGAGAGAATCCAAGTAGTTTTTCCTCTCGACATCGATGAGATTATTCACTTGATAGAGAAAGTCGTCCGGCACGTCCACGAGACGCGAAGTCGCTTTCTCTAATCGGTAAATGCGGCGCATTTCCTCGTAATCGAATCCCATACCCAACCACTCATTATGTTGATTCCGAACCTATTTATTGCTAGGGGTTCCATTCCCAAAGCTCAACGGATTTCCGCTGCCCCCCATCCTACAAGGAAAACAGCCACGGGAGCAGAGGCCACTAATTCTTTTTCCTGCATTGGTTCTAAGATCTCACTCCCTATCCTAATACGCGGCGCCTGATGCACAAAAATCTTCCGTTCTTTTTCTCCCGAAAAAGCAATGGCATCCGAGAAGGGATCGAATTGCTCCCATGTCTCCAACGAAAGCGATTTGGCAACAAAACCAGTCGAACCATGAACCGTATCGGGAACGCGGAGCAGCTTGTAGATGTCCCCCGACGTAGAACGATCGATCGGCAAGCGCAACCGTTCCGCAATAGAAGAAAGAATACCATTCCAGAACAGCTCTGTTTTCGTGCTTTTTCCAGGAACAGCAGGAAGCGTGCCGTGCTGCAGCTCATTGTACATGCGCTGCCGGTTCTCCAAGAATGACTTGAGCGCGCGCATGGGCATTCCCGTGAGAATGAACCATTCCTCTTCCGTCCCCACTTCCACGAGGCGAAGGATTTCTTGCATCACTCGCTGCGCATTCCCCTTTGCTTGAGCAAAATGAGGACAACGGAATTGTTTTCCATCAAAAACAAATCCAAGCGAAGGCCAATCCAGTTCATGCAACGAAAGATAATCCATCAACTCGATGCGCGCATGCTTCTGCAATGAAAAAATTTCTTTTTGGCGAACGTGGACGTGAAAGCCCTTGCTGCCGGAAAAATTCACATGCAAACCATTCAACTGAAAATCATCCTGGAGAATCTTAATGAGTTGTTTTGTTTTTTCTTTTGTGGCATGCAAGCAAACATCACACGTCCACTCGTCCAAGTCCACTCCCTTTCCGCATGAGGTGCATTTGAGCAAGTGCCCTTTTCCTTGCGCACCGCAATGCGTGCACTTCCACGAGTCATGGGTCTGCTTGCAATCGGTCTGCAGATCGTCCGCATCAAACTCATAAATCAAATCACTCCCTAACCATTGTTTTTTCTCCATGGGTTGCGCGGAAGGAAACGCATACTCCGAGATGCTCCCCGAAAAATACAATGGAAGGTTGTTGCGCAGGTATTGATTCATTTCCTGCACGCTCTCAAAGCCCACGTGACGTGAATCTATTTTCTTGATGTTACCAAAACCAAATTCTCTCTTGGAGACATCATAAGGAGGAACGACGAGGTGCGCGGCATAATACTTGCGCAATAGCCCCTTCAACCATAATGATTCATTTTGCCCAATGCCCATCCGCATCCCCTTCCAATCCCAGTGCCCACATTTCGTGTAATGATTATGCATTACCCTCCCCGCGGCATTATAACCATACTTTTTCTTTCGCCAAGAATTGCCATGCTTTTAAAGCCAGGAATCTTTCTCCCCCTGTTATGCCCGAGTTCTATCAGCAGCCCATCGACGAGGTGCTGCGCGGATTGAAAACCAGCACGAATGGGCTCAGCACCACCGAGGCCCAACGCCGACTCGGCATCTATGGCAAGAACAAAATCGCCGTGGAAAAAAAAATCAACGTCATAGGAATGCTCATCGGACAATTCACCGAGCTCCTGGTCCTCATACTCATCATCGCGGGAATACTCTCTGCGCTGTTCGGGGACATTACTGACACCATTGCTATTTTCGCCATTGTCATACTGAATGGAGTGCTAGGATTCCTGCAAGAATACAAAGCCGAAAAAGCCATCGAGGCACTCAAAAAAATGGGCGCGCTAAAGGCGACGGTGCGACGCGATGGAAAATTGGTTGAAGTCGAAGCTGAGGACGTGGTGCCAGGAGACGTAGTGGTATTAGAAGAAGGAACCAAACTCCCCGCCGACGTGCGCTTTCTCGAAGTCGTGGATGCGGAAGTGGACGAAGCCATTCTGACGGGAGAATCCCACTCCGTGTCGAAGAACTTGGACGTGCTGACGGGAATGAAAGCCGTCGCGGACCGCAAGAACATGGGATTCGCCAACACCTCGATTGTGCGCGGGCGCGGCGTCGGAGTAGTCGTGGGGACGGGAATGCAGACCGAGTTCGGAAAAATCGCCAAGTCATTGGAAGAAATCCAAGATGAAGAATCTCCATTGAAGAAACAACTCGAAGTACTGGCGCGACAGCTCACCATTGGAGTGGTGGGAATCATTGCACTTCTTTTCATCATCGGATTCGTCATCGAACAACGACCGTTTGTGGAGATGTTCCTGCTCGCAATCTCGCTAGGAGTCGCCGCCATCCCCGAAGGACTGCCGGCGATTACGACGATTACGCTTGCGCTCGGAATCCAACAAATGGCCAAAAAAAATGCCCTCGTGAAACACCTTCCATCGGTGGAGACGCTGGGAAGCACCACTGTCATTTGCTCCGACAAAACCGGAACGCTCACCAAGAACGAAATGACCGTTGAATACGTGTACGCGGACGAACGCCTCGTGCAAGTGACAGGAGTAGGATATTCTGCGCAAGGACAATTACAATGGAATAATCAACCCATTGCGTTGGACGAGGACACTACTGAAGGAATGCAACGCACCATCGAGAATGGAATGTACTGCAACAACGCGGAATACAATCCCAAAACCGAAAGCATGATTGGGGACCCCACCGAAGGATGTATGCTCGTGCTCGCACACAAAGCACGCGTGCAATCTCTTTCCAAGCGCGTGCGCGAAATACCATTTTCCTCCGAGAGAAAGCGCATGAGCGTGGTCGTGCAGCTATCCGAGAGAAATTATCGCGTGTACAGCAAAGGAGCCATTGAAAAAATAATGGAATCATGCACCTATGCATTAGAGCATGGGAAACGAATCCCATTGACGCAAGTCAAGAAAAACCAATTCCTGCAGCAGGCCGAGACATTATCAAAAGCCGCTTATCGCGTGTTGGCATTCGCATACAAGGATGCCAGTAGCGCAGAAGGAGAAATGGAAAACAACCTCATCTTGACAGGACTCATGGCGCTACGCGATCCCCCACGCGAAGAAGTCAAGCAAGCCATTGCATTATGCCTGCAGGCAGGGATTACCGTAAAGATGGTCACGGGAGATAACCCCATTACTGCGCAAGCGATTGCCCAAAAGCTAGGAATGAATGGAAAGGTCATCACGGGAATGGAACTCAATTCCCTCTCTGAACAAGAATTCCAGCAAGCCGCGACAACTTATTCGGTCTTCGCGCGCGTGGACCCCGAACACAAATACAAAATCGTTCAAGCGCTGCAAAAAAAAGGTGAGATTGTCGCCGTCACAGGGGACGGAGTCAACGATGCCCCTGCTCTGAAGAAAGCCGACATCGGAATTGCCATGGGAATCAAGGGAACGGACGTCGCAAAAGAAGCATCCGATGTCGTGCTGAAAGATGATAACTTTGCCACGCTCGTGAATGCAGTCGAGCAGGGAAGAACCATCTATCAAAATCTCCAAGGGTTCGTGCGCTATTTGTTGGCAGCGAATCTGGGGGAGGTCATGATTGTTTCATTAGGATTCTTCTTGAAATCAGGAGAAATCCTTTCCCCCATCCAGTTGCTGTGGATCAACCTCGTCACGGATGCACTTCCCGCGCTCGCGCTAGGAGAAGACCCCCCATCCAAGGATGTGATGCAACGCAAGCCCCGTGATCCACGCGCAGGAATACTCAACCAAATGCCCTCATTCATCATCCTCGCAGGAATCGCGAGCACCATTGTGACGTTCGCGGCATATTTCTATGGACTGCAGACGAGCCAAGTGTATGCACAAACCATGGCATTCACCGCGCTCGTGGTATTCGAGCTCATGCTCGTGTTCAATTCACGCCAACAAGGAAAGAGCTGGCTGCAAGTATCTCCATTCAACAATATCTGGCTCGTCATCGCCGTCATCGTTTCTTTTTCCGTTCAGCTATTAGCGTTATACACCCCCTTGCTGCAGGGCATCCTACAAACCGTCCCATTGAATGCAGAGGACTGGCTCGTCATCGCGGGAATGAGCTTCATCGCCGCCACGCTCATCCCCTACTTGAATGCCGTGTGGCTGCGATTCCATCACAACGAAAAACTCGACGCCACGCAGGGCATTCCACTCATGTGAATGATTATTCTTTCGATTCAAGCGATTCTTTTTCTTCTGACGTTTTTTCTCGAGTAGAAGGATTACTTTCACGCGTGTAGAATTGAAGGGGATGCATCACATTGCACGTGCGCGAGATGCACAACCCGTGCTCGCGTACTTTCGCACACGAAGGAGCAGAGTATTTCTTCCCGCTCGTTTTCCCAGAAAGATTATCCACATGATAGCGTGTGGTACGCTCGTCATAATTCGGTGCCTTGGAAAAAAGAGTAATGATATCGGGATGGGGCATCTCGATATTCACGAGGAAAGTGGCTAAATCAAATCGCGCCATGTGCGGGAGGTTAACTCCAGAAGAGAGATCGGAATACAATTTATCCATGCACGGGGGAAAGGCCTGGATGTTCACCACTCCCAATGCAACTGCTTTCGCTTGGGTTGTTTGGATCTCGCGCAACTTCTGCTGCAACTGCGAGGCTTTTTCCTCAAACACGGAAGGAAGACCCTTGGTGTCCACGGGCAACGAAGCAAGGATTTGCGCATGCGCCACTTCCGCGAGCCAGCGACAGGCGGCATTGATGTCGAGGATGATGAAACCCTTATCCACGCGCTGGTTCACCAAATGCAACTGCGCATCGCGCAGGGGAAATGCAATGTATTGCGTGAGGGGAATCGCGATCCACTGCAGATGTTCTTCCTGCCTCAAATCCACGCGCAACTTCAATCCCTGCGCGAGATCCAAGAAATTGGAGAGCTTTTCTTTTTCATTCACCAAATACTCAAACGTCAAATCCCCCATCAGCCCAGCAAAGCGCTCGAATGCAGAGGGGTTGCGCTGGAACGAAAGAAGAATTTTTGCAATAGGAAATGCAATCACATCCTGCACCAAAAACTCCTCATAAGAGAGTTCGCGCTGCTTGAGATGAGAAGAAATGAAGGCTTGTTGCTGCTTGCCATTGGAAGTCAATGCCACAATGGCCAACTCAAACGCCCGGAGGAAAACCCCCTCATTGAGTTGCTCCATGTTGGGGGCCAACTGCTTCAGCACATTCTTCCCCTGCTGCGAGAAAGGATATCGACGCGCATACTGGAGCTGTACGATAGGAACCGAAGGCATACCTATTTTGCTACGGGAGAGAAACTTAAAGCCAGGGGGAAAAAGTCACTTCTCTGGAACGTGGTATTCCATCTCATACCCCACAATCGCGCCCGTGTTCTCATGTGCATAAATATTTTCCATTATTTTGAAGCCGAATTTTTTATAATATTCCGCTAGCTTGGGATTGCACCTCAAGACGATACGATCCAACCCATTCTTCTTGGCGGACTCAATGGCAAAATCAAGGATTGCACGAAACATCTGAATTCCGCGCGTCCCACGAATGTGTGTGCGCTCTTCGGTTGTGCGAAGCAGGGATTGATCTTTCCGCACCTGGTGAATCTCAATGGCGTGCTTTTCTTTGGAATAATGCAGAATCCCTTCACCCAGATAGTTTTCTTTTCCCGTGGCGGGGTTTATCTCATACACCAAAATGGGAGAAGCATGCCTCATTGAAAATGAAGGTTGCTTCGTAGCGAAAAGCTTCCCGGCACGATTGGAATAGAAACGATGATAGTAGTTCTGGATGGATGCTGGAAGAAAAGAAACGCCACGCAATGGATGCATCGCACGCTGCCGCCTGATGGCTTCCGCCTTCTCTCTCCAACGGCTAGGCTTGCGAGAGGAATGAGGAGGTGGAAAGGGCATACGCTCACAACACCATCCAAAAACTTAAATTATTTGGTTCGACGCTTAGGGACAGGATGAATAGAATGAACCAAGCGCTGCAATCCCTTCGAGTCAGGTTTTTTCTTGCGCTTGAATCCATGCGAGATGTAATATTGCCGCAAGCGCAGAGGACCAGCCTGCAATGCAATGCGCTGCATCCCTTTCTTTTTCGCGATTACAATTGCCTCATTCATGAGCACGCGAAAAAAACCAATCCCCTTAGAGGAAGGAGGTTTTGTCCGCGCGGGAAATTTTTCCCCATGATGCCCTTCGAACAAGAACAACTCGGACTCTCTCTCCAAAAATTGCAAGCGCGCCCCCGCCACCATTTCACGCTTTTTGTTTTTTGGGTCCAAGCGCAGCAAAACTAAGCGCTGTACCGCATCCCCTGCCGCGCGGAGTTGTACCCCATAGAGCTGCCCACTCCCATCCATGTAGAAGCGACGCAGAAGAGGAAAGAGTTGCTGATAGTGTTTCTGCGTTTCCGGCGATAACGGACGCACCATCGGAGAAGCGGGAGAAGACATACCCCTCACAAAATCATGTGGGCTAAATAATACTGCAGCTTGGTCTTGCCAATCTCATAGCTGATGCGCAACGGAGCATCGGATTTGAGTTCTAGCGCAATGATTGAATCATTATCCGCTTCCTTAATGACATTCGAAAGATAGTTCAGAGAATATTTTGAGGTCACATCCACCCCATGCTTCACGGAAATCAGCTTGCCTTCTTTTGAAACAGTACGCAACGTTCCCTGCGACCCCTTTGCTTCGATGTGGAACTGCTTGTTCTGCACGCGCAACGTCACGCTGCTCCCAAAGATGTGCGCATCCTTCAGGGCTTCCTTCAAGAGGCGGGCGTTGATCTCAATGCGGGCATCGAATTTATTCTCGGGGATCTTAATCTCTTTTTCTCCATCCGAGACATCAATTAATGGCAATGAAAAGTTGCGCGTGAAATCTCCTTCCAATTTCAATTCCAGCTCGGAATCCAGCACATCCAAATAGAGCTTATCCGTGGGCATGCTTCTCGCCAGCATGCGAGCCAACTCCACAACATCCACTCCCACCATTGCCGGTTCGATTTGGTATTGCGAGAAAGCCGATTTGTCGATAAAGCAATCCACCAGCACAATCTGGGAAGGATCCACTGCCCGCAAGGAAATCCCTTTCTCCGAGAAGCGAAAGTTTCCCTCGGAGATAAAGGAAGCAATCGCATCCACGGTTCGCTTTACCTGCGTCGCATCGGGAGATTCTATCATACACTTACTACGGCGGTGCAGATTTATATGGGAAATGCTTCCTCGTGCGTGCAATCACCCAAAAAAAGAGGAATCACATGAATGGCGGAAGGATTATCGCGCTCGGGTTGAGGGGAGTACTCTTACTCGGAATCATATGGGCACTACTCCAAGGACGACTGGATTATGTGGGAATACTCGGCGTCAGCGTCATCGCCTCCGCCATCGTGGGATGGATCCAACGCCGATTCTTCGGGCCCATGGGGATCTACTTGGATGTATTGTTTGCGCTCCTGATTGTATTCAACAATCTCTTCGGGTTAGTGCTGGACTACTACCACACCGTCCCGGGATGGGACATTGCCACGCACTACACGACAAGCCTCTTTCTTGCCGTGAGCGCGTTGGTGGTGTTGGAGCGAGGATATTCCCAAATGCTCAAGCAAGTACCCAAGCTTGCCGTGGTGTTTGCCGTCACATTATTTGCGCTGGGATTAGGGGGATTATGGGAAATAGGAGAATTCGCATCCGATTACTTGCGCGGAACTGATTTCCAGCAGGGACTTACCAACACCATGCAAGATTTAATTGTTGACTTGGCAGCCGGAATCGTCGTTGGAAGCGCGTGGGCGTGGAAGAGAAAATAGATAATGGCAACCAGTCAATCCAACTCGGAGAAAATGGTGAAAGCCATATCGGGTGTCGCGCAAGCGATACCCGTTCTCGGCGCGCGCGGTCGAAACACGCGCAGCTATGCCGTTTCAATTCTTGGGGCCAAAAAGTAACGCAGTTTGGCTTCGCCGATGTGATAGTTTAATTCCACCGGGGCGTTTTCTTTCAGCTTCAATGTGAGGTCGGTTTCGGAGTTGGCTGCTTTGAGCATGTCCGAGAGATAGTCCAATGGAAACATAGACTTACAATCGCGCTTCAAGGAAAAATCAACCATCGAAGTAGCGTCTTTGGCGGTTTCGTTTGACAATTCTCCTTTCGAAGAAGTGGCACGCACATAAAATCCATCCGCTTTGGCTCCAAGCGTGAGATGTGTCGAGAGAAGAGAGGCATCCTTCAATGCATCCTGCAATACGGTTGCTTTCATCTTCACCGTTGCATCGAATTCAATCTTGGGATTGGGCAATTCCCCGGAGGAAATATCAATCAAAGGAACGGAAAAACTTCGCGTGGAAGAACCCTTGAACGTAATGGACATTTTCGTGTCATCGTTGTCTAGTTTGAGATGCACTTCATCGGTGGGCTTGGCACGCGACATGACTTGATTGAGATAATCGAGATCCAACCCTAGTTTGAGAGTCCCATCCACGTGGAATTTCTTGAAGGCTTTCTTCTCGTACTCAAAATCCACCATGGAAATCTGAGAGGGATCGGTGGCTTTCAACGAAAGGCCTTTTTCTGAAACCTCAAACTCGGCTTCATCAATCAGCACGGCAATCGCATCAATGCTGCGCTTCAATACATCGGCTTTTTCGATTATGAGTTCCATCATATGCAATCCCAACCCTCAAACAATACACTATAATGCGCCCTCGGACAGCTTTAAAGGTTGCGGGGTTTCAGAGAGAATCACACGAAAGGGAAGCCCATTACCTTCTTCCCACTCAAAAGAGAAGGCAAGTCATCAAACAAGAAGAGCTTCACATACCCCACATAGGGCAACCAACCCAACGCCTTTCCTTTTACCAATTCCATGGAAATGGGATAGGGAGAAGGGCATAGCTTTTGAGTAGAAATCAAACCCGGAATCGCCTCATCCACTTTACCACAGTCTTGGTCCAAGGAAAGATTATTGTCGCCTTTCGTGAGCAAGTAATACTTTCCATTCGAACGAATCTTAGCCACGGCGCGATGGATAATCTCAATTCCGCGCTGCTTGGAAACATACACCACAATGTCACTCGTGCCTTGTTTTGGAATTTGAATGGATTGATTCGTAGACTTGAATGTGAGTTGCCACACTCCATTGCCAAGTGGTTGAATTGTTGCTAAATCCTGCAATGAAGTCTTGGAGACATCCACGCCATCCAATACAACCTCTTGCACATTCAATTCTGCCCCACTCACGCCGTGCAATAACACCACATCCCCGCGCGCCATCGTTGGAAGCATGCTCCCGGAGACAACAATAACAAGAGGAGAAGCCGTCTGCAACAGAAAACCAATTCCACTATAGAGGGCAAACGCAAAAATGAACGAGAATGCCAAATAGATAATCCATGAAAGCGCGGCGTTATCCCAGGGATTCAAAATAGGCATCAAGTGCGCATCCACATAATAGAAAGGATCCAATTTTTCCCAGAAAGAAGGAGGAGAAGATTTCTTTTGCACCGGCATGATGAGAACACAGAAACGGTTTTGATGTTATAAATGAAATGGAAAACAGAGGAAAAAGGCATGCACCCGAAGGCGCATGTAATCGGAATTATTTGAGTGCTTTAGAGAAAGCGCTCTTCAAATCCCCTAGTTCTTCGTGCAAGTGCTTGGCGGCTTCCACTAACACACTTTTTGCGGACTTGCCCTTTGTCTTCAACACGAACAACGCATCCTTATCCTGGGGGTGCTCTAATTTGTACGCGACAAACTCAACGGAAGGATCATTGGCCAATTGGGCTTTCAACAAATTCGCAAAGGTATGCGTTTCCCCAACGAGTTTGAATTCCACGTGATTGGCTGCTTTCTTGATGAATTCGAGTTCCATGTGATTTCCCCCAATAGGTTAGTGGCGCGATGGCTCCACGTTTTTCTTAACGGCAAACTGTTCATTTCCCGCGACGAGTTTCTGGATGATGGTGTCGCCCGACGCGATACCACCTACTCCATCCTCATTCGTGGCGAGCTCCACGCCATAGGAGTTAACATCTAGCACGCGCGCCTTCACATAATCCCCAATCTTGAAGAAATCCCCAAGCGAGCGAACGTACTGCGAAGAAACACGAGAAATATTGATGGTCGCGGAAGAATCAAAGATACGCTTCTTCTTCCCATCTTTTTCTGCAAGCGCCATTCCTACGACGACGACAGAATCTTTTACCAAAATCACGCGACCATACACAATGGCACCGGTCTCGAGACCATTCACTTGTCGCCCGACTTGCTGCACGTGAGCCTCGCGCGAATTCTCATCGAACTCGGCGCTGCCAATTACGTTCGCCACCACGTTGCCATTGTCATCCACGAAAACGTTCTTTCCAGCAGCGAATTCTTCTTCCACTGTCAATGGAGAACCGGGGAAAACAAGGGAGTCTTTCTTAGCCATACGTTTTACACCAATAATTACGCCAATATAAGGGCAATATTACCCAAAAGTCCCAGAATGGGTTTATATACCCAAACGCCCGCCTCCTCGTGAGACCATGGTTTTAGAGAATATTTTATCCCCTACGACAGCGAGGGAAAAACCCTATTACATGGGAATTATCGCCTTTCTTTTCACCATTGTAGGGCTGTGGTTGGCCTATTATTTATTTCCAAACTCCGCCTCCATCCTCACGCTGGCATTCATTGTGATCGCGGCCGAACCCATTATCCGCTCCACATTCCAGCAAACCGAAGAAGAAGAAGCCGATCGCCCAGGAAAAGCATCCACTTTTTTGGAGAGACATTTTGATTTAGTGAAAATCTATTCCTGGTTCTTTTTGGGATTAGTACTGGCATTTGCCACGTGGTATATCATTCTCCCAGAGACCGCGCAAGGAAATTGCGCACTCGGGGACATCTGCAAGCAACTCCCCTCGCGCGGGAGCATCTACGAAGAGCAAGAGCATCAGCTGCGTGGAATCGGAGAGCTACGCGCACAATTGCAAAGTGAAAGCACCCCCATCACAGGAAACGCAACCGCAGGATACAACATCGGAGGCAACGTGGAATCACCACCCACTTCAACAACGAAAGACCGAGACTTTTGGAGCGTGGTGGGATTCTTGTTCAGCAATAATGCAACCGTACTTCTTTTGGCCATCCTATTTTCATTCTTGTTTGGAGAAGGAGCGCTGTTTTTGATTTCATGGAACGCCAGCATCATCGGAACCGTCATCGGAAAAATCTCCGCACAGACACTTGCCACCATGCCCACGCACGATATCTTTTCCGTCATTTACTCACTAGGAATGGGCGTGTACCAAGGAATCGGATTCATCCCGCATGGCATTCCCGAGATTGTGGCCTACTACATCGGCGCCATCGCCGGAGGAATCATCTCCGTGAGCATGGCCAAAGAAGTGTATAAGACAAACGAATTCGAAACCATCGCCAAAGATGCCGGTGCGCTCGTGATCACTGCAGTCATTGTGCTGTTCATTGCCGCACTCATCGAAGGATATCTGTGGTTGTACACCTGAATTAAGGAACAAATAATAACATTCATCTAAGTATTACCTACATCGGAGGCCATACTCTATGAAATACAAAATCCAAGGAGACATCATGCAAACCGCCAGCGTAGCGCTGCAGTCGGAAGAAAAAATCTACGCCAGCGCCTCCGCCATGCAATGGATGACGGACAACGTTGAAATGAAATCAAAAATGCGCGGAGGACTCGGAGCAGGAATCGGAAGAATGTTCACGGGAGAAAGCCTCTTCCTTAATGAGTTCCAAGTCAAAGAAGGAGAAAGTGGAATGATCACATTCTCCTCGGACTTCCCAGGAAAAATACTCGCATTCGATTTGAAAAAAGGACAAACTATTATCGCCCAGAGCACGGCATTCCTCGCAGCAGACGATTCAGTCGAGATGCAGGTGCACTTCCAAAAGAAACTCGGCGCGGGATTCTTTGGAGGAGAAGGATTCATTCTCCAAAAGATAACCGGGCCAGGAAAAGTACTGTTGAGCTTGGATGGAGAAATCACCAAACTCGAATTAGAAAAAGGACAACGCATCCTATGCGATCCCGGCAGCGTTGCCATTGTCGATCCCAGCGTTGGATTTGATATCCAGCGCGCCGGAGACATCAAGACCATGCTCTTTGGGGGAGAAGGATTATTTTTAGCGAGCCTAGAAGGACCAGGCGAAGTCCACTTGCAGAGCATGCAACTCGCTGACTTGGCACAAAAGATTGCCCCTATGGTCGCACAATATATCCCACGCGGTGGAAGCGGCGGCGGAATGAACATCAACTTGGGGAAGTGAGAAGATGGAAGCAATGCTCGCCGGAATCGGAATCATCCTTGTGCTCGCAATAATTGCACTCATTATTTTTCCAATCCTATTGGGAGGAGTGCTATTGTTGGCCATGATTGGAATTATTGTTTTGGCGATTGGAGTAGCTGCGCACCACCTACTCAAACCCACTCCCAAAATATCCAATCGCAATCCAAAAATAAAAATCAAAGAAGCCAAGTGAGGCGCGCACTCACTTCTTCTTGCATTATTTTTTATCCACTATTTCTTCTTGGCTTTCTTCTTATTGTCTAAGTACTGCTCTAGCATCGGAGCGTATTTCTCAAACAAGCTATCTAATCCCTCATCCGAGGACGCGCGCTTGGTGGACTTGGCAAGCGAGTGAATCAAATTGGTCAGCTCCAAGGGCAAAATAAACTTCGAGCTCTGGCCTTCTCCCAATTTCTCGAGGGTGCGCATATAGAAATAACTCAAGGACTTGTCATCCAGCTTCTGCGCGGCCTCGCGAATGGCATCAATTTCTCCTTGAATTCCTAAAGCCGTTTGCACGCGCGCGAGACGATTCTGTTCCGCTGCTGTCCTGGCTGAAAAAGCCGTCTCGACTTCTTTGGGAACTTGCAAGTTTTGGATTTCAACGCTTTCCACGGCAACACCCCAATTGCGGGCAATGATCTCCAGTTCTTTTTTCAGGATAGAATTCAACTTACCCACATCCGAGATGAGCTCGGGCAGGGTAAGGGATCCAGAAACATCACGAATCTTTGCCTGCACAAATTGCGAAGCCGCGTTGCGAAAGTCATCCACTTCCACGACCGAATTAATCACACTCTGCGGGTCCTTGCGCACGAGGAGATAGATGACAGCATCAATGGACACAACAACGTTGTCTTTCGTAATCACGCTCTGGGGCTTGACATCTAATGTCTGCGTGCGCAAATCCACGAGCTTAAAACTTTCCACAACGGGAATCACAAACGTCCAGCCAGGACCGCCCACGCGATTGACTCTTCCCAAGCGAAAGACTACCGCGCGCTCATATTCTTTCAGCGTGATGAGGAAATCATACGTCGCAACTAAAAAGAAAAACACCGCCAGCGCGCCAATCGTAAAGAGACCCACTCCAATAATCGCGGAGTTGCTCAAAATCAAAAAAATAGTAATCGCAACCAATAGCACAACGAAGGCGAAAACGGCCTGTTTGACCTTATAGGATTCCACTTTTCCCAAGCGCTTGACCATAATTCCCTCAAATCCCAAAAAAAGCCCTTTCGGAGCCCATTACCCATTGGGAAGGCACATAAGTTAATATTATCCCCCCTTTATAAATAACCTATGGCGCAGCGAGCCTTAGCCATCGTGTGCGTGGACCGAGACAATGATTTCGGCCGCAAAGCAGGAGTGGAAGGACCCATTATCGGAAGAAAAGAAAACCTTCGAGCAGCGGTCAAGCTCGCGCTCGCCGACCCCGAAGACAGCGATGCCAATTGTCTTTTTGCCGCACTAAAACGCTACGACGAGCTCAAAGACCAATACGACAAACTCGAAATCATCACCCTCGTTGGAGCAAGTAAATTCGGATTCGAATCCGATAAACGCATTGCGGAACAACTCGAAGCGTTCATGGAAATATTTCCCGCAGAACAATTTGTTTTAGTGACTGACGGCGCGGAAGACGATCAAATCGCACCCCTTATCCAGAGCCATGGCCCCATTATTTCCAAGTACACGGTTATCATCAAGCAAGCCAAGGAAGTGGAAAGCACATTCTACACCATCAAAGAAGCACTCAAAGACCCTTTTCTCGCACGATTGGTGTTTGGGATTCCTGGAATTGTCATCTTATTGTATTTGCTGTTGCCCTCCATCGGATTACAACTCGTCGCAGGAGTCATGGGCGCTTACTTGATATTGAAGGGATTCGGACTGGAAGAAAAAATATTCGGAAGCATCGAAGTCATGGGCAGCTCCATCAATGCGCAGCGCGTGAGCTTCCCATTCTACATTGCTACTATCCTCTTAGGAGCATTCGGAATCTTCTCCGCTGCACCCCAACTCTATAGCGCAGGATTGGCATTCCAGTTAGGGGATTTAACAAATGCATTCAACCAATCCAGCGTGGGAATTGATTTCATCCTCATGTTCGGTGCTGCAGGAATGTTCTTGTTCTGGTTCGGCAAGAGCGCCGATGCGATACAGCTGAAAAAAGCATATCTCATCCGCACGTATGTGCTGAGCACGATTGCCGTACTGCTCGGAGCCATTCTCCTGGGAACGGCCAAAGGCGTCTTGATTGGAACCACTTCCCTGAATTGGTTCTTGGCGTTAATCCCTATCTCATTCGCAGTATTCTACATCACCTACAAAGCAACGGCCATCCTGGACATCCGAAAGAAAGTGACCACGCTTCTGATTGGACTCCCCATCTATTCGCGCACGGGCAAATGGTTAGGTAAAGTAGAAGCCATTCACAAGGAAAAAGGACTCGTGGAGTTCTCGCTCAAAGCAAAGAAAGTAGAACTAGGAATGGAAGACTTCTCCCTACAGAATGGAAAATTATTAGTCCGAAAGAGCTTAGGCAGCAAAGCATGAATGAAAACTCATCTGCTCACCGCTTCACGCTCCCCAAGCAAGAGAAGACGCAACCCCTCGGTCAAGTGGCCCTTCCTCAAGTAGTCACGGTACATGGACTTTCCCTGCTTCGTCAAGCGATAGACCACGATATTGTGCGGAATTCCCCTACGATCGACTTTTTGTGAGACGACTGCTTTCGCAATACCTGCTCCCGCAAAATAATCCAAAATCTCGACGACTCTCTCACGGCCAAATACGGCCTTCGGATTACCGATCACGATGCCAACATTATTAGGGGTTGGCACGACCATGGGCTTATACAATTCCGCACGATCTTTGGGTCCTTCATGCAATTGTTGCAGCAAATACATCCCAATATTTGGATATTTTATTTTCGGGGAATGGTATTGCGCATGCGCCCACATGGAAAGAGGAACCTGCAATGACATCGGAGGCAGTTTTTTGACCAATTTGCACACTTCTAACAATTGCATCGCACAATTAATATTATTCATCACGCGCTCATTCCATTCCATCCCCAGGGAGGCAGCAATTTCTTTGCTGGACATTTCACGTGCAGACCCTTCCTGTTCGCGCCGACGCAACAATAGCTCAATCTCTGACGGGAGGTTGTGTGAAGAATTTCCAACCTTAAACCGTAGCATTGTAAGAATATTGCTAGCTGTCCCTTCCCATAATTTTTTTGCTTGTTGACGATCGACAGACCGCAGCGCGGCCACGAAAGAAAGAAGATTAGGAGAGTCCAAACCACTACGCAAAGCCCTTGCCGCCACCACCTGATAGATGGTTGGCTTTCGCCCCAGGTATCTCCCGTCGCGCAGCACGGATGCGACAACACGCGTTTTCGCCAGGAGTTTATTCAATTTCTTGGTCGATGTCTTTTTCCCCCTCAAAGACCTAATTTCATCCACGTAACGCCTGAGTAGATCCGCTTCCCCCGAACCACGGGGAATGCTTCCAGGCTGGTGCAGTTTGATATTGCGACCAAAACGTACTGTCCCCGCCACCAGGTGCAGCAACCGCTCATGCACTCTGCCACGCGAAAGATTTTTCTCCGGTCGCAATAAACGCTTTGAGGAGCCCATGAGAAGAGTAGAAAAACAGACGAATATAATAGGCACACATCACTGCACGCTTGGAGGGAGCGGAGGCAATGCTTTTTCCACTAATTCTTTCACGGGCTTGGCAATGTTGAATTCGATGAGCTTGTTGAGGCTGCGCAGCAATGAATCCGTCTTGCCGCCTTTCACTAATGCGATATTCAACACCTCTGCGAGCGTCGAGACCGGGATTACTTTCACGTTATTCAATTCCTTCTTGGACAACACTACATCCGCAATATTGGATTTGGGAATAATCACTTCCTTCAATCCTGCCTTCACTGCAGCCTGCACCTTATCCGTAATTCCTCCAACGGGCAACACCTCACCGCGCACCGATAAGGAACCCGTCATAGCAATATCTTGGCGGATAGGAATTCCCTCCATGGCCGAAATGACTGCCGTTGCAACAGACACCGAAGCAGAATCCCCTTCCACTCCCTCGTGGGATTGCAAGAACTGAATGTGGATGTCGTGCGTGGCAATGTCTTTGCCCGAGAGCTTCTTGATCAGTGCCGAGACATTCTGCACGGCCTCGCGGGCAATCTCTCCCAGCTTCCCGGTCGCAATAATCTTTCCCTCACTACTGCTCTGCGCCGGAGCGACTTCGGCTTCGATGGGCATAATCATCCCCGCATTTCCTTCAGCGAAGACCGCGAGACCATTCACTCTTCCCACTTGCGCGCCGGAGAACTTGAAGATGTCATAGTCCTTCTTCATGTCCAATACTTTCGAGAGCATCTGCTGTTCCAATGTGCGTGCGGTCATGCGCGCCTCGAAGACATCGTCTGCGGTAACGAGAGAATGATTTTTCGCGCGAGCCAAATCCCCGGAAGCGCGCACCAACCCACCTAAATCGCGCAGCTTGAGCGTGAGTTTATTCTTTCTTCCCGCGCGGCGCTTGGCCTCATACAGAATAGATTGAACGGCTTCCTTGGAGAAATGAGGAATCTTCGCATCCTTGCGCACTTCCTGCGCAACGAATTGGGCGATCTTGGTGCGATTCGCAGGGGTGTCTTCCATGTCCAAGTTCAGATAGACCTCATACCCATAACCCCTAATGCGCGAGCGCAGTGCCGGGTGGACGTGCTGTAGATCCTCATAGTTTCCTGCAGCCACGAGAACGAAGTCGCACGGAACGGGCTCGGTTCGCGTCATCGCGCCGCTGGACATCTCGCTCTGTCCCGTAATGGAATATCTCTTTTCTTGTAGCGCAGTCAAAAGCTCCTGCTGGGACTTCATGTTGAGCGTGGAAATCTCATCCAAGAACAACACTCCACCATTGGCGCGGTGAATCATTCCAGGTTCCACGCGCAAGTGCGCCGGAGTCCCGAGACCGCCACTCTGAAGAGGATCGTGGCGCACATCCCCAAGTAGTGCACCCGCTCTTGCGCCAGTCGCTTCATTGAAAGGAGCCATGCGCTTGTTGGCGTTGTCGATGAGGAGCTTGGGGGTGAGTTTCACCGTAGGACGATTCATTTGGGCGCCTAATGCAAAACCAAACACCAGCATCCCGCCGAGGATAAGTGTAGCGGCATAAATGATATCCGAAATCCACTTGAAATTCCACGCCAGATACGCAAGCAAGAACCACCCAATGGGAAAAAGCATCCCCATGAGGCGCATGTTGTCCTCTGCCTTCTGCGCTTCAAGGCGTGTGTGATAGAGAATGTGCTTTCCTTCTCCTGCTCTCACAACGCGGATCTTGGGCTGATTGGCATCCTCATCGTTGGGATATACCAAAATATCATGGAGCTTGGAGACAGGAAGAATCTCCGCCATGGCCTGCGCCAGCATCGACTTTCCAATCCCGGGAACGCCAATCAAGAGCACATTTCTCTTCTGCGCTGCCGCTTTACGCGTGATTTCAACGGCATTATCTTGCCCAATGACTTGCTCAATGAGCGTTTTGGGTACCTCAATCTCTTCGGTGGAATTGAAATCCAGGGGAATAGAAACGTCTTGTAGCTCATCCGTATCCAACACCTTTTCCAACGCATGCGCGGAAACGGGCTTTTGGGCGGAAGAAATAGGCTTTCGAGGCATAGAATACAATACACATGGTGCGATTTGATTTTATAAATGAGTGGCGATAGAACGGAGAAAAGCTCACACCCACCTAACTCTAGAACGCAACACGCTCAAAGAAGACACCCCTGATTTATAAGGGATTTTTCTCCGAATAAGGATATGAGCGTCCACCTTACCTTTCTCGGAACCAGCTGTTCCACTCCCACTAAAGAACGCAATTTGAGCAGCGTGGCGCTAGGATTCCGCGGCGAATGGTTTCTCTTCGACACGCCAGAAGGAATCCAACAACAATTGATGCGCACGCATTTGTCACACTTTACGCTCGAGCACATCTTTCTTTCCCATTACCACGCGGATCATACGCTGGGGTTGCCGGGAATTATTGCAACAATGACCATCCATGAAAGAAAACAACCCCTCTATGTGTGGGGGCCACGCGGAATTGAAACAAAACTAAAACAAGGAATTGGATACGCGGACTTCTTTCCCGGATTTGAAGTCATCCCAAAAGAAATCGAGGAAGGCGTTTTGGTGGACACGGAAACGTACACGATTTCCGCCGTCAAGCTGAATCACTCGTGCCTGTGCTATGGATTTGTATTCGAAACAAAAGGAAAAAAAGGAACATTTTTGCGCGAGAAAGCGCTGAAACTCAAAATCCCCGAAGGACCACTGTGGGGAAAACTCCAGAAAGGAGAAACCATTTCACACGCGGGAAAAAAATACACCCCCGAAATGGTCATGGATTATACCCAGAGCAAGCGCGGCACCAAGATAGGATTCGTCATGGACACTTTTCCGCATAACCACTACGTGGAATTCATGCAAGGAAGCGATGTGCTGATCCACGAAGCCTCTTTCTTGGAATCGGAAAAAGAACGCGCGTGGGACGTCAAACACTCCACTGCAAAAATGGCCGCAGAGATTGCTAAAAAGTTGGGAGTGAAGCAATTATTCTTAACGCACTTTTCTCCACGCTACCCGGATGGAAAGGATATGCTCGCAGAAGCAAAACCCATATTCAAAAACACCATTGCAGCACATGATTTGATGAAAGTGGAGTTAGAAGAAAGTTATTCAAACGAAAAAGAAAAGAAAACGAAAAACATCTCCAAAGCAAAACCAAAGAATAAAAAGAAATGAAAACCAAGATTGGAAAAAAAATCAGCGTGCCAATTCTTTGGGGGCATTGAATTCGTGTTTCTCGTTGGGGGCCAACACAATGGCTTTGGTCTTGAGATTGCTTTTTTCAATTTTTCTCGCAAACTCCTCAGGAGAAGCCTGACAAATCTCGAATGTATTGTAGTGCATGGGCACCACCATGTCGGGCTTCAACACCTTTGTTGCTTTTACGGCGTCCACGAGATCCATGGTAATATTTCCCCCAATGGGCAACAGCGCCACATCGGGTTTCAAATCGGAAGGATATTCCTCGAGCAAGTGTGAGGCACCCGCGTGATAGACCGAAACATTATCCCCGGTCACAACGTAGGACATCGGATAGAAGGATTGAGGATGATGCGAGAGATGCACTTTCACATTCACCCCACGCACATTGATGTGGGCATTCGCCGTTACTCCGCGCTTGCAGCGCAACGGAATATTCAACTCAGAAAGAACGGAGTCGTGCGCCACCACGCATGAATTATCACGCGCCACAATCTCCTCAATGGCCTTCTTATCAAAATGATCTTCGTGCTCTTGCGTGATAAGAATTAAACCCACCGGGGGCAAATCGCTTGCCTTGATGGGAGCAGGTACCATGCGGCGATACCTCCCAAGAGAAACACAATTGAAATTGGGATCAATCAACACGTTTCCGGAGGAAAACTCCAGGAGAAAAGAAGAATGCCCCAAAAAACGCACGTGCATAAATCAGTACTAACGCACTTGGGGTATAAAAGCGCCCCTGCCACGTGGACTTTCCAACTAAAAAAACGGAATTCATTATAAGCAGGATAAGAAAAGTAATAGTATATGCGCATCGAATGGGTAATCGTCATCGGCATGCTCCTCGTGATTCTCGCCGGCAGCGCGGCAGCACAAACCATCATCCCGCGCGTCACGGAAAATAGGGTCAGCTTCCATAATATCGACATCTATGTCAACGAAGATGGCTCATCGCGCGTGATCGAACAATTCTTCTTCAGTTTTTTTGCGGACGAAGCCACGCAATTGGAAAAAGATTTTGAAGAAAATACGCCGAGCCTGTTCGAGTGGAAGAGAGACTATCCCTTCATCCACCCATATATTGGAATCGAAAGCCAAGCAGAGAACTTGGAATTTTTTTTACGCCAAACGGTTTCAGGACAACCCACGCTCGAACTCTCATATAGTTATCCAACAGGACTCACGCAAAAAATAGCCACGGAAAACCAAGGAAGAACCGCACGATGGAAATTCTCGGACTCAGCACTATTGAATTTCATCTCCGCAGGGAGCATCAGCATTGACGCAAAAACCCAAATCAAAATCCATTTGCCCAAAGGAGTAGTAGTCGATAAGCGATTACTACAGCAAGGACTTTTGGATGGAAGCAACATCATTACTCTTACGAACTTCCAATCCAACGCACTAAATGTACAGTACACCATCCTCACTCCCATCGCCGACCCCATTGACACGAGTAAATTTATCTCAGATATTGTGGGAAGCCCATTATTCTTCTTCCTCGTCGTCGCGCTCGTGCTCGCAGGGATTTATGCATACTTGAATCGCGAAGCACTATCCGAAAAAATAGAAAACTACATCATCGAGCACTCCGAGTTCAAAACGAATAAAGGACCGGAAGTCGACAATGACATCGAATAGCTCTTTTGGAATCCGCTCCTAAACCATTAAATTCCCCATTGCGTTGCTGGAAGCATGGCGCACCACCCCCCAACACCGCTGATCCTCACACTCATCGCGAGCATCGGAACAGCCATCTTTGCGGGATTCCAATCGGGAGGAGAACCAGTTATCATCCTCATTATCCCATTCACCGTGCTGGCCGCATTCCTCTTTGGAGTGGACGCGGGAATCATTGTGGGAGTGGGAAGTGGAATCATCACTGCACTTTTGTTGAATGAACTGCAGGGGTGGGAAGTCGTCGTATACACGCTTGGCGCAGGCGTAGTGGGATATGTGACCGGGACGTATGCGACAAAGAAACACGACACCCCGCAATTCCTCGTTTTTGTGTTTGTGGGAACGCTGATATTGGAGATCATGCTCAACGTCTACGCGGGAAAACCATTCTTCTTGCGCAGTGAGGAATATTTAGGAACGAGCGCCACATCGGGACTGCGATTAATCATCAATTTGATTATTGGAGGACTGCTCGCCGCATGGTGGCTGCCCGACATGGCTCCGGCGCCAGCGAAAAAATAATATTAATAAAAAAAACTAATTCAATCCAAACTCAAAGCGACCCAACAAGAGATTCGACCAATCTGCTGAGGTTAGGTGCATGAGGAAGTTGAGCGAGAGAACGATCAGCACAGCATACAACCACTTGTTGGGGACTTTCTCATAGGCTAATTGGATAATGAGATACGCAATGATGAGCTCAACAATCAAGCTACCGCCAAAAATACCCTCAATCATAGAAGAAATATCCAGCCACAAAGCCTAAAAGACTCACTAAAAAAAGTGAAAGAATTACTTCTTTTGACGAGTTTGAGGGAATTTAGTGAACGACTTCTTCTTCGTAATGCCCTTTTGGAGAATCCCTTGGAATGGAATCTTTCGCCATTTCAAGAGGTTTTGGAGCGAATAATCATCCGTGCAAACGCATACTTTTTCCTTGCGATCCGCAATCTCAAGCGCTAAAGCCAACACACTCTCATCCGCATCCGAGAGGCGCGCATCCCCGTGCTTCTTTGCGAGCGCACGCGCGACTTGAATGGAAGCCGGGCAGGGATCGGTAATGGAAAGCCTCCCCTCATGGAATGCAGCTTCCAATCGCATCTTCGCAGTCAGCTCTTTCACTTCCGCCTCACAAAAAGAAGTCATTACGTAATGGTTTTTGCTGGAAAAAGGAAAAGAAGACGCGTTGATGAAAACCGCCGAGTCGAGGATGTAATGCATATAACTCCAAAAGAAAGGTATCCTTCAAAAATAAGGAGGTTTAGAAAAAAACTTAATAGTCATGCATCCCTGTATCATGGATGACTGAACAACAAAGGCTTGAGGGAATCGTACTCCATGTGACTACGACCAAAACAGGCAATGAAGAAACCCATTACAAAATTTCTCTGCGGATAGGCCATTTTATTCAAGGAAAACCATTCGTTACTTCTTCTGCCATTCGAAGAGCCATCCAAAAAACAAAACTACCTGAAAATAGGCCAATTGGGAGAATAGAATTCTACGCGGATCATGCCAGGAAAGTAATCGTATCCCATGAAGTTTTCCCCACCTCTTTATTGTTCGGAAAAAAGAAAGAAGCATTCCAAGGAATAGGGCTCTCCACGCTGGTCGACCTCGCAGCAGAACGATTATTCAGAAATGTATTCCCTGATTATTTTATCCGTTCAACGGCAAACCCAAAAGAAGAACGAAGAAAGCAATTGCTCAAACGCCAACGTGAAATCGGAAAGCCCATCCCAATCCATGAAGCACACGCACGCACAAAAGAACAAGTCGTTGCGCATTTCAGAAAAAACCTCGAAGCAATAAAGAAACTAAGATCCAGAGAAAAACGCAGAAACCGCTTGATGGCATCCATGAACAGACGCAGACCCATTTAAACTGTATGAGCAAGGATGAAGTATGCCTTCATTCAAACAACAAATGCAAGCCAAACTCCATGCGGCGCTTTCTTCTGAGGAACGAGAAAAGATCCCAGCAGGATTTCAACGCTTAGGGCATATTGTGATATTGCGCTTGCATCCTTCCTTGGAAAGCAAAAAACAACTCATCGGAGAAGCCGCTCTTACGTGTGTTCCCGGAGCAAAAACCGCGTGCAATTATGCCGGAAAAATTTCCTCCGAATACCGAGAGCCCGTGATTGAATGGGTGGCGGGAGAACACAATACTATTGTCAACCACTTCGAACACGATTGTGTGTTTCGCTTTGATGTCACGAAATTGATGTGGTCGCAAGGCAACATGAATGAACGCAAAAGAATGTACTTGAATGTCAAAAAAGGAGAAGTCGTCGTGGATTTCTTCTGCGGATTAGGGTATTGGAGCATCCCCATTGCCAAGCACGCCTCTCCCGCGCACGTGTATGCGATTGATGCGAATGAGAATGCAATCAATGCCATTCAAGAAAACAGAACCCTCAACAAAATACCAAAATCCGTCCTTACTATCATTCACGGGAATTGCGAAGTCGTGGCTCCCACGCTTGGAAAAATAGCCGATCGTGTAATCATGGGATATTTACCCGCGCCGCAATTTGCATTACCGGCCGCAATGCATGTACTGAAGGATAGTGGAGGAATTGTGCACTACGAAGGAATGTGCCCGCAAGGAGAATATGAGACGCTCGTGGAAGAAGTAAGAAAAGTCGCCACCCAATATGGAAAACAAGTCGAATTGATTCACGCGCAAGAAGTCAAGAGCATGGCACCGAGAAAATATCACTATACTCTGGACTTGAAGATCAGCCCCATCAACTGATCACCGAGGGACGAATCTCCAACCACGATAGGCAAAACCCGGCATGGGCGATGCATGCAACAACAACCCCATCTGACGCAGCTCACGCACGAGCCCAAAGAATTCGAGATATTCCTCTACCGCCTTATTACGGATAGAAGCCAATACCCGAATTCGATTGTAGATACGCATCAGCGATGAATCCTTTTTCCGCGCCAATGCATATAATTTCCCACGCGCACGAATGCTGACATATCCCTTGACCCGTCCTCGCTCATCCAAAATCACCAAGTGACGGGTCTTGAGGGAAGGATTTTTCTCTGAGAACAAAAAATAATCAAAATAACGCCTCATATCCGAAGCCGAAAAAAAATCATGCGGCACCGGGTGCGGATGCGAATGGATTTCTGAACGAAACGATGGAAGCGGTAGCCTACGCTCAACCGTATCAGCCGAACGATTCACCGAAGCAGGGATGAGCTCCCCCGGACGACCGCGCTCCTTGTACCATGACTCCTCATGCGTCGCAATGCGTGGCGTCGACTCGATGACCGCTCGCGCCGAACGGCCGCGCGTGGGATGGCGATGAGCGAAATCACCAGGAGAAGGAGGAGCCATTGCGCACCCCTGCAAAAAAGAAGCCAATCCAGCTGAGCCAAGGATTTTCACGAATGCACGACGCGAGGGAAGGCGAGAGGGCATGCCACTACCAGCGTTCGAAATAATATAATCATTCTTCTTCCGCGCGCAACGTGAAAAGAAGCAATTCCTGTTCAATGACACACTTATTCCCTTTCACGTGCGCATAGAGGAAGGCCTTCACTTCATTCAATTGCACTGGATTCATTTTCTTGGACAAAAACGTATTAAGGAAAACTTCTGCCGCCCATTCAGGGGAACGGAACTCAAACTGCAAGGGAATACGCTTCAGCTCGACTTTCCACCCTTGCTCCTGACACCACTTATGGAATTGAATGGCGAATTCTTTCGATTTAGAAGCAAAATCCAGCTTACCGATCTCCTCAAGCTTAGGAAGATCCTTTTCCCCGGAAGCAAAACCAATTACTACTGGCGCACCCGGATGCGTCACGCGAATAAGCTCTTTTACTATCTTTTCCCAACGCGATTTTTCATGAGAGATGGCACCCATGCAATACGTGGACTCGGAAACCCCATCATCCACGGGAATGGAAACCAAAGGGCATTGGATGGTTTGGACTTTATCCTTCAAGCGCTTTTCCTTAATCAAATCCTGTACCACGCCAATGCACCAATTATTCTCATCCACTGCCGTAATCGTTTCTACGAGACGCACTAGGGGCAAAATCAATCTCCCGGGACCACAACCCACATCCATGACATGCTTTCCCTTCACTTGCGCAGCCTCAATCAATGCAGGAATCTCGCGCGTATCGCGATAGACTGAGGCTTTCACCAGCTCATCCCAGTAATCCCAATACTTCTCTTTCTTCTCCTGCTTCCGCTGCTCAGGGGACTTATTGACGCGGGGAGTGGAATAGTGATCACGAGCCATCTACTATGACCTCGCCACCATTTTGACCATCAAGCCATGCTGCATACGACCATTATGGGCGTCGATGGCCTCTTTAACCGCCGGGTTTAGAATTGAAATAGGAACGGGCCCATAATGCATTAACACTAATGGATCCACCCACTTTACTTTCCAACTCAGCCGAAAATCAAAATCATCGCTTCGAATGGCATCAAAATTCCCATTCAATAATGCGAGTTTGGACTGTATCAATGGATTTTGAGCCAACCGCAATTTTTCCAACACCTCCTCATCACTCGTATGCAAATCCGCGCGCGAAATAATCCCTAGCGCAACCGCTTCCTTTAGAGCATCCGCAAACACACGATAGCCCGTCGCAAAACGAGGGCTGCTCCAAATGAGATCATCCATATGCAAATACTGCAACGCAAATTCGGCCGCGAGTTGAGGCGATGCAAAGACGAATTCCCCATCATGCACGCGCAAGTCTTCCCACCAACGTCTGATAGTGGAGGCATCCAATGAGTAAAGAGAATCCCTGAACGTATAATCAATCCGATCCGCACAAAGCCTTGGAGAAGGACGCTCGAGCAAACCAAAGGATTTCTTTTCAACTACTTTCTTCCAATCAAAACCATATTTCTCATAAATGGAGGGAATTTCAGAATTGGCAATTAATTCACCCAAATGCGCATCATCAAAATTATGATCATATTGAGGAAATACCAAATCCAACACATGCGAAAACGCTCCATGCCCCACATCATGCAACAAGCCCGCAGCCTGCTCCTCTAGGCTTGCCCCTGCGCCACGCAGCAAAAGCATCACGCCCACGCAATGAGTATAGCGCGTACCCGTTTGTTTTGGATCAATTAAATAATTAGCCCCCGCTTGGTGAATACCCTTCATTCGCTGAAGAGGAGCGCTAACCAACAACTCTTCAATGAAAGGCTCATCCAGCTCAACCACTCCATAAATAGGATCTGCCAAGCGCATAACCAGTATCCACGCCCACGGATTATAAGGAAAATGGTGCCTTGCTTCCAGTATGACACCCTTTGAGCAGCGCGCCGCTGCTGCGCGATTCCGCATGGTAAAAGAACGCCACCAAAAGAGCCTCGAGACTGCTATCGCCGAGAAGAAAATAGACCCCCTCATGGTGCCCATTTCCAAATTCATCGCGGGAACAAAAGAATACTTCACCACTTCCACGTGTTCGGGGCGCATTACCCTAATGGACTTGGATTCAACCGAAATGAAACGCGAAGGCGCCTTTTTTAGAAAATGGCATCGAACCGTCACGGCAAAAGAAGTGTGGGAAGGAATTGAAGATGAAAGCAATACCGGGAATCTCTGGTTCAAGCAAGACGGATTAGTCATGCTGCTGGGAACCCATTCCATGGAGAATGCCAAGCACGTATTGGATGTGGTACACAACTTGGGAATGAAACGCATCGGAATCAATCATTTTGAACCCGGAAAAATCCACATCGAAATATTTGGAACGCACCATATGAGCGTTCCCGTGAAGAGTGGGAAAAAAATACTCGTGGAAAAAGAATACGTCAAAGAACTCGTGAAATTAGCCAACAAGAAATGGAAAATGAACCACCAAACACTCAAAAAACTCTGCGCAGCGTTGAAAAAAGAACTCAAATAGAAATAAAACAAAAAAACGATGCTTTTGCAATACTATTTCTCCGCAACATAGATTGGCGGAACATCCCGCGAGAGATTCCACGCGAGCTCGGTGCAATAAGCGCCCACATTCTCCACTGCAATCAAATCCCCACGCGCCAACTTAGCAAAAATACGCGCAAACTCATCACTCCCAAACATCGAGGGACCGCACAAAAAGAAGTTGTGCTTTTTTTCTCCACTTTCTTGCAAGGGAATGAAACGCAGCGGGGACATGGTGAGCTTGGAAAGCACATTCATGCCAGAATCCATCAACGCATAATGCGCATCATTGCCTTCTTTGACATGCTGCACTTGCAGGATTAGATTCATGGAATCCTCCACCAAATTCCTACCTACTTCAAAGACTACCTCTACTTTGGGAAGAAATTCCCCTAGTGTTTCATGGACCAATTCCATATAGGCATTAATGCTGGTCTTGCGCATGCGGAGATTCTCATTCCCGGGGAATCCACCGCCCAAATCCAAGATGCGAATGGGAGGAAAGTCCAATAACAACCCATGCACGCGATTCAAGAAATTATGATAATCCTGCAGGGTTTGATTTGTTCCCGCGTGCGCGTGCAACGCGACTATATTCAAACCCAATTCCCCTAGTTCGCTGATGGCCTCTTTAATTTCTTGAGGAGAAAAACCAAAACGATGCGAGTCCATGCGCACACGAATGCCTACTTCCAATTTCTTGCCTTTCAGCAGGGAATGCAATAGCTGCGCTTGCGAGAGATTATCAATGATGATCAAACATTTCTGCTCGAGCGCCTCGCGCAATTCCGCTTCGGTTGCCGCAGGGGAATTGAGGATTTTCTTCCCGGAAAAAGGCTTTACTGCATGCAATTCGCGCAAGGACACTAACTCCATCCCTATTCCAGACTTATCGAGTGCTTGCAGAATGCGCGGATGCGGATTGGTCTTCACGGAATAGTACACCTGACTTTTTTTGAACTGCTTTTTGGTCGCGGAAAGAAATGCAGAGGCATTATCCTTTGCCGTTTCTGGAAACAAAACAAAAAAAGGACTCGCGTGTTTGGAGATAAAAGCATTTAATGCTTGCTGTCGCGCGGGGAGCATACGCATAAACGAAGGGGAACCCATTTAAGGGCATTTCCTTGGATGCATCTAGTGTATGGCCTTTACTTTCCGTCGCACCACGCGCGTTTCATCCAGCGTCGTTACTGCTAATCAGCCGGACGCCTGCCACGTGTTCATGAATCACTTGCGCAGAGAATCCAGCGCCACGGGAAACCGACAGGGAATGGGAAAAGCATTGCGGGAAATCTATCGCATCGCGGGAAGACAGTCATTCTTCGAGCGCTTGCTGAATCGCAATCCCACTATTCGCGTGGGAAACGGAACTATTACCAAATCCCAACTCAAAAAAATAGAACATTTACTTGCGCGCGAGGGATTTGAAACCACCCTCATGCATATTTCAACGCCACACCCCATGCTCGCGGACTTATTCCAAGACAAAGAACAATACGCCGAGTTCGTTGCCCAAATACCCGAAAAGAAATGGCAACAAGTATTGGCGCCATTCGTTGCACATCCTAACCAGCAGCTGCGCGCGATGGCATTATTGGTATTCTTGCAGAATGCGCGCGGGACGAAATAATTTCAGTATTTACAATACAATCCAAAAAAGCTTTATGCTGCGGATTGACCAGTACAATGAAAAATAATTTCTGAATTTTCGACTACTACTGCAGTATAACCAACTGTGCCCAACTCTTTATCTTTGAATTTACCTGCAAATAAAACTTGATTAATTTCCCCAAGATACGCACACCCACTTCCGCCACACTCATTACTGTAATGCTGAAATTTTTTATCATCATGGGATATAACTGACAAGAATGTTTCACTTCCATCTGCTAATATTTTGAACTCATCTGAATTAACTGAACTCAAACTTGCCCCAACCCATTCTGTGCACATAAAATCAGTAGTACTAATGTTACTAGCAGGGGATGGCCCAATAGTCACTCCAAAAAACCAAAATAAAAATAATCCAATACTAAGAAACAAAACTATGATTGACCAGTTTAGTTTAGTTTTTTTAGTCATGCCAATTCACTCCCAACTTGCAAGTGTATGAACTACTGTTAATAAACGCAAAATTATCGTAGTATTCCTTGCATTACACCAATAGGTTGAAGTGTGGCCAAATAAAATCCTAGAACAATTAACAAAAAAATGACGACCGGTTTAGCTTGGCTTTTTCCAAAAATCTTGCTAGAGATCTCAAATAAATTTAAGCCAAGTATCGAACCTAAGCCAATCATTAATCCGCCAATCATATTTACTACAAAACTGTCCGCAGAAAAGAAAATTGTGGAATTAGGATTTTGAGCATCACTAATCGTTTGAGAGTACCACCCATAACTAGAATAAATGTAATATATACCAAGAAGTAAAAGAATGCCAAAAATTATTTTGTATGCAGTGCTATTCGCCATGTAAAACCCCACCTAATTGACATATATAATTATTACTCATAATCCGACCAACTGGTTGCGGTAAAAGAGCATAGCTGGTTGAATAGTTTGAACTTGATACCTCCCCACCAGCATAACCCAAACTATATTGAATAGTAACTAAAAGATGGCTGATATCATAAGATAGCACATTATTCTGATTTCTATCAACGATATTAACAACATCTACGTCTTGGAAATATGGAATTGCAAGAGCAAAGTTCCTGTCACTTGTAACAAGCGAATTGGCTTCAGGTAAAATGGAGCCATTACTATCATGAAGTGGCGCCCCTAAAATTCCAATTGGCGGGCTGTAGTTATAATCATACAAGAGGTTGCCATCACTTGATTTAAGTTGAATTGAATAATTTGCATCATCCGATTGAGGAATCTCTCCAGCAATACCAGGAACAAGCGATGCAGCCAACACAGTCATTTGACCATCCTTTTGCATAATGGAAAGAACGAATGTGTAAAAATCCTTAATGAGTGGAGATGTAGGTGGATAAAAAGTAATGTCGGCTAGTAGCTCATTTTCATTTACTTGGCCAAATTCATGACGCGGATTGAAATGACTACCCATTAATGTATTGGTATCATACGCTCGATACCAAGAATCGAAATAACAGGGTGAAAAACAACCTGTGCCTGGAATTGAAGACCATTTTGAACAAACAGGCGATTCAGTACAATTCGCCAATGTACCTGCCGATACGTTCGTAGTGTTACCCGTCCAATATTCATCCCACAATCCGCCAAAACTATGACCAAACTCGTGACTAAAAACGCGTTGTAACTCATCTATATTATCTGCTATACCAAAACATCCAGCTGTTCCGCTTCCATTACAGTCTGGATTTGAAAGATTAACATCTACTGGAAAATTACATGTTCCTGCAAATTCACATCCTAATAGTACATAATTCATATGCGTTCCATTACTTGTAATATTTCGTAAAAAGTCAACTTCTGGGGGCAAACTATACGATCCAAAGCGCGGAGTTAATGAAAGAAGTGAAAATTCATTTCCAAAGGGACAAACTTCTTTGGCACGGCCATTTACTATTGCATTGTTAAAATGGCCAGAACCGTCTAATTGATAGGCATTGTATTCATCTACCATCCAGACGTTGAATTTTGTTTTATTTGATTTAAATGGTTCAAAGGAAAATAGACCATTTTGATCGCTACTGTAATTAATAACATAATTTATTGCGTATTCGAATTGGTTTTTATCTTCAAATCCACTTCCAATGAAAACCAAATCAATTTTTTGAGACGGTTCACCGTTATTGATTACTTGTCGACACAGAGTATTATCAGAAAATCTGGGACTGTAATATCTGAAATTATCTAATGCGACAACGGAGTAAGTGGAAGTCACATAGATACTGCCGCTCTGGTTTGGAATGATAAAATTAATATCATTCTGGACAGGCAAACTCGAGAGCAACCCCCCATAGATTTGAGTATCAGGCGACCCATCGCTGGGATCAAAATAAATCCTGAACGTACAATTAGCTGGATTAAAGTGATTACAGCTCTTGTGAATAACGTCAAAGAACATTCTCCCACCATTCATTGTGTAACTTGAACGCAATGAATCGGAAGTCGTAGTACTATCCCCCATTGCCACAAAAAAACGACCATCATCCACATACATATGATTGGGGATTTTTTCACGAACAAACTTAACAACGCCACTAGCCACCGTCCAACCACTAGGAGGAGTCTGAGTATACCCCAGCGTACCACCCATCGTGTAAACTCCGCCATACGTGTCCGGAATAACTCCCTCAAATGAACCGCTTAGAATTGCAGTATGACGATTCACATGAACAGTATTTTGACCATACAAATCACGATTGGAAACTCCATCACACGAAACATAATAACTCACATCCCGAGAATCACCGCTAGTAATGTCCAACGAGATATTGCCTGTACGATAGATTTCATTCCCAACATAAGAAGTAGAATGCGATAAATTATCTGTTTCATTGAACACCGTGCAAGTAGCCCCAGAGGGATAATTTACATCAATCGTAAAAGACTCTCCTGCTTCAATATGGTCTACAAAAGGACTAGAATCATTATCAACTAACAAGGGATAACGCTGAAAGCGAAAATTATCCAACGCGAAATTAACTAACGTAAATGTTCCTCCAGAACGAAATGCCGCAAGCGAGAATCGACCATCAACATTGGGAAAATTGACGTCGTATGTTTGTTTTGGGCTCGCATTGGTCAACACCAAGACAGTGAATGAATCTGCTTTATTCGCATCTACTGGATTGTAGTTGAGTCTCAGTTGAGAAGTACTATTCCAAAAGCTGCTATTTCCGATTCCATTCAAATCAAATAATATTCTTCCAGCCCTAAAGATATCGGGGTGAGATAATACGGTGAAGTTATTGCTGGTGGTACTCGTAGTCCCACACACAAAAATATTTCCGTCAGTTGGATAGCTCCCTGCATTGCGATCAAAATAACGAATGTGTGTGCCACCAACACTTTCACCATCAACCCAAGTCGAAACCGTTTCACAAAAAGGCTTATTGGAAACCAAACTCCCGCAGCTTTCAGCGCTAGCCGTTGAACATGACTCAAATGAACCATTTGTGATTAATGGATATGGCTGGGCAAAAGCACTGGAAGAAAAAATAAAGATGAATAAGAAAAATAACCAATAACCCTTCATGCAACCACCTTCTCAATAGAGGGTCTTGCGACATAGCACGCAAGCAATAGCAACCCCATTAGTCCAAACAATAGCATTCCCTCGTTTTTTTCGAGAGTGATTCCGGGAATGATTTGAGAAGAGCCATTGTAATCCAAATTCCCGCGCACGCTGATGATATGCGGAGAAGCAGAGGAATTATAGAAACGCACATTCGTGTCCACTAACGAATGATGCGTGCCGGCTTGGATAACATAATTATCATTAACCATTACTTCATTGTCATGAAACAAGCAATCGGCATCAAAACCAAAATCACCCATAGGATTAGGAAAGCACAAATCACTCGAATAGGTGTGCAACTTGACCTGCTTCGAAATCTGATTTAAACCAGGATTCTGCCCCTCACGAAAACCACACGCAATCGAATGAGTCACATCCGCAACACTCGTAAGAGACTGAGAAAAAGACTTATCCTCGTTCGGGCGACCAGGAGTGGCGCACCAAGCACCGCTACAATCAATATCCACCCCACTCGTTTGAGGAACTTGACTCAAAACGTTAAAATCGCCATTCTGAAAAACATTTGTCATCCAAACCCCATAACAATTCAAGTCCCCCTGCGAACAAGAACAACTCGTACTGGGCGCAGGATCAAACGACCATTTACACGTCACAGTAACAGTATCCCCCGCAAGCACGCCATAATCCACATCCGTATATTGGACTAGGCCACCACCGCTAAGGCTGATATTGATATCAGGCACACTACACGTACCCGCAAAAACTCCCATTGAAAAAAACAAGAGGAAAATAGCAATCAAGAAAAAACGAATCATGGGAGAAGACCCCCATTCTGCTGATCGGAAATCAGGGCACACAAAGCTAGGGCAGTTGCATGCGACGACGTAACATTACGCGAGACATCAAAATCACTCGACCAACCCCCATCCAACTGCTGATACGAATAAATTTCATCACGCTGCGCAGAAGTCAAAGGAACCCCATACAAGCCCAACACACAAAAACGCTCTAATTTTTCATCAAGCGTCGGGGCAGCAGGTTGCGCAGATAATTCCTGGACTTTTGATTGAGTCAGCGCAGCCAATTCAGGAGCAGTTGCGTTCGCGTTCGGACATTGCGCATATAGGTGCAATAACAGCAAGGCATGCTCATCATTGTAATTACCAAACTCCTCTGCAGGGTTATCCGAGTAACCACCAAGTGAAGCAATCACCTCATTCGTCAAAGGCTCGCATGAAAACGCACGAGCATAACCCAGATTGTATTTGAGATTTGTTTCAAATTCGCTAAGCTCACTCACCAAAATAGGCTCGCCAAGCACCCATTTCCTCCACATTGCGTGCTTGGAATCCAATAACTCCACACGCTGAACGGCTTTCTGCTTGAATTGATAGTTGGGTGCGATAGAGTCAAGTATTGCAATGACCGAAATGTCAGTGGCGTCATAGTTTTCCTGCGAATCAAGAAAAGCAACTCCATTGTTAACGGCCGTTTGGAGCTGCTCATTCGCAACGAGCTGCGCATGCACCCCAAAGCCTGCGAATAAAAGGATTGCAAGCCCTATGCCGATGGCTATGAATTCCCGATTCATACTAGCAGTTCACCTGGATGTTGATTGCGTTATTGACATCATCCCAATAGATGCGACCACAACCTAGCTGAATATCTCCCCCCACATTCAAATCATTGCGGACTTGAAGATAGTTCACGTCTAAGGGGGTTGACACATTCCCATCGAATAGTTGCTCTGAATGCACTTCTCCTTGGCCGCCGCGGAAGGTTTGAGGACCCGAAAGCTGCTCCCCATTCACATAGAGGCACATAAAATAGTCCTGATTGAAATTGAGCTTCAGCAAATCATTCTGATCCCCTAACAATAAATTGAACGCCCCGTCTTGGATGACATTAAAATAATTATAATCGAAGAAAATTTTTTGAGTGCAAGAACTGATATCGCTAATCTTCACGCCCAAATTACCATCATCAATGGGGGTGTTATTGAAATCAGTAACTTTCCCTTGGAGACTCATCTTGGTGGGAATGGAATTGTGCGCGATATCCGTATAGCCGGAACTCACTGCAGAATCAAATCGCTCGAATTGCGAAGGAGAAGAGGAGGAAAGAGAGCGCGAAGAAGAGGAAATATCAAACAGCGACGGGATTGGACTTACCCACGCATGCAAAAGAAAACCTACACCAAAAGCCACAATGGCTAAACCAATAATAAATACTTTTTCCATCCCAACCCACACTCCTCGCGGGTATTATGCGCAACTTCATTAAAAAGCTATGTAGAATTTTCAGTGAAATAGAACAGGAGAGAATAACGAGAAGGAAAAAAAGCTTCACCCACCAAAGAAACTATTCAAGGACGTCTGCTTCTTTTTTTGAGTGGATTCTTCTTTTTCTTCCATTGCTGCGGCGATTGACTCTTTTGCGCCTGCTTTTATGCGCTTGGATTTTGTTTTGGATTCAGATTCTGTTTCCACTGCAAGCGGAATAGAAGAAGTAACGTCTTCGCTTGCCGTGTGAGCGCGGATTTCCCCTCCGCGATGCGCACGCGGAGCAAGACGTTCTTTTAATTCTGCAACCTTGAGCATGAATTTTTTTATTCTAACAGAATCCGCGCTCGTGTCGAACAAATACGCCATATCATCTTCGTCCAACTCATAATACGCTGCAACGGATTCAGCGAATGCAGGATTTTCCACTAACATCTCCCAATACCCCATTTCTTTTCCCCAGCGAGACTTGGAAGAATGAGACTTTTCAGCAATCTTTGTAACGATTACCTTTTTCTGCGAATCCCGCTTCATCGCGAGCTGCTTTAGAATAGTGGGAAACTGATAGGGAATGAAACCATGCGCACGCTCGCTTGTTTTGAGGCCAACGGTTGAGACTAACTCCCCGGAATAGCGCAAAAAACCATAATGCTGTCTTCTAAAAATACGCCCATCAAAGATATCCCCACGCGAAAGCTGATCGAATGCAATGGCTTGCGATTCGAGCTGTGGAAACTGACGCGGAATATTTTCTTCTACCCATTTTTTCATCAAATCATGATCCATATCCAACGTAAAGCGCGCGCGACGGATTTCGGAAAGCGAAGTAGAGGTGTAAAGGGTTCGAATGACGTTGAAGATATTATCTACACGCTCGCGATAGCCGCTGCGCTCCACATCTTCCAACGTGAGCTTCTTTCCCTTGTTGGAGAGCGTCTCCAAATCCATCAGGGCCGCACGACAATCCCCTCCGGAGTTTTTAGCAAGTAATTGGATGGAACGCGCATCATAATCAATGCCTTCCTTATCCGCAATATCTCCTAACCACTTTCCAATGCTGGGAAAAGGAACTTTTTTGAATTGCACAATCTTAGCAAAACTTCTTACGCTTGCGAGCTTCTTGTCCGCATAAATGTCGTTCGCCGTGAGGATGAGTGGGTTCTGCGCGTGGCGCATGATTTCGAGCAACGCGGAAAGGCCTCCCTTGTCTTCTCTTCCATGAATGGCGTCAATCTCATCAATCAACACCAATCGACGCTTGCCATCAAAGCCACTATTGTATGCTGCGCCTGCGATTGATTTCTCCATAGACTCTTTATCGCGCACGTCCGAGGCATTGAAC
The DNA here is from genome assembly GCA_964480125.1 of uncultured archaeon. Classification (GTDB taxonomy): domain Archaea; phylum Iainarchaeota; class Iainarchaeia; order Iainarchaeales; family VGJJ01; genus VGJJ01. The sequence continues at coordinate 45,429 of CAYZNV010000001.1, forward strand.
TCTACGAGGGTCCAACCGAATTCTTTCGCACACGCATACGCAGTAGCGGTTTTTCCCACTCCGGGAGCGCCCGCGAGAAGAAGGGGCTTCTGGTTCTTTCCCTGCTGCCAGGCCTGCGCCCACATGCGCACTTCCGCGATGCAGTCGGAATTCCCAATGACTTCCTGCAGGGAAGAAGGAACATACTTGTCGATGAACATAGGCATTTTATAGCCCCGAACGCATTAAAGCAAGTATGGCCGAGCCACGAAGAAAACAACGCGCGCGACAAACAGCGCCTTTGCGCCTCAATCGATTGCCCGTGCGGAGACCGCCCCTGCGCATCGTGCAGCGACCCATTACTAGCAGTCCCAAAGCCGTGGCAGGGCATCGTGTCACGAATATCGTGCAATTCAAGAGCAAGAGCACGGGAAGATATCTCGTCGCGGTTTATACCCAAAATCCACGCACCAAAAAAGAAGAACGCGTGATTGTGGATCCCAAAACACTTTCAACGGAAAAATTAAACCAACTCAAAGCATGGCATGCCCACCACAAATCAAAAGGAAGCTGGGTCCACGCCATCGCCACGGACCCACACACCTGGGCGACGATTGGAAAAATATTATTAGCGGGATAAAAAAACATCAACTGAAGATGTGAAACATCTTCCAAGTTGTTCTCGGGGCGCCGGACGAAAACGGCCCGAAACTGGCTAGAGGAATTCCACATCCCCAGTGGACTTTCCCTTTAATGATTTCAAGCGCTCCGCCAGCTGTTGCGCGCCGGCATTGCTGGGAACTAATTTGGGAGTAGAAGGCGCGCCACTATTACTAGGAAGCAACCCACTCAACCCCCCTGCAGAGGCTGCTGAAGCAGAAGTGGAAGGAGACGGATTTGCAGAAGGCAAACCCATTGCAGGAGCAGCACCCCCACGATAGCGCTTTCGCACTTCATTGATGCGATCCATGCTCCCATGGTCCATGGGACCCAAATAGTTGCAGCGGCGACACTTATCCCCGGCTTGCGCGGGAGAGATTTCCATCCCTCCACATTGTGGGCAGAATTTCAGTTGCATGGCATCCACATCCTCAGCATTACACTTATTCTCTCATCGAAGGAAAGAGCTGGGCTTTGCTTTCTCCACCGAGCTTACTCTCTTCTTTCTCCACGATACGGCGCATGACTTCCAATTCCTTCTCGCGATGCTTCAAGCGCTGCAAGCAATAGAAGTAGGCGTTGATGATGGAATCAAAGTCCAAGCTGCGTTTGAAACCCAAGCGCGCAATTTCCTCAAAATAGAGTTTAACGAGTTGTGCTGCCACTTGCTCGTCTGGCATACCACGATCTGCAACCATTTCCATCACCTTCTGCGTGTGCGATGACACTTTCTCTGAAACTAAACGCGAATCCGACTTGGAATCGGAACGAACACTACTCGACTGCACGTGCGAGGAAGCGGACTTACTCATGTCCTTCTCCATCGCATGCATCTCATCCTTAATCGCAGAGAGTTCGCGACGAACCGCATTCATTTGCGTATTGCTGTTCACGCTGCCCAAAATCTCTTTTTTGAGAGACTCTAGCTGCTGCGCGGTCTTGGTGTCTGTTGCGGGAATGCGCTTGATGATGGTGCGCGTCTTCACGACGGGAACATTCTTCACAATCGTGCGCGTTTTTGTCACGGGAACACGCTTGATGATGGTTTTCGTTTTGGTAATGGTGCGCGTCTTCACATTAGAGCGCGCCGCATCGGGATTCTCCAAAATCTTCTTGGATTTCTTCCATTGCGAAACGGCTTCCTCAAATGTCTTACCGCTTCGGATCTGCTGGCGCACGAAGAGATTGTACATGGATAACTCTCTCTTCTCCACGGGCTTCTTGCGATTGGTCTTCAAACCCGTAATGGCTTCCTTCAATTTCTCCAATTCGGATTTGATTTCGGTATTTTGGGTTGAAAGTTTTTTCGTGGAAGACTGCAAGGACTTCGAGAGACGCTTATTTCCCTTAGAAACATTTTCCTTGACATCCTGCACGTCCGATTTCACGGATTTCACTTGCTTCGAGACACCCTTGTTCACGGCCTTTGCGGCTTTCGTCGCGGACTTTACCGCTTTCGTCTGTTCAGCTACATTTGTCTTGACCGCTTGCACGTCCGATTTCACGGACTTCACTTGACGCGTGACACCCGATTTCACTTCTTGAACATCGGACTTCACACCCTTCAATTGCTTTCGGATGACCTTTCCCGCAACTTTACCGGGTTTCTTATCCGCTTTTTTAGCCATAATGAGACACTCCACCTAATGCAGGAATAAGCGCCTCGCAGGTTTAAAAGAAATAGCTTAAAATGCCCCAGAATACCCAATCAGAGATATGCCATCCCCCCGAGGAAGACCGAATCCAAAGGTGCACCTGGAACATCAAGTTGGGACAATAGAACGCAAAAGAGTCAAAAGTTATGGTAATTTGGGAATTGAATCGGTAGTGATTCCGCGCACGCGCATCAGTGAGCTCATAGCCGAATGGATAGAAAGCCAACCAAAAAAAGCAGTTCTTGTCCCACTTCCTGGAAGCAAGCATAAACGATTGGTGCTCACACCCGCAGGGAGATATGATTTAGCTACATTCCACCCCATCTCCAAAAAAATAGGAGAACTAACCGAATCCCAAAAACAACGCTATGCCAAACGATTTATCCTCCGAGCGCGGCAAGAAAGCCGACGCGACAGCGTCCTGCGGAGATCGCATGTCAGGCAAGGGCAGCTTGGACCCAAAAGCTACTCGTGGAAAAAAATATTGGAGGATAAAATGAAATTCGCCCAATCTATGCAACGCGTCGTCGAAATGAATGCACGCACATTCGAACGAAGAATGCCGGATGGAAAAATGGGAGAGGTATTGGAAGCCGAAGTGCGACGCACTATCCAAGGATGGAAAAACCTCGCAGACATGCTCAAATATACAATTGAACAGTACGGAAATAAGGTGGAGTAAATGCAATCCTTCGCGTGCGCGCAGTGCAATACAGCGATGTACGAGGCCAAGTGCAAGACCATCTGCCCTAATTGTGGAAACAAAATGGACTGCTCGGACCTATTCTAGTAAAAAAAAAGGAATTCCATTATTAAAGCCAAGAAGAATGCTCCAACTATGGTTTCCACACAAGCGCTTGCGATTATTTTCTTAGGAGTATTATTCGCAGGGGCATTTTTTGTGTATCCATTACTCCCTCCAACCATTGCCGTACACTGGAATGCTTTAGGGGAAGCGGATGGGTTCGCGAGCAAAGAAGCCGGAGTCGCATTACTTCCACTCATCACTTTTTTCGTGGGAATTATTCTGTTTTTCGTCCCAAAACTCAAGGGAATGCAACGCATCATGCAATCATTCCAGCGCGAATATGATTTGTTCGCGCTCACATTCATTTTGTTTTTGGGATACCTATTCATGCTCACCACGCTATGGAATCTAGGCTATCGATTCGAATTTGTTTCCGCGCTCGTGCCGGGAGTCGCGGTGTTGTTCTTGGTATTGAGCCACTTGCTCGAGAAAAGCAAACCCAATCCATTTGTGGGAATACGCTTGCCTTCCACGCTGAAGAACCCAAAAATATGGAAGCAAGTCCACGTGCGCGCTGGAAAAAGACTGCGGGGTGGAACGATCATCATGCTCATCGGAATTTTCATTCCCGATTATGCAGTGGCATTCATTCTATTACCCTTGCTGTATTTCGTGGCCGATAGCATTTGGTATGCACAGAAACTGCAAGCCAACGAAAAGAAAACAGCCTAATTTTTTGGACACAGCATCCTTCCAGCGATGCACCAAAACACTTAATCAATCCCCTGCACAAGCATAGGAGCATGGATGCCATTATCCTCGCAGGAGGAAAAGGACAACGCATGTCCCAAGAGGTACCAAAACCCCTCGTTCTCGCGAGAGGAAAAACCATCATTGAAAGGCAAATCGAATACCTCTTACCACATGCAGAAAAAATCATTATTTCTTTGGGACATCGCGCTGGAGAAATAGAAGCGTTTGTTCATGAACGATTTCCGAATGAAAATATTACATTCGCAGTGGAAAAAGAACCGCGAGGAACTGGAGGAGGATTACGCCTCGCAATGCAACAATCACACGCGGGAAAAGTAGTCGTAGTGAACTGCGATGACATCACGGATATTTCTTTACAAGAATTACAAGCAAAAAATAAGCACACCATTTGCGTGGCACACCCGCGACTGCCATTTGGGTTAGTGAAAGAAAAAAATGGATTCGCCATTTTTGAGGAAAAACCACTATTGAAAGAATGGGTGTCGTGCGGATGGTATGTGTTCATGCGCGAGGAATTGATGCCGCTGCTGCCCGAAAAAGGAAGTTTAGAGTATGAAGTGTTCCCGCGCATCCAGCTACGATTACACCACCATGAAGGATTCTGGAAACCACTCAACACGCCAAAGGATTTAGAAGAATATGAGAAGATGGAATAGGGTGATAAGATAAATAATTTACTTCAACGCATCCTCGGGAAGCAAAACAGTAATATTTTTGGTGCGGCCCCTTCCTGAAGTGTCGGTTTCGGTGCGGAGCAATTTCTTTACTTCTAATTCAACGACAATCTCTCTCACTCTTCTATCGCTCAACTCAAAACCCATTCGAGCCATTTGCCCATACAACGCGTTCGAGGGAATGTTTTTCCCACCGAGCTTGAAGAGAGCCTGCAAGACTTGCTTCTGGGGAATCTGCAAGAAAGGAACGGCACGCATCACCGCAATCACTTCACGGTCCTCAAATGCCTCTTTCGCGTGCTCCACTTCAATTTTATTCGCGTTCTTGCGCTCGGCAATCTTACCGGCTTTCAGCAGGGCATCCAATCCCTTCCGACAATCTCCCCCATGCTTGGCCGCGTGGCCGGCAATAAGAGAAATAATATCCTCCGAAATCGCATCCGGGTGCATCGCCATCTTCGCACGTTCGCGAAGGATATCCTTCAATTGTGGCGGCGCATATTGTGGAAATTCCACCGCCTCATGAGAAAAAGAACTACGAACGCGATCATCGAGCTTGCTAGGGATGCTAGTGTCATTGGAAATGAGAATAATAGGAATGGCCTTCCTCCCATGCTCGGGCAAGCGAAGCAAATCATACAATAACTCATTCCCATCATTCGCGAGCAGCTGATCGAACTCATCAAACACTAAAACAGGAACAAACGAAGCAAACTTCATCCCTTCCAATACTTTCGCATACAACTCATTCGTGCTCATTCCCCGCGCAGGAACGGGGCGCTCAACGACACGCGTTAACTCCGCAAGAACGGCTTGGCGAGAATTCAGGGCAAAACAATTAATGTAAACCGGCTTCACGCGCGCAGAAAAATCCTTCAACTGCTGCATCACAAACTTCAGCGTGACCGTCTTTCCCGTGCCAGGGGGACCAAACACAAAAACGTGCGAGGCATTCCCTCCCTCTGCAAGGGGCTTCAGCGCATATACGAGGGTTTGGATCTGCGTATCGCGGTGGGGAAGCACCTCGGGGAGATATTCGGGAGAGAGGGCCCGCTCATCCTTGAAAATAGCATGCTCCTTGGAAGCGCGCGCAAACACATTATCCTTCATCATGCACATAAAACGCCGCCATTGGTTATAAGGAAAGCGTTTTTCACGGCGGAGCCGCGGGGGCCTGCAAAAGGATATAGCACTGGGAAAGCACGAACATAGTTACCTCAAACTGAGGGAAGGACGGTGAAACGCACATGACGGCCACACTCAAAAGCCTGCTTGAATCCCAAAAAATGGAGATTCTCCACGCACGCAAGAACGCATTATTCAACCTATTGCCGGATGCCCCGGACTTCCGCCTCGCACGGATTGAATTGTTTGATTTGCTTACCCAAATCGAGCGCAGCAAACATTTTACCATGCCAGAAGTACCCCACTTCAATTTGGGAATTCCCAGCATGGCATAGACACTTACAAGAGAAAATGAACAAAAAAAGGCTCACAATCCAGAAATAACATCAGGTATTGCTTGCAATACCTGTTCTCGGTCCGCACGGACGAAACCGTGCTCTAACACTAACCCATTCCTCCATTTGGGTTAATTCAGCATTGCGGCTTCGCCCGCATGCTATCCCCCTTATTTTTTGCGCTTATTCTGCAATAACTCTCTTTCCCCAAACATCAAAATAAAGAAAATAGTAATCACGCTCAAACCCGTTGAGAAATAGTGCAAGGGCAAGCGAAACGTCGTGAAAATAACCGCCCACCCAAAAAGAATAGCAATCGTAATGAGTGCGGCCCGCATCGCGGCATGGAGTTTCTGCATAGGTGGAAAGAACAAAAGGGGGAATAAAAGCTTTCTCAAAAAATTCTCCCTAGGTTTAAAGCCGTTCTGGGAAAAACAAAGAAGCATGCGCGGGTTCGTTTCATTCGTGTTGCTCGTGTTAATCGCAAGCGTGGGAATCAGCCAATACGCCCTACAATCCACGCATCACGCCCCTCTAACAAAGGGAATAGAAATACAATCTCTCGCAGCCCAGCGAAGCCAACTTGAACAAGGAATGGATCGCATCATCACCGAAGAACTACGCACAGGGATGCAACAACAATTACCCTCCGAGCAAATCAAAACCCACATCAATAGCGCGCTCGCACTTTACCTCTACGAGCAGCAGCAACACATCTCACTTCCTATGCGCATGCAAGCAGGATTTGCAACGATGCAAACCACCCATTATCTTTCACTTGCACAAGCGCCATTACAACCCCTTTCAACCCAAACCCTCAACGCGTACTCGCATGTGTTTGTTCTTCCATTGAATCAAACCCAGCAGTATGGAGAATATACCTACACCGGAGGCGCGTTTGGCACAAACATTTTGCTGGCAAAACTCACCACAGCCGAAAGCGCAACCATTGCGGCATTACCGAGCGGGTATCGCATTTGCGTGCTTGATGCAATCGGAGAAGTCCCCTGCGTTGCAGGATAAGAGGAAAAAAAATGCACACGCTCGAAACCATCCTCTGCGCATTGGCACTCATGGCTTGTTTAGGATTACTCGCAGAACCCATTCTTTCCCACCAAGCAAAACTCACTCAAGCGAAAAATGCAATGGAATCACGCTATGAAGCACTCCAGTGCAGCGCGGAATGGGATTATGCACTCGCGTCATTTGTGCAAACAACAACAGGAGGATGTAGCGATTATTCCTATGCCCTGCACGCGAATGGAAACCCATTCACCACCCTAATGGGAGGAGACTCCAACCACTATGAATAGTCACATTCACAAAAACGAACAACGAGGACAATTCCACGCGCTTGAAATTATCCTCGTATTCTTGGGATGGATGATATTACTTGCTGGAGTATGGAGTAGTAGCACCACCATCCTTCACCAGCAAGAAAATCAATTCCTCCAAGAAAAAGCATTCGCACGCGCCCAAGCCCAAGCACACACGCTTATCGAGCAGCATCATACGAATCCCTGGAACGGGTGTGCATTATTTGATCATGCAAAGAAACGCACGCGCGGACATATTATCGAAAAAACATGCATGCAAGAACTTACCCCCACTACTCCCACGCAAGGCGTACGCGAAGTATATGTGCGAACGCAAACGGGAAAAGAAATATTCTTCGCCGTGTCCACCATATCGCCCACACAAGAAGAAAATTGCGCCGCAATTGAACGAATTATACGCATCCACGAAACGAATGAGATTGCATTGCTGGGAGTGATCAGCTGTGCCGAATGAAAAAGGAATATTCTGGGCATTCGAATTAGGAATAGGACTACTCATCCTGAGCACGCTCTTCATTGCACAACCCACCCAAACGCCATCGCACGCAGCAGAGCTCGCAGGCCAATTATGCCTTGATTTGCAGGAAATGTGGATGCAAGGAGAAGAGCTTGAAGCTGTCATCCAATCCTATTTCCCTGAAAAAAACATCACCATCTCACCAGGGGCAATTTCGAGCATGGAGAACAATGCCGCTATGTGCGAGGCCACGCGCGTGCGCAATGGGATTGTGGAAAAACAATTCATTGCGATTGAATGGTAATCCCATTTTCTGCGCGGGTGATGATGAGAGAAGAAAATGAGGGATTCAGCGAAGTGGAAATAGGAATAGGGCTTTTGGCGATGAATATTTTTGGAGCAAGAAATGAAGCGTGTGTCAATTGCAATTCCAAGTCATTCCCACTAACGGAAAACTCATTGCTTGCGCTGCTGCTCCATTTGTAGATTATTTTACTCCCAGGGGCTTGGAAGGAAAGAGAATGAAAAATTGATTCGAGCTGCTGCGCATGAGATTTCAATTCCAACACTTGCTCTTGCAACGCATACGCTTGCATGAGATTGGAAAACGCAGGCGTGAATAAGGCCAGCGCCCCCGCGAGCGCAGCCCAAATCAACAAACTCTCCAATGACACTTGGCCTTGATTATTCATGGTTACTCGATCTGATCAATCTTCGCAAAAACATCCTGTGTTTTCTGCTCGAGCTTCTGCACGCCGCTCGCGGAAGAAGACTGGAGTTGCGTGACCAACAACAATACCACTGCCACTACTGCCGCCATCACAATAATCAACTCAATCGAAATCTGAGCCTTTGAGTCCAATCTACGCATGCAACACCACTCCTTCCCACAAAGGAAATAATGGCGAAGTGCGCCCAAAAATGCTTTAAAGCTAGGGAAAATTTTTCAAAAAAGAAGCCATTTGGCGTTCCACTCAAGGGGGATTTATAGGGATTTTGGCATTCTCTCATGAGATGAACAACCGCGAATTAACCGACCTATTGACGAGCTGGATCACCCTCTCAGCCGCATTTGCATTTGTATTCTCGGGAAGCGGATTCAACCTCACAGGGTTCCTCCCCGCGCTCGCGATTGCAGCTATTGCCGTGGGAACGGGCTTTTTACTCCACGAATTGGCACACAAATATGTTGCGATTCATTTTGGAGCCAAAGCCGAATTCCGAGCATGGAATATGGGACTGCTTTTCGCACTCGCGGTTGCAATATTTGCACGATTTATTTTCGCCGCACCCGGAGCCGTTTACATTTATGGAAAGCATGTGACGCAAAAAGAAAATGGGATTATCTCCGTTGCCGGGCCTGCCATGAATATCATTATTGGAATTATCGGAATCATCATTGGAGGCATTTATGCCACGAGCCAAATAGGACTCGTAGCGCAAATCGTGGGAAGCATCAACCTCTACTTAGCGTTCTTCAATTTACTCCCATTCTTCATCCTCGACGGAGCAAAAGTATTCGCGTGGAACAAAGTAGTGTGGGCCGTGCTATTCATCCCCTTGCTGGGATACTTGTTCTTTTTCTGAATCGAAAAACAAGCATTAACCCACATAGTTGGGCTTGAATCCTTGTGGAGACTTTACTTGGCGATATTCCGCGTACGCTTCCTGCGCATCCGCGGAGACAGAAGAAACCGTCTTCGCGAGGAGCGTGTCGAAGTGCTTCTTGGTGATGGGAGAGGGCTTGAGATCGTTTTCTTGTAATGCCGCTAACGCAGCTTCGCGAATCAATCCAGCAAGATCGGCTCCAGAAAAGCCAGTGGTGCGCTTGGCAATGTCCTGCAAGGAAATACCTTTTGCGAGTGGAACGCCACGCGTGTGGACTTTGAGGATTTCTTCTCGCGCTTTTTCATCCGGCAATTTCACTTCAATAATTTTGTCAATTCTACCCGGGCGCATCAAACCCGCATCAATCAAATCAGGGCGATTCGTGGCCGCGACAAACACCACATCTTTCATGGACTCAATTCCATCCAATTCAGTAAGTAACTGATTGACCATGCGCTCATTTACCCCAGAGTCATTGCCATACCCGCGCGCGGAAGCAATCGAATCCAGTTCGTCGAAGAACACCACTACAGGCGCAACCTGTCGAGCTTTCTTGAAAACTTGGCGAATACCCTTTTCACTTTCACCGACCCATTTTGAAACAAGCTCCGGACCCTTAATGGAAATGAAATTAGCCTGTGATTCGGTCGCAATGGCTTTAGCCAGCAATGTTTTTCCTGTGCCCGGAGGACCATACAACAACACGCCGCGTGGAGGACGAATACCCATTTCCTTGAACGCAGAAGGATTCTTGAGTGGCCACTCTACGGCTTGCTTCAACTGCGCTTTCACATCCTCCAATGAACCCACATCTTCCCATTTCACGTTTGGAACTTCCACCATGACTTCGCGTAATGCTGAAGGCTGAATTTCTTTCAACGCGTCTTCGAAGTCTAATTTGGTGACTTTCATTTTCTCCAATACTTCTTCGGGAATCTTTTCTTCTTCTAAATTAATCTCAGGCAAGTAGCGGCGAAGGGCTTTCATCGCGGATTCTTTCGCGAGTGCAGTGAGGTCAGCACCCACAAATCCATACGTAATATCCGCAAAGTGTTCCAAATCCACCTCGTGCAAGGGCATTCCGCGCGTGTGGATCTGCATAATTTCTAATCGCCCTTCTTTATCCGGAACCCCAATCTCAATCTCGCGATCGAATCTTCCCGGTCGGCGGAGGGCTTCATCAATGGAGTTCACGCGGTTCGTTGCCGCAATCACAATCACATTCCCGCGGGCTTCCATTCCATCCATCAAGGAAAGCAGTTGTGCAACCACGCGGCGTTCCACCTCTCCAATGACTTCTTCGCGCTTGGGGGCAATCGCATCAATTTCATCAATAAAAATAATCGAAGGCGCGTGCTCATCGGCTTCTTTGAAGATTTGTCTTACTCTTTCTTCCGCCTCTCCAACAAACTTACTCATAATTGAAGGGGCATTTACCGAAATGAAATGCGCTTGGGTTTCATTCGCAACCGCTTTCGCGAGCAATGTCTTTCCCGTGCCGGGAGGACCATGCAACAACACGCCTTTGGGGGGTTCAATTCCTAAGCGACGGAATAGTTCCGGATGACGCATGGGGAGTTCAATCATCTCGCGGACTTTCTGGACTTGGTTGCCTAATCCGCCCACATCTTCATATGCAATATGCGACGTGCCTTCCACTTCTCCTTTCACGGGCTCATCTTTGAGAACGAATTGGGTTGCATCGGTTACTTTCACAATGCCGCGCGGCGTGGTTTCGATCACGCGATAAATGAAACCACTACCAAAAACGGTAATCCACACATTATCCCCGCGGGTTAAAGGACGGCCAATGAATGTTTTTTTGAGAATGCGTTCATAACCCGACGCAATAATACGCACGTCCTGCGTGGGAGCAAGAACGACTTTCTGGGCTTCTTTGACTTGCGAAGGTCTTACAACGACCTTTTCTCCAAGCCCCACTCCCGCGTTATGGCGAATCAGGTTGTCCATGCGAATCATGTCCTTGCCCTCATCCTCTGTGCGGGCAGGCCATACAATCGCGGCTGTTTTCTTTGTCCCTTCAATTTCAACGATGTCCCCTGAGGTAATATTGAGGGCTTGCTTGGCTTTGCGGTCTAAGGTGACAATGTTCCTCCCCACATGCGTGGGAGAAGGCTCCTGGACCTTCAGGGAGACCTGCTTATTGCTTGCCGGGCCATTCGAGGCATTCGGGGCAGAAGGAGGGCCCAATGGATTTGGAGACGAAGGAGTCGGATTTCCAGCCATACTATTGCAATACTGCAGCCTAAGAGCTTTTTAACCTCATTTTTATGGCGAGGCTACATGCGTACCGTTCCGGCGGTACGGTGCGGAGTCGAGGTGCACCGTTGTGCACCTCTCAAACTCTTTATGGCGAGGCTACATGCAGGGAAAGCAGCCCATTAGGAAGCGCAGCCACAATCTCATCCAACGACAACTCTTCCGCGCGCGGGAGCTTTTTCTGCAACCAGCGCAAGTAGGATTTTCCCACTTCGGTTTTGGTTTTTTCTCCAGGGATGATCTCCGCAATAATAGAGCAGTGCTTTCGAACCGCATCAAAGGGACCGGACATAATGCGATTTCCTTCCCCAAATTTTTGCACGCCAATCCCCATGCGCATGGAGGGATCGAACCACTTTCTTTCCCCATAAATCATGAACGCACCTTTGCCTAAACTTTCTCCTGCAGGGGCTTTCTTGGAAACCTGTTCATGCGAAACCGAATAGACACGAACGGAAAATAATCCCTTCTTCCAACCCGAAGCAAACAGCGCCGCAAACGCAGCCGCATCCTCAAGGTCTTCTTTTTTGCCTTTTACTTTGCCTTCTTTCAACACACAATGCGGCGCCCCATGGATGTCCGCGTGAAAATACCAGTCCTTTTCCTCTAAGTGCTTTTTTACCAAAGCCTCATTGGAATGCGTATCCCTTCCCCCAACCACGAGAAGGCCATTCCGTGTATAGCACCAGTGGAATTTCTCAAACCACTCTTTTTTGCGCACGAGCAGTGGAGATTTCTTTTGAGGCACTTCACCTTTTTTCTTCTCCAATTCCAAAATCTTTGACTGCACTTTCTGCATTCCTTCTTCGGCACCCTTCATTTTTTGTTTGAGTTTTTTAGCTTGCTCAAAATAATGCAAGGCATTCTGTTGGGCAGTTTTTGAAAAATCAATAGCGAGTTTCATCATCAAACCTTTTTCACAGGAGTCTTTCGCACACGGGGTTTTGGTGCGGCAGCGAAAGTGGATTTTGGAGTTGAAGCGCTTGAAGTGCTAGGGGTTGCACTTGCAGTAGCGGCCTTTTCGGCCTGCTTCTTCTTCCACTCATCTTTCGAGGCGCAATCCATATTCAAGCAAATCTCGAGGTTAAATTTCTTCCCGCGAAGCTTGATCATGGGCGCTTTACAAGTAGGACAATTCTTATTCAAGCGCAATAACGAGCCCTTTTGGGGAAGCGAATACGTTTGAGTACAATTAGGATAATTCCCACACCCCAAAAAACGCTTCCCACTCGCCGCGGCCTTGCGCATGAGCATATTCCCTCCATCGCGAGGGCATATGGCCAGCACATCCTGGTGGGTAAAGGCCTTGCGCAAGTCGCTAGCAACTTCCATCTTGTGCACGAGGAGTTGCTCGAGGACTTCCAACAACAACTTGCGCGAGTCATCCACGACTTTGATTTTTTTCTGCTTCCCTTCTGCCACTAAATCCATTTCCTTTTCCAATTCTGCCGTCATCTTGGGTTCGGTCACAATATGGCAGTGCTTTTCCAGGGAATCAATCACCGCAAATGCAATCTGATTCGGCTCAATGCTCTTCAAACCCGAAATGTAGCCGCGCGCATACAGCTTGTTGATGATTTCCGCACGCGTGGCTTTTGTTCCCAAATTAAGCTCTTCCATCAACTTCAACAAAGCCGATTGCGAGTAGCGCACAGGCGGTTGGGTTTCTTTCGCCAGCAAATCCACTTTCTTAACCGGCACAAGCTCGCCTTCCTTCAATAGGGGAAGAATGACCTCATTGAGTTGCGAATACGGATAAACGGCTTTCCATCCAGGAGAAATAATAGTCTGCCCCGTTGCAACAAAGGGCTCGCGATGAATATCCAATTCCACCGAAACATTTTCCGTGAGCGCATCATCCATGAAAGTAGCCAAGAAACGGCGCGCAATCAACTCAAACACTTTCCATTCTTTCTCCCCAATACTGCGTGGCGGGACGCGCGTGGGATGAATGGGAGGATGATCTTTTGTCTCGGTCCCACGCGAAGGATTCAGGGGCTTTGAGAGAATCTGCTTCACAAATGGAACGTAATCCGGATTCGCATTCATCGCTTCCAATAGCTCACGCAGATCCAACGTAGAAGGATACGCCGAACAATCCGTACGAGGATAGGAAATAAACCCCTGCATGTAGAGGGTTTCCGCCACATGCATGGCTTGGCCGGCCGTAAGACCTAATCCTGTGGCGGAGCGCAGGTATTGCGTGGTGTTGAAGGGAATGGGCCTTGCAAGGGAACGCGTTTTCTTTGAAACGCTTTTCACTAAAGCTTCTTTTGCGCCCTTTACTTTTTCAAAAATAGCTTTTGCTTTGGGCTCTTCCCAAAACTTTCCTTCTTTATGAGAAGCTTCAAATGAAACTTTTTCTTTCTCCAATTGCGCAACAATTTCCCAATAGGGCTTTTTCTCAAAAGCAATACGCTCTTTTTCACGATTCACGATGAGCGCGAGCACAGGGGTTTGCACGCGTCCTACGGAAATGAAATCCTTCCCCATGCGATTGCCCATAATGGAAACATAGCGTGTAAGAACCGCGCCCCAGACCAAATCAATTTCTCTCCTCGAATCCGCGGAATCCGAGAGATTGTAATCCACCCCCACTAATTCCGAAAAACTCTTCTGTAATTCTTTGGGAGTCATTGCGGAAAAGTACGCACGATCTACTTTAGCAGTAGGATTCGTTTCTTGCATGATGCGCAGGGCTTCCACGCCAATACTCTCTCCTTCGCGATCGGCATCCGTTGCAATGGTAACGGTTTGGGCATCCTTTCCTAAGTTTCGCAATAAATGCGCAATTTCAGGTTCAGAGGGATTGTAGTCAATGGGGGCATTCACGAGTTCTTTCAAATCCGTGCCCTTCCAATAACTATACTTCTTTGGAAAATCCACTTCAACGACGTGCCCTTTCAATGGCAAGACAATCGTGGGTTTTTTCTTGAATTCTAATTCAAAATAACGCGCTCTACCATGGGATTTGGTAATCACCTTTGAATCCGCAAGAATCTGAGCAATTCTCTCTCCGGCAATGGACTTTTCCGCGATAATGATGTGCATACTACTCCTATGGCAAAAACCATTATAATAAGAGAAACTATTTCTTAGGAATGCCAACCCCGCCGCGCCGAATACGCAATATGAACGCTCGTCGACTCGAAGAGAGAAGACGAAAACAATGGAATGCAGAACCGTATCAAAGAGATGACGGAATGAGCTATTCCAAACCCATTGATGAACACCATGGAATCAGAAAAAAACTCAATGTATTACCCCCATTATTCAAACAGCTCGAAGAAAGAGGTTTTATCGGAAAAGTCATCCTAGATGTGGGCAGCGCAAAACGAAGCGTGTCTGATGAATACTTTCAACGACAGAGCCGATTATTCTATCCCACTACTGGAAAAAAAATTATTCGTGTCGACGTTGGATTTGAAAAATTAGCGAGTGAAAAAGAAGGAATATTGGATTTGCAAGCCGATATCGAAGACAATTCAACTGATTCCACCATACAAAAGAAACGATTACTTCATGCAGCACGTTATCTTGGAGTTGACCCAAGGAAAAAAATCCCCCAAGTAGATACGCTCGTTTTCTCGGATGTACTCAACTATGTCGATTACCGCCGCTCCATTTTACGAATGAGTCGATTTTTGAAAATTGGAGGGAGAATTGTTATCTTTAACCAACCAGGACATGGAATGGGAGATAAATTTCATCCCAAAAGAGGATTAACAGACAACCATCGACTCCTGCAATTATTGGAGCGAATGGGATTTTCAGTCGAGCACCAGGAGCCAGTCAGTTACAGCCCAAGTACCCCATTATACCCAACTGTCAAACCAGTCACCCCTAATGACCGCGTGTTGATTGTCGCACGACGAATTAAATAAAGTAAATTATTCCGCAAACAACTTCTTCTGCAGGGGGATTGCGGGCAAAGAATTGGTCTTGCGCGTTTCAGAAAGAACGGCCATGGAATTGATCTCCAACACCCCATCCAATTTACCCAAATCCTCCACCATCTTCTTGGCTTTAGGAAAATCAGGCACTAACAACTTCAACACAAAATTATGATTCCCCAGCACGTGCGCATACTCAAGAACAAAATCCATATCCGCGAACTTTCTCTCCAACGAAGTAATCTTCGCAGGGTCGGCTTTCAGCAGCGCATAAATGGGTTTAGAATAACCCAACGAATCATAATTCAACTCGGCACGAACCCCATGAATGAGATTCTGGCGCTTCAAGCGCTCAAAGCGTTTCTTGATTGCCACATCCGTGAGCTTTGTTTCTCTAGCAATCTGAGAAAAAGAAGCACGACCATCTTCCATGAGACGCTGCAAAATCAACTTATCAATGCGATCAAAGGAAACCATAGCAGGATAGAAGCAGCACAGAAATATAAGTGGAGCGGATGCATGGTTCGGATTCCAAACCTGCCCGGTTTCGTCCGGGCGGACCGAGGAAGGGTTATTGCAACTGCAATAACCCAACAATTTTTCTTTTTTGAATGGGCGACTACTTTTTTCTTTTTTAAAAAGAAAAAAGGAGTGCGATTAGTTATAGATTGGGTAGCAGCTGTTGGCGCTGAAATTCAAGGTCTGGCTTCCATTCGCTGGAACGGAAATCACAAACTCAAATGTCTGCGCATCCTTCACCGTGTAGGGGAAGTTATTGTTGCTAATCGTAGTATCCCCATACGTGTGTTCTACTACCTTCACGCTTTCCGCCTTGGATTTGGCATTAGTCAATTTGACTTCTACGCGATTCAAGGTACAATTCTTGGAAGGATAACTCGTGTCCAAGACCTTTCTTTCTCCACGAACATCGAACACTTCACCGATGTCCAATTTTACTTCTTTGTCTGCGGGAGTGTTATCAACGCTATCTTCTCCCACAAAGGTCTGGCCGAAATTAGCAACGGAGGCATACACACGAGCTGTTCCCGCGGGCAATGCAACGCCTAATCCCTTGGACTTTTCATTCTTGAAAGTCAGTGTTGCTTGAACGGCCCCAGCGGAATAGGAATCAAAGACCAATTCACGCGTCACGGGAATATTCTCTGCCTCCAAGAGGTTCAACTGCTGAGAAGAATGACTCTTGATGGTAGTGGGAAAAGCCAAGTCATAGCGATGATACTCACTCACGCCAGCGGAATCAAATGCCGGTGCAGGAGCCGAAGCCTCAGCCGTTGCTCCGCCATATCCATCCGAGTACAGGGCTTTCTCGCGATAATAGTAAGGAGAGACCGAGAGCGCACGATTAATCGTCCCCGCTACGAGGCTCAACTTAGCGTTATCGAAGGCAAAGTCCGTATTATTAGAGACATCCGCCCACGCGCGCAAATCAATCGAGGAAGTGTCCTCATCATAGTCAATGGCATAATTGGTCTGCCAATCCACGCCATTCGTGAGATATGAAAGATTCAGGGACTGGGTTCCAGGAGACGTAGAACGAATATCCCACACCAACGAAGGCTGCGTGCTCAAATTAGAAGAATCCGAGAAGCGCGTGCTCACAATACTACTGCGCGCAATGCTCTGAATCCCATTCGAAGTCTCGAGGATGATGTCCCCTTGATAGGAGCGCAGGATGCCCGTAACTTCTTGCACGGTGCTGCCATTATCAATGGAGAGCGTAATGCTCTTACCCAAGTGGCGTTGGAGTAATGCCTCGGAGGAAAAAGTGTCAAAGAGATATTCTTGCTTCAGAATTTGGGTTCCGGGATTGGAAGCCAACACAAACACGCTCGCAGGAATAATCTGGGAAGGAATCTGTGTGAACGAAATAGAATTTTCTCCCGAAGTCAGTTGCGCATCAAAGGACTGCGAGACGCTGGCGAGATTGCCATTATAGATCGTCAGATAGGGAGAAGCAGAAGCCGACTGGAAATTCGCCTGCTGCGAGGAATCAGCGAAATTGGAATAGACGAGGCGCGGTTGCGCTGCGGGAAGGATGGGGTTATCCAGCGTGAACTCATTCTGGAAAACAAAAATAACCGCTGCGATAACGGCCAATCCCACGATGGCAGCAGCGAGCATGGGGATTGGTTTTTTGGAGGAAGAAGGTTTAGTAGTCATACTCTCCACTAAGAATGGGGCTTTTAATATGCATATCGGCATGCATAGGCAATAGCCTGGGAAATACTATGTGTTCCATCATCGCAATCCATTCAACAAAACCCATTCCAAGCAGCGAAATCATTCATTACGCCCAACGCCTGCGCCACCGCGGACCGGATGGGATTGGATTCGCAGGGGAAACACTCCAATGCTTTTCACGCACCTATGAAAGCACAGCGCTAAAAAATCTCAGCACCACCTCGCCATGGTGGATCGCCAATGGGCTGCTGTCCCTCACGGGAAAAGGAAGCCCCCCCTACACTCGCGCAACGCACAAAGGAAATATCACGCTAGCACACAATGGAGAAATATACAATTACCACGAGCTCGCCAAGAAATACTCCATCCCCATTTCAAAGGACAGCTCGGACGCGGAATTGCTATGCGCGCTCATCGCAAAATGGAGCGAAAAACAACCCATTGCTCAAATTGCCACACGACTCCAGCAGGAAGTACGTGGGAGTTATGCGCTGGCGATTCAATTCCAAGAAAAAACATATGCATTCCGCGATGCACTGGGAAAAAAACCCATTTGGGTAGCGGAAGAAAAAAATAAAATCATATTTTCCTCAGAACCCATTCATCCACGTGCGTTTTTGCTTCCTCCCACTCAACTCGCAACCGCGCAAAAGGGAAAATTACACCTCACTCCAATTATTCCCCATAAAAAAATCACCTCACACTCACTCGCACAGGAATGGAAGGAAAGCATGGCGCTTCGCACGAATGGGAAGCAGCGCATCGCCGTCAGCTTTTCAGGAGGAATCGATTCCGCGCTTGTCGCTTATACTGCCAAGCAACTCGGAAAAAAAGTCATTGGAATCGGCGTCGGAATCAAGGGAAGCCATGATGAAATCCAAGCCCGAAAAGCCGCAAAAGAAATTGGAATCACACTCAAGTGGAAAACACTCACAACAAAAACAATCCACCAACTAGCCAAAGAAGTGACGCACATCCTGCAGACGCAAGACCAGCTCCAGCAGCGCATTGGCATTGTCAATGCGGCAACCGCCCACTATGCGCACCAACTGGGATTCCGCTTCTTGCTCTCTGGAACGGGAGCCGATGAACTCTTTTGTGGGTATGGGGAGTTTGAACGCATGCGAGGAGAAAAAAAAGAAATCAACAAATTACGAGAAAAACGCATGCACGAAATGTGGAAACAAAATCTTTGGAGAGAAGACGCATGCACTATGCGATTTGGCGTAGAGCTACGCACCCCCTACTTGGACCAATCATTCGTAGCTGCTGCGCTTGCAATCCCTGCGTGGGAGAATTTAGAAGGAGAAAATGGAACGCTACGCAAGAACGCACTCCGCCGCCTCGCAATCACAGAGGGATTACCCAGAGAAATAGCGATGCAACCCAAGAAAGCCATGCAATATGGAAGTGGTGTCGCAAAGGTAATGGAAAAAAACATTACGTCAAAACATGACTGACTTCCACAATAGAAGGGGAAGGAATATTATCACTCACCATCACACGGCATGAAGAAGAAGGCGCATCCCAACTCAGCACAATCAGCTTATTCAGTGTAAAAGGAAAAGCCAATTGATGCAACCTTCCATTACTCGCTTGCTTGGAACACGTGAGCGAGACCAATACATCCTGCCCTGAGATGACATCCCCATACGGCGCACAAGCAGAACCACACGCACTACTTTCAAGGGAAGGAGAAATAATGGCTTGGCAATTCACATCCAACTGCTGCTGGAGAAAGAGATTCACATCATTCCAGCGCAACCCCACTGCCGCGGAGAAATCCGCGCCCACAGGACCATTCGGACACGTTGCAGCGGAAAAAGGACCACTCATCTGCACATCCATCGCTTCCGCAATCGCATCCGAGGCAAATTGAGAATACGCCTGCCGTGCGAGTGACCACTCCTTGGAAAGAGACTGCTGCACAATCAACGAGCGCATCGACTCCTGCTCTGAAATCACTTGGCTCTGCTGCGCATAGAAGATGGCAATCAACAGAATGACCGCCATCCCCACTACAACGGTAGAAAAAAAGCCCCTCATGGCATCGCCTCGCAGGATTGTAATATAGACCAACTACTTGGAAGAGAAGGAAGTTGGAGTGAAGTAGAAGAAACACGCTCGAATACAGAGGCACACGCAAACGCGCCCGCCGTGGAAGGAATCGGAGGAGTTGCTCCTCCCCCAAAGACACGCATCAACGCAGCATCCCGCGCATGCATCGAAAGCACGGCATCCGCGGAAGAAGGGCTCGAAGACTGCTGCAGGGCGAAACCAATCAACACCAGCGCAGCCATAATCGCCGTGGCGGCAAACACCATGTCCAACGAAAAAATAAAACCCCGCATTAGGAATCCCTCCACACGGAAATGCGAACGGACTGGATATTGTTGGGACACCCATTCACAAAGCAACTCGAAATCATCCCCGCGCTCGGATTCGAAGCAAAAATGAGCATATTGCGATCCACCGAAGCAAACGCCTTATTCGCAGGAACCTGTTGCCCTGAAGGAAGCACGAATGGGGGATTAGAGAATGCAATGAGAAAACCATACCCAGCAGGAATGCCCAATCCAGAAGAAGAAATGGAATAATTTTTGGAGGAATCAAACCACGCGCAGTTTTCCACCCAGGAAATATCATTATGCGCCGCCCATTCAGCAGGAGCGCAGCGCAGGTTCACTACTCCAACGCCATCGCTCGCGGAAAGAATGGGGTTACTCACCAGCGCATTCGAGGCCAGCAAGCTCATCGCATGCAACTCCGCGGTCTCACGCGATTGATGCTGTGAGGAAATCCATAACTCGGATTGACCCAAAAGAAGGCCGAGCACCAATGTGAAAAGAACCGCCCCTAGGATAATGTCAAGAGAAAATAATTGCCCGCGCTGCGAAGCCATCATGGAACCACGCTCACGGGGAGATCACACGAATCCAATACCACTCGCGACGGAGACGCAGGAATGGTTTGAGGGACAAATGCGGGAAAGGAAAGAGGAAGAAAAACAGGAAATGAAACCACTACATCACGAGAAAAAGAGGTCTCGGCAGAAGAAAGAGACAACACCACATTCGCATCCGCACTCGCGAGCGAACGCTCAAGCGAGGGAATACACGACAAGGATTGTTCTTGTCCAAAGCTACGCGGGGAAAATAACTCCTCTTGACTCGCAAAAAAAGCAAATGGACGATAGGCTGCTTGAGCAGGAGCCGGGGGAAAA
The DNA here is from genome assembly GCA_964480125.1 of uncultured archaeon. Taxonomy (GTDB): domain Archaea; phylum Iainarchaeota; class Iainarchaeia; order Iainarchaeales; family VGJJ01; genus VGJJ01. Next base: position 66,379 of record CAYZNV010000001.1, read on the forward strand.
TACCACCCTGCCTGCGTGAGCAAAAAAGAAACACTACGCGCGTTCGCATGCAATTGGGATTGTGTTGTGAGCAATCCCTGCGATGACATGAAACGCGATTGCACGGAAGAAAAGACCGCCAGCACCGTGAGAAGAAAAACAATGGCCAGCACCATATCCATCCCACTCTGTCCACGCGCGCGCATGCATAGGTGCAAGGAAGAGCCGTATTTAATGCTGATTTCAGACGAGGCGCAAGGGAATACGCTTCCCCTTTGCGTTGAACGCGCGCACGCTAGATGGAGTATAAGGATACGCCAGGATGAGATGGAACTCCCCCATCCGAGAAAAAGTCATCAAATCCTGGGAAGAAGGATAGGGAGAAGGAGTGGGATGCGAGTGCACCGTACCCACAATCAATGGATCAAAGGGAATCAACTCCGAGTGGAGCGCAGCATAGTCTCTTCCTGAAATCGCGGGAATCACCACTACCTCTCCCACCACCAAACTATCCCTTTCGAGCGTGGAAAGAAGCGCAATAAATTCATTCGGGTGCGCACGCTTCGAGGCGTGCAACAAATCCTTCAACAGGATGGAGGAAATCATCCATTCTTTTTGGGGCATACCACACGCTACACCGCTCAAGAATAAAACCACACAATAGGGGGAATCAACACCAACAACCCCAGCGAGGGAAAAACACCCCATTCGTGCGCGGCACGCGACCACGCCAGGGCCGCAACCACCAGCAATAGCGTGGAAGCACTCCCCAAAAAAATGAGCGCCACCACATGCAAGAAAGACCAAAAAGAAAGAGGAAGAGAAAAAGAAAACAACGGAAGCAATTGCTCAAATCCCCACGCCATAAACACCCCACTTACGATGACCAAAAAAATTTCATTCCAACCCAGCGCAGTACTCGATAACAATTCTGCCGGAACGCTCCGGATTTTACCCGAGAGAGCCACATAGCCCAAACTAAAAATAAGATTAGCAATCCCCATGAAAGGAGAAAAGTGCGGCGAACCCCACCATACTCCCATTAATCCCGGACCCAACCCCGGAAGAATCCCAAGAATCACCCCCACCACACTTTCACGCAGTGGATGCAATTCCTCTGCGGCGTGGGGTTGTCTTTGCTCCACGCTTGAAAAGCCAAATAATCCCAACAGCAACGCCGGAAGCGCAAGAGGGATCGCCCACACATGCAAGGAAAACCACCCCAACACTAGTGCTAACACCCCACACCCAATCACTAGGATGCGCGCCCTACCCCCGTGTGAAGAAAAGAACAACACCCATAGCACAGCCACCACCAACAGCGGGGCAATGATTCCTTCTACCAAAAACAAAAACGGTAAAGCCCATTCCACTAAACTCAATCCCACGCCCGCACACGCCAGTGAAATCAACACCCCAAAAGGAAAAGACTGGCCACGCGAAAAAAGAGGACGAGACAACTGCCAGACACTACTCGAAATTAATCCCATCACAAAACCAATCGAAACAAATGCATGCGCAAGGGGAGCCCACACCAGCAAGGGAATCAAATGCGGAAGGCCCAGGCGAAACAGCAGTACCCCCGCACAAGCGCCCGCAGTGACTTCAATGGGAAGCGGAAGCAAGCGAATCCACCACGCACAATTTTCCTCTCGGAGTCAATTCTATTTTCCCAGTCACGCGCACACGATCTCCTGGAAAAAAGAAACGCAATGTAGGGGGTTTACGCCAGTAACAAGTTAGTTTTCCATTATTCACTAACTCCAGAACTAGCGCCCCGCCGGAGTCGCGCAAAGAATGAATCGAAGCCGTGAAAACGACGCGCACCGGAAGAGGAAGCGCATGCGCATCGTGCAGGGAATCAAGAAAAACCACGCGCTGTTCTTCAAGCCAGGCTACGCTCAACAAGCAAATCATCCCAAGGGATATCCATCCTAGCGCACGCACCTGCCTTGAGAAAAACATGCTCCAATGCGCGCAGCGAAACCCATTAAAAACTAGGGAAAATTAACACGAAACGGGAGAGCACACCACTAGTGCGGGAGTAGAGCTGTTGGTCCAAGAAAAAGTCGCAGCAGAATAGGCCCCTGACTGCTTGATCTCAGTGCAAATACCCAAGCACGCCGCGCCCGTGAGAAGATTGCGCGTGTCCGAATCCATTTTACCGGAAGTAACCACATCAACCGCAATCGTCGTAGGAGTCGCAACCGGAATAATGGAATCAACGTGCATCGGAAAAGCATTCCCACCCAAATAGGGCAAAACCGCCAGCTTCGCCGTGAGCGCGGCATTGGTAATGGCTTGATTCTGCACGAAGGGAATGAGGATAATCATCGACACCACCACGACGAAACCCATCACCAGCAAGGAATCCATACTCGACTGACCGCGCACCGAATGAAGCAACACCCTCACCTCACCAAAAAATCAACCGATGCGCTCGCAGTAGTAGAAGCAGGAGCAATATAGCGCAGAGCAAAGGATTGATTGAATCCCTTTTCTTCCGCATTCAAAAAGAAATCAACCACCGCGGATTGTTGGCAGCGCAGCGCTAGCGAGGAAGGAAAAACAATGGATTTCGTGCAAGGCATGAAGTTGGAATTAGGATCATCCACGCACCCAGGAATGGTCACGCCCGAGGCCTGAAATACTTTCTTGGAGAACAACACCGTAAAAGAAATACGATTCACATCGCTCGGAGAAGAAGCAATGTGGCACAACACATTACTGTCCCGGGGCAAATACCACTCCAAGGGCTGGAGGCTATCGCTTCCTTGGAGCTGCGCGCGTTCCAAAGCCGAATCAAGCTGAGACATGTTACGCGAAAGCATGCTGGCGCGAAACACATCCTCCATGGCACGCTGCGTGCTCTGGCCCATGGGAAGAATCAGCACCATCAAAATCGTCAACACAAACAACAACACCAAAATGAACTCAAAGCTCGCCTGACCGCGCTGTCCAAAAGAAGAATGGAAACGGCTCATCCAAACCACCACGCGAGGGGACCATCCCCTAATAGTTGCAATAACACAAACGCCATCAGCACGGCAGGCGCGAAAGGAGAAGAGGCTTTGAGCATAATCTCATTGGGAATTTCGCCTTTCTTCACCGCGACATTCAACACGCGAATCTGCTCAGGAAGCAAACCCGCTGCGCTCGCGGGATCCGCGATGACTTCGCCTTGCTGCTTCGTTGAGTGCAGGATGCCCATGACATCCCCTGCTTTGGCGGAGTTAATAATGGTTTTTAGCGAGGGAGCAATGCCCTTCACTACTTTTCCATGCTCACGCAAAAAAAGTTCTCCAGGAATATCTCCTTCTTTGAGATTGGAAATCTTTTCCTTGTACGTGAGCACATGCTTGCGCGCAAAACCATACCAGGCCAAGAGCATTTCAACCAACAACAAAACAGCAAATAATGAAAGTGCATCTGGAAGAGGAATTTGTTGCGCAACCAATCCCGCAATTGCTAATCCTGCCAGCAACCAACGCACCAGTTTGGGCAAGAAAGCAGAAACAAATAATGTGGGAAGCAATAACCAGAAAGGCAATTGCAATTGTTGTAGCACCACTGAAAGCAACACAATAACACCCGTGTGCTCAATGACGCGCAGCAGCGCATTTTTAGAAAGAGAAACAAATTCCCCGCGCAAGTGATTCTTCCCCAGCGCCTGTAATGCAAGTAGCGCCGTGTAGGGCATGAGCATGATCACGGAAAGCATGAAGAGGTTCAGCATGAAAAAAGGCAATGAACTCGCGTGCAATAATTCCGCGCCATTCCAAACAAAAGAAAGATTGAGCGCATTTCCAAACACAAAATAATTTAATGGATTTAGTGTCGCTAATGCAGTGAAGAGCTTGACATCCCCACCCGCCCACGCACCCAATTTCCAAAAACCATACGCCACGAGAAATGTCGCAAGAGTCGTGGCGCCCACCAACAACATGGGATCGATGCTCTTTGCTTCATAGGATTGGAAGAACGCAATCAATAACCCAACTACTGCAATCCCATGCGTGAGCCAATCCGGGATTATGCGGGATTTGAAATCCGTATAGGTGGAATAGAGCAATGCGATAAGCGAAATCCCTACTCGCAGCTCTGGAAACATAAAAAAATCAACTTCCCAAGAAAGTCAAAATAGACTCTTGGCGGAACTGCTCAATATTCTTTTCCGCCACCTGCGCAATCGAAGCCACTTGGAATGCGAGCAGCGCGGCGATCGTGGCCAGCGTAATACCAAATCCTAGGGTGAGGAGATATTCCAATGAAACCTGCGCTTTGGAATCCATACACAAACGAACGCAAAAGCAGTTATTAAATGCCGAGCCTGCGCGCTCGAAGAAAATCAAAAAGAGAATGAAAAAAAAAAGAATCGAAGGGGGGAATCCCCCTCAAACGCCATCATGGAACGGCGTTATTCAAACGATTTGTGTACGTGTTAATGTTGTTGTTGATGATTGTGTTGGTGCTACCGCTGGTGCCGATGATAATCAGCAATACGATGGTTGCAATCAAGACTGCTCCACCAATCAATAAGAGATATTCCAATGCACCTTGTCCGCGTGAATCCATCTGCTCCCTCCGTTTTTACGAGTTGTTGCTCAATTGGTTAACCACTGTGTTGGTTGTTGTGCTGACTCCAGGGGAAACTTGAATGAGCAATTGTTTGGCAATCAAACCAATGATGGTCGCCAAGAAAATCACGCCCGCCACCAGAATTAATAATTCTGTTGAAGCTTGCGCGCGGTTTCCCAATGCACTCATATCGGGCTCCCCACCAGCAATCCCGTCACGAAGCGCGACAGGAAGTACACAATGTAAGCCAGCAATACCAGAAAAGGCATATATAAAAGGCTTTTGGAAAGCTTTCCGTCGCGCATGATCCCCATCATTACTGCAGTAGCAATGCCCAACACCAACAAATACGACTTAACGGAGAAGATAATCAAGTCTTTTGAGTTAAGTATGACAGTAAGTTGAGTCCCTTCCAATGAACCCGTTTTTGTCGCCGTACTAATGAGCAAGTCAATGACTGTGGAAATCAGACCAAAAATAAATGGCGCCACAATAATCCCAGCAGCCACCATGAAGATGGCCTGCATCATGGTCTTGGCCCTGCGCTCCAGGCCAATGCGATTCAGCTCGCGCACGTCCAGCGCAATCTCATCCAAAATATCCGCCAATGCGGCACCGGCACGAATGGAATCAAGAATGATGGTAATCACACGCTTCACGAGACGCGACTCCACCGCATTGGACATCGACATCATGGCATTCTCGAAATTCTCACCCTCTTCTAATTTACGCAAGACTTTCTTCATTTCCTCGGTGAGCGGACCATATTGGGAGGCTGCGACTTCGCGCAAGGCATACTCGTACGTGGAACCCGCTTTCAGTGTATCCGCCATCTGCTTCAGCGCATCCGGGAGATTCGCCTCAATGGATTCAATTCTTCCACGACCCTTCAAGTAGGGGTAGCCAATCATGATGTCGAGCACAATGAAGAAACCCAACACCCCAAGCAAGGGCTCATTCAACTTCAGAAAGACTGAAAGAAAGAATAATAGCAACCCTGCCGCGAGCGCAGCAATGAATGATGCCACAATCCAAACCATGGGAGGGATCTCCAACTCGGCTTGGCGCATGTAATACTGATACAACTCGATGGGCGTGCGATTATTTTGAGTACGCATAACCATTCAACCCCTCGGCTGGCTGATAAACAAATAGTACGCCAGCATCGCCATGAACAAAGGCATGACCCCCAAAAAATACGCAAAAATAATCGGAGGAGAAAGAGGAAGAGAAATGGGAATAGGCAAACCACTATTCGCAATCGCACCTAACACACCCACAAACACGGGCGCCACAATTCCCATGAAGATGAAAATGACACCAAAAAAGTTCAGACGCTCCGAATACTCGCGGATGCGAATCTGCAAATCAAATGAGACATCCTGCGCAATCGTACTCATGATTTCTGAAAGATTACCACCAGTTTTTAGCGCACGAATAATGTGACGCAGCGCATTCGAGAGCTGACGCGACTGCGTGCGCGCGGCAAAATGTTTCAGTGCATCCTTCGTGTCCACGCCCTCTTCGATTTCAGAGATTGTCTTAGCAAACTCATCCGAGAGCACACCATAGTCTGCCTTGGCAATCGTTTGGATCGTCTTATACAACCCCAAACCCGAACGCAACTCCGCCGCCATGTGGCGCAACGCGAAAGATAGCTCGGAAGCACAGGCTTCTCCACGCTGCACGGCGTTAGACTTCGGAATCAACAATCCTACAATGATTGTAATGAGCGAGAGAAATAGCCCAATCACAAAAGGCAATAGCACGCTCAGCGTCACGAGAACGGGAGTCAATGTCAATCCTCTGCGCGCACCAATCTCGCGCAAGAGAAAAAACAATAATTGCAAACCAAAAACACTAAAGACAAACACGAGCACGGAAACAATTGAAATCAACGCCACCCATTGGCGCGCGGAATAATTCATGTTGGCAGAGTAAAGATAATAATTCAGCGTCTTCATTTGGGGAAATTTCTCCACCACTTTCCCCACTGCATCCAAGGGACCGCGCATGTAGCGGTATAAGCGGCCCATGCTCCGAACGAAAGGAGAAGACTTCTCAGAGAGTTGCTCTGCTCCGCCGAATTCGAATTGCTTCTTGTCGTTGCCGGAAATAATATCCTTCAACTCGGCAAGCTGCCCCGAGACATCATTGAATTGCATGCCTTGGGACTCATACTTTCCCTTCATGCGCTGCACAATCTGATTAATCTGGCGCTCATCAAAATCCGCAACCTCTTCAGGAGCATCCTTCTGCACGCCCTTGCGCTCCTCGATGCGCTTCTTGATGTTGGAGAACTCCGTCATGAGGATTCCTCAACGAACTGCTGCGAAAGCTGCGAGACCGTCTTGAGGTCGCGCACTTTTCTCTCCACAAGACCCTGCAAGAAACGCTCGCGGCGCTTAATCTCAAGCTCAATCTCATCTTTTGATTTCCCCGTCAATTGAGAAAGGCGCTCGAGATAGTGCACGGGAACATTCGTACGAATCAACTCATCACGCACAGGATCCCACGTGAAAATGGGATTAGTGGCCGGCTTGCCCTGCAACACCCCAGAGACTTCTGCGATCTCCGTGACACGGCGAAAGCTTCCCTTGCTGGAGGAATGAAAAATATTTGCTACGACGACAAAATTCAAACCCGAAAGCATCACCGAAGGAACATCCATGGGAGGAGAGGTCACACGAATGAGTGTTTCCTCTGCTGAATTGGCGTGCACCGTACCCATCGAACCATCGTGACCCGTGTTCATGGCAGTAAAAAGAGAAAACGCTTCATTGTGACGCACTTCACCCACAATAATACGATCCGGACGCATACGCAAAGAATTCTTGGTCAGAATATCCAGAGTCAACTCTCCTTTTCCTTCCAATCCAGGGGGACGTCCTTCCAAACGAATCCAGTGCGTAATGGGAAGGGATAACTCGGACGTGTCTTCAATGGAAATCACACGCTCGTTCGCGGGAATAAAGGAACACAACACATTCAACAGCGTGGTCTTACCAGAGCTCGTGCCTCCCGAGATGAGCATGTTCGCGGGCTGCGCCTTCATCCCATCCGAACACACCCACAAGAAAGCAGCTGCTTGAGAGGAGAGCGTCTTGTAGGTAATCAAGTCCACCATCGAAATAGGATCCGCGCGGAATTTTCTAATCGTGAGCGTGGACCCGGAAACGGAAGCAGGAGGAATCGTCGCATTCACGCGAGAGCCATCCAACAAACGCGCATCCAGCAGGGGAGAAGAAATATCTACTCTTCTTCCAACCTCGCGCGCAATGCGATTAATCACATCTTCAATTTCATCGTCCGTGGTGAATTGAATGTTAGTGATCATCATGTCGTACTTGCGATGAAACACATACACCGGGACGCGGGGACCAATGACCATGATTTCTTCGAGACGATCATCCTTGATGAGATCATCAATCAACCCATACCCCACCATCTCCGAAACAACCGCTTCGGCATAGAATTCATATTTCGTGGGAGGAACTTTCATCTCCGGGGAAGCGCGCAAAATATCCAAGACTTGTTGACGATACACCGTGCGCTTCTGCTCGGGATCACGGATTTTGTAAGGAGTAATCGTAATCAGGCGCGTGGCCACTTCCTTGAGCGTGTTAATGATTGCGCGCTCACTCACCGTGGGACGAGCAACGGGAACATAATAGTAAAGCAAGGATTCATTCTGCACTCGATATATTTTGGCCTTGCCATATTCTTCCAACAAGGTTTTGGGTTTTGTCTCCATCACCGATTCAAACGAAGGCATCTCCTTTTCCTGCGCCAGCGTTTTCAAATCCTGCACGACTTTGGAAAAATCAACTGTGGGCTTTGAAGGAGAAACAGGCGGTCTGGCCATCGTCGTAGGAATCGAAGCAGGAGGAGAAACAAATGATTGGTTTCGGGCGGAAGCCGCCACGGGAACGGGAGCAGCAGGAGGGGAGCCGGACAAGGAAGCGGAAGAAGAAGATGAGGAAGGAACGCTGCGCAACTGCGAGAGTTTCTGCACAAGGGCATTCATCTCATCCTCGCGCAATCCCATGGGAGAAGAAGGAGAAGAGGAAGGGGAAGGAATACCCTCTCGAGCATGCGATGGAAGCGGAGGCATTGCTGAGCGAGAAGGAGAAACGGAAGGAGGAGAAAGAGGAGGAATACTAGGAGAAGCAGAAGGAGAAGAATTCACTGCTGCAGGAGCTGGTTTTAGCGTTGCCGCTGGCTTGGGGGCTGCCTCGATGAGGCTCTTCAAATAATCCTTGGAACGCAACTCTTCAGCCATCACAAAAACCCGGGCAATTTTTCGAATGCAATGAGTTGGCGTATATAAGCGTGGGGGATTTTGTTTTTGCGCAACCCGCTAAACCCACTCGAAAAGGCCGATGCACCGGAGATAGACTCAGCTTTAAATAGGTGGATTTCTTGCCTCAGTCAGAGGTTGAAGCCCATATGCGACGCATCATATTATTCCGATTAGGCTCGAGAGACGTACACCTGCCCAAATTATTTGGCGCATTTGTGATGTTGGCCGCCACGCTCATGCTATTACACAGTCTCACAGGAATGTTCGATTCATGGGAAAACGTAAAGTCCGTGCACGCATGCATCGACGCCGCCAATTCCAATACGATCTCATTCGAGGCATGCCAAGAACAAGCAGCCACTGCGTTCGGCATCCTACTGCGCGCCAACCAATTCCGCTTGACCGACTTGCAAGTAGCATTCGGGTTGCTGGACAACGTCGCCGCCGTATTCTTTTGGGTCGCCGCACTCATTGTGGGAATGGTATTCTACCGCTCCTGGAGACTGACATTACCCATCGAAGAAAACATCATGGAAATGAAAAGCAAGCGATTCACACCCAGAATGAAAAAATAAAGAAAAAAAAATTATTGAAGGAAGTGGAAAAAAAACTCCACTCCCTCAGTTCATATTTTTTAACGACTATTTTTGATGCGAAGAATCACATCACAATAACTTTTACTTTCCCCTCATCGAACTTGCCCTTCTTGATGCCTGCAATCACTTGCACTTTCGCCGCTTCGGCCGCATCATAGAGGCGCTTTGTGATGATGCCATCCGCCACAATCGTGTGGACGTTCTTGGCATTCTTCAATTTTGCCACCATCTCACGTACTGCCACCTCGTGCAACTGCTTGCCTTTCTCATCCAAGAAAAGCGCAACTAATTTGCCTTTTACTTTTCCGAGCAAAGGAGCCAGTTTGGCATGCTCTTCGCTCGTCGCAACAGGAGGCAAACGCGACGGTTGCACACCAGAAGGAATGTCTAGAGGATTCTCATCCACATCCTTGCCGAACGCATGATGCATACTCGCTCCACTCGGAGAACCACGCAGGGGGCGTCGCATTCCAGGAGTGGAAAGCGGTCTCCCAGGCATTGGCATTGAAGGAGTGGGAGAGTCTGATTCGAATGCGTGCGAGCTGTGCACCTCTTCTCTAGGAAAAGAAGGAGGAACACGCGCGGGACGAACTCCTTGGCGTGTCTCGCGGGCCGAAACACCAATGTGTTCTAAGAATTCCGCCACGGGCTTTCGACGATGCAATGCTTGGACGATTTCTTTTTGCTGCAGCTCTTCAACTTCTTTTCCGTCTGGCGCGACTGCAACAAAAGCGATGCGCGCAATCTGATGCAATTTTCGCGCATTCAATTCTCCACCACGATCGCCATCCGCGAACAGTGTGAGTGTTTTGCGTTGAGAAAGACGAATAATTTCTTGAGGAATGTGACTGCCCCCCATGGCAATGGCATTCTTGATGCCGCAGCGCAAGAGATTCATGACGTCGGCTCTTCCCTCCACCACAATAATTTCTTCGCTCGAATCAATCTCGGGGCCAGCGGGAAGTCTTTCTCTTCCGTATTCGGTAATCTTTTCCACACGCGCTTCTACGCGCACTTCTTCCGCGAGATCATCGATTTGCGGGCCTTGTTTTTCTTTGAGGCGATTCAATAATTCCTTTGCGCGCTTGGCAATCTCCGCACGCTTATCTCTACGCGTATCCTCAATGGCTTCGACGTTAAATTGCGCCTCGCAGGGACCCACTTTATCCACGGTTTCGATTGCAGCGGCAAGAACGGATGTCTCAGCCATATCCATGGAAGAAGGAACGTGCAATTCACCGAACGTGTTTCCCCCCTCTTGGTGGGAAATAACCTCAATGCGACCAATGCGCCCATTTTTTTGGAGCTCGCGCAAGTCCATTTCTTCTCCCAAAAGACCTTCGCTTTGCCCGAAGATCGCCCCAACAATGTCTGGTTTGTCCACTACACCTTTGATTTGGAATTTGATTTTCACTTGATACTTTACTGCTTCAATGTATGCTTTTGCCATAATATTACCTCAATGGGATGGCAATGAAAACAGACGGACTTTTTTCTAGGTTGTCGCATAGGTAGGACAACGACTTAATGAATTGAGAGCCAGCGGCTCCGAATATGATAAGCGTGAATGGTAAACAAAGGCCGTCTGAATAATTGCCTTTATTACCACTAATTATGTCGCGATGTTTATAAAACCGGCATTTGCCAGGAAAGAGCCGCAATCCCTCGATAAAGGCATAAATAGCCCATTTCTGTGCATAGGAGAATGACCCATTACAATAAGGGAGCAAACGCCGAACGCGAATTGCTGCGCGCACTCTATGAAGCTGGGATGGCTGTTTGTCGTGTGGCGGGAAGTGGGAAAAACGACAAACCCATGCCCGATGCCGTTGCGTTGAAGAATGGAAAGATTTACGCCTTTGAGTGCAAAGCATGGAAAGCCGACAACTTGAATATCTCCCGCTTGCAAGTGGAAGAATTAGAAAGCTGGTGCAAGACGGCAGGGGCGCAATTTGTGATCGCGTGGAAAATCCCTCATAAAGGATGGAGATTCTTCGGAAAAGAGCACTTACACGAAACGGGAAAAGCCTACGCCATTTCACGAGAAAAAGCCTTCGAAGTAGGCAAGAATTTAGATGATTTCAAGCTCGGATAAGGACGTTTTTTCGAGCTAAAATGAGGCAGTCTTAAATGCCCTTTGCGTGGATTATTACCTATGCAGCCCCTTGAATTAACCATTGTGGAATTGGAGCAATTATACGAAAAACAAGCCTCCTATCGCGCGCGTGTCTACTTAGAATGGGCCATTGAAAACTTGAAGAAATTCCAGCACTTGGATGTGGCTGGAGCAGTCAATCGCACGAAAAGACAATAGAACTATTTTTTCTGTCGCCCCGCCAACCGACGAAAGAAAATGGAATTCTTCAGCAGCACTTTTTCGAATGCAGGATCGTCGAGGGATTTAATCCCATTGAATCGCAACAGCGCATCCAAGCTAGGCGACAACACCAATGAAACCCTTTCAGGGTTGGAGAGACCACGCAGCAAGGCATGCATCACAATCGAGTGAAACCGCGCCTCCGTATCACTTCCAATCTTTTCCTTGCCAAATAATCCTTGCGACAATGGAGTAAAAAGCAACTCTGAGAGATAACCTTCCTGCAATTCTTTCTGCGACAACTCTTTTACTTTTTTTCCACGCACGAGTTTGCGCAATACCGTTTCGTGGGGGTTGAATTCACGAGCCGTCATGGCGCGCGAAGAATCAATTCCGCGCGAATGCAATTCCGCAGAAAGGAGCGAGTGCGTATACCCATAATTCGCCACTAATGGCACCCCACTCTTGCGCTGGCGACGAATCGTATTGCGTATCAGTAGGTGGCGATAGCGCATGTGTTTGGCGTTCAGCGCGAGCGACTTCAAATAATTCTCAAACGAAGGATTCCTATGAAAGCGCAATTCCGCGCGATCGAGCGCGGCATCCATGGCTTTCAATTTCGTGAGTTGAAGGGGGTTGCCCGATTCCCCTGCGATTGCACGCTTTCCTTTTGGCAAAAATTTTCCCACATGCTCGAGCAGTTCAGAAGCATTATGCCCCAAATCCATTCCGCGAGCACGCTCAGTTAACGCAGAAATATATTGCTTTGAATGCCCGCGCAGCACTCCAGAAGAAGCCTCAAAAATAGTGGTCTTCGTCTCGGGGAAAGGCATCCCAGGAAGCGCATACGGCTCGTTAGGATGATGACTCTTGAATACAAAATGTATTTTTTTCCGAGGCTTGGCAAGCACACCCATCACACCAGCGTAGCAACGAACATCATCGTCACGCCCACGAGCGCCATCACAATGAAAATAATAACCGAATCAATCGTCAGCGCGGCATTGAATTTCAACACAAATAATCCCAGGTCTGCCAACACAAAAAGAATTCCAATCACTAATACAACGGTTGAAATCATGCGATTCTTGGAAGAGATCCCCTTCAAGCGCAACTCATCCTGGTCCGCCTTAATCTGTTGCACATCCTTTCCGAGCGTGTTCAGCGTAATGCGCACGCGCTCTGAGAGCTCAGTGAATTTCTGCACGGTATCCGAGATTTGGGATTGAAAAGAACGAGATTGATTTGTGATCTGATTCTCATACGCCACTAAATCCTGTTTCACCGATTGCGTGAGCGTGTTACGCAATCCTTCCACGGAAGCCTTTGCCTCGGATTGCATAAAGGAACGCATGTCCGATTTTTGCGTGTCAATCTCTTGCTTCACCACTTTACCAATCTCGCTGCGGAGCAAAGCAAACGTATCCGCTTGCGCCAATAAGAGAAGACGCTGGGATTTTTTTTGATCAATACCCAATTGTGAAAGCGTTTGGAGAATCGCCTCTTCACTTTCCCCTTCCGCCACCATGTTGCGAATAATCTCAATAATAGAAGGCTCCCCGCCGCTGGGAGAAGAAACATTCATGTTGGATTGCGAGGGCATGCTAGACACCGGTTCCTGTTGGCGAGTTGGTATCCGTTGAAGGAAAAGCAATCACATCCAAGCGATGCTGCCCTTCCCCAAGGGTACGCCATGCAGTCAAGACGCGTATTTTAATAGGCAGGTTTGCCGCGAGAGCAGTAGGAGTAAAGGAGATATCTGTAGAAGAGCAATCGTTCGCGGGAATACTCCAATCCACCGGGGAAGGGGTCCACGCTGGATGCGAAGAAAGCTCCATGGCCAGCTGCAACTGCTGAGGAGAAGAAGACGTATTGCAGCCCGAAACAATGACCTCAATAGGTTGGTTCACATACCCTAGTGCCGGATAGGAAAACTGAAAAGTGACTTGACCATTATCCTGAGACGGATTTCCCACAGGGATTAACGCCCGCGTGGTCAAATGAAAAGGAGCCATTGCCTGCAACTCGACTTGATTGGATGCATCCACCATATCAGGAGTTAGCACAATGGATTTGGACTCGCGCGGAAGAAGAAGAGGAATGACCTCCACGGCTTGACGCTGGCCATCCTTCACATACACAATAGAGACATCCCGAATCGCGTGCACGGAATCATTCAACACCAGCACTTCATTTCCACTTCCTTGTGGAGAGAGCGCAATCATCAAACCCGTGTTGAAGAACAAAAAATAAATCAACGCGAATCCAAACACCGCATACATGGCAATCATGACACGAAACACATGCGATCGACGCGCGGAGAAATCCATGCCAAAAAGAAAGAAATTTGCCTTAAAAGGAATTACTTCGCACGAGAGGGTTTGGACTTATTTTTCCCCTTCTGCCAGTCGTGCCACAACTGAATGGCCATCGTCCGCGTGTCGGGGAGGCCGCCTTTCTTCAAGCGATTCATCTTCTGCGCCAGCGCTTCCAATGCCTCTTCTGCGTTCATCGTGCCAATATCAAAATCATACTGCTTCTTGAGCCATTTTCCCCATAACTCACTCTTGCGCAACCAACCCAATAATTCCACAGCGGGATTTTCGATGTCTTGCACTTGATTGGGAGACTTTGCATTCACCAACAACAACTGGAATTCATTGCGCTGGTCATAAGGAATAACGCCTGGCGTGTCAAAGACGTACACGTCCTCTTTCAATTTAATCAACGACTTCCCACGCGTGAAACCGGCTTGCTTGGAAGTAGGAGCGGAATGCCTTCCCGTCAAAGCATTGATGACCGAAGACTTTCCCACGTTAGGAAAACCAACTACTGCGATTTTACCGCCTTGTGGGAGTTTGGAGAATATGAGCGCGCGCAAATGATTGATGTTTTTTTTGGGAGCGCAGGAAATGGCAATCGTATAGAGATTGGGCGCGCGGGCATTCTCGTAATCCGCTTTGTTGTCCACCAAATCAAGCTTGTTGAAAACCAAAATGACAATCTTTCCATTACGCAAGAGTTTTCTTTCTAAATCCACATTTTGCATCATGTCCGCAAAGCGGGCATCCACTACCTCTAATACGACATCGGCTTCGTCCATTGCAAGAAAGGCGTGTTTGAAGAGAGACATACCCATTCCTCAGAAAAAGCAGATTATAATGACAGCACATGCGAATGTGGACTGGAAGAAGAAAAAATCACTCATTTTCCTTTTTTTGTCGTCTCGCCATTTGAGCCCTGATATCCTTCAGTATCTGCCGAATACGCTCGCGCGAAAGCGGTTTCGTACCTGTCTCGCGCGCGAGAATAGCTGCAATTTCCGGGGCGTTACGCCCATTGAGCGTTTCTCTCAGGATGATGCGATTACGACCCTTAACCCAACTCGGCAGACCAAGCGGGGCGCGAGAAGTCTCTGGCTCAGTCGGCCGCGCCACAGCCGTATCCTCAAATGGAACAGAATATTCTCTTTTTCCCTTGTTCTCAGCCTGCAGTTGTTTCATCCCAAGATTTTTCGCGTGACCGAATAGGTAACCACCAATATCCGTGCGACGGGGATCAAATCGCATCATGTACTCGACCAATTGCGGGAGAATAGCATCGAAAATTCTCGACTGCCAGGAATATGACAGTATATTTGCTCTTTTTAGTGCAGCCCATACCAGCTTCTTATTTTTTTGAATGTAGTCATGCGCATCAGATTCAGAAGCAAAATAACCAGAATGAAACTGCTTGGGTTTTCCATAAAGCGGGAGCAAGTTCTTGTACACCCATGCGCGCAATTTCGCGTAAACTTCGCCCTTGAACTCCTGCTGCAGTGCATGCATGAACGCATTACGCAGCGATTTATACGATTGGTAATCACGCGCTCCTTCAATCCGCTCGCGAAAATCACGGAATAACTCACGCGCACGCGCTTGTGCGGCTTCTGCCACCTGACGACGTCCTTTTTCTGCCTTCTTGGATCGTATCCATTCATTCGTTTCTGCTGGAAACATCCGTTTCCGCGCCCGATGGGCCAGTGCCAACAATCGACGACTTTGTTCAGGCGAAAGCGATTTTGACCGTTTCAATTCCTCGCGCCGCGCAAGCAATTTATTCATGCGCACAAAACCAGTAGAACGCACACGAGGCAAGTGACCCACCACCCTCACAATAATTTCAGTCTTCCAGTATAACGATGCAGTTCATTCTCGGGAGCCGGGCCAATACCCAAACAGGTTTTGCTTCCGGGCGCGACTTGCGTGTGGCCTGCGTCCGTGATAAGTGCAGCAGGAAATTGTCGTTTCACTTGTTCAAATAACTCCAATAATTCTTTTTCGGTTTGAACTTTTACCACAATTTTTTTCATCCCTTCTTCGAGCCAATCATCACTCCAATTCTTGTATTTGGACTGCTGGGCTTTGAGATAAGAAGCAAGCGACGCATGCGCTACCTGCGCGGCCATCTTCCCCTTATCCATTTGTAAATCCATTCGCACGACGAGGACTTGTTGGTACATAGGAGAAAAAATAGGAACTGAATGCTATAAATGAGATGGAAGAAAAAAGAAAAAAAAAGTCGCGCGATTACTGCGCCGACTCTTCTGCTACTTGCGTGGCTTCGCTGTTACCCAATGCCTTCAAATCGCGCAAGTAAATCGTTTTAGTAATCCCATTTTCATCCCACAAGGAAGAGAACGCCTTTCCCTCATTCATCTCTAGCCAAATCTGGCGCTCGGTGGGGTGCTCATATCCCTTTAATGTATACAAGCGATTGTAGGCCAACAACACACGGTTGCCATGAATACCTTTCAACGTAAAGAGGTGGTTACCATCGCGCAGGGGCTCAAAAGAATCCCCTTCCGTAACGGAAAGCGTCTTGGTGGAGCGATTCTTCTTGAATGGAGGCTTCCAGTCCTGGCTGATTTCTTGGATCTCAAAAACGGCTTGCATAGTAGTTCATCCCCTGGAGTTATCATGCGCCCAAAAAGGCAATACTGCTATCAGAAGGCTTCCGAGATTTTTAAGGGTTGGGGCTATGAGAAAGAGGACACTACTAGATGGACCCTGTTTTCTGACGGCGTTCTGGGGCAGCACGCGCACGACGAGCCTCTCGACGGCTACGGCGAAGAGAATGGATAGCTTGCTCGCGTATCCGAAAGGCATCCACGCCAAGGTTATGATAGTCCGTCCATTCAGGATGCCCTGCGCCCTTAGCCTTGGCACGCATATCCCTTTGGAACCGGCGTAACGCCCCTAGCGCAGTGGGTGTGGGACCTAGCACGTTGATGAGGCGAATGGCATTCTGCTGGACTTTCAAATCAGAAGAACGCATCAACCGAATCAGCGAGGGCATTAACTCCTTGCGATAAG
The DNA here is from genome assembly GCA_964480125.1 of uncultured archaeon. Lineage (GTDB taxonomy): Archaea > Iainarchaeota > Iainarchaeia > Iainarchaeales > VGJJ01 > VGJJ01. The sequence continues at coordinate 83,506 of CAYZNV010000001.1, forward strand.
CCTCAATGCGGGATTGATTCCCTGCAACGTCTTTGTGCCAGTTCTTCATCGTTTGAGACCAACTCTCTTGCACCGCGCGAAGGGCTTCGAGTTGCACCGCGGGAGCATCATGAGACAAAACTTCTTTTACCACGCGCGAGGCACCCGTTCCATACAATTGCACGAGGAGGTGAATGGCATTGATGCGTTGATTGGGGTGGACAGAATTGAGATCCATCAAACGAGCATGCGCCGCAGGATGTGATTCCTTTGGAATCTTTTCCAGCAAAAAATCCCCATACTTTATTCCACGCGATGCAGACTTTCCTTTTGGAACTTTCATTTTACTATTACGCCCGCCCGCACCGAATAGGCGTTGATTGAATGGAACGCGTGGACGCGATGCACGAGGAGAAGACATGCACGCAAGACAAAATTAGAGTATTTAATCCTCGCGGCGGAACCGCACGCGCATGCTTAAATCCATTCGGACACGAACATCTGTATGGGCTTCGCGCAATTATTGGAGAAAGTCGTTTCATTCATCAAAGACTCACAATCCTCTCGCGAGAATGTGGGAAGAGCTATCCGAACCCTCACGGGAAAGCAATTGCAAGCCATCGAGCAGGGGGAGCAACAGCTCGCCTATGCACTCCAAAAACCCACCCTTCAAGGAAAGTTCGCCGGAGTGGATTCGGGATTCATTTCCCAAAGCTTTTACGCATTAGACTTGATGATGATCCGCTCCGCCGGAGTATGCTTTGAGTATGAGAAAGGAAAAGTTTCTCACTCCACGTATTTCCCCAACTCTTTCGGATTGCCTGAACCCATCGTGAATACGGATGGATTGGAGAAAGACGAATTCCATAAGTTCGTTTCACTCACACGACTGCAAGCCGAAGCAAGTAATGCCGCCGCACTCATCCGCGCGCACGCGCCGGAAGTCCTATTCATCGATGGAAGTTTGATCCCCATGCCCGCAGATAAACCCGGAAGCGAATCCAAACTCAAAAAAGAATACACCCAAACAATCGAAGCATTCAATGATTTGTACGCCGCCGCACGAGAAAAGAATTGTTTGTTGATTGGAACCATTGAGGACTCGCGATCCGAACGATTAAAGGAATTGCTCAAAGAAAAAATACTCCCAAAACATGAACTGCACTTAGAAGGAATGAATCACTTGCAAGACGCCGCGATTCTCGATAAAACATTGAACGCAGGAGAAAGAAGCTTCGCATTTACTTATGCGAATGACACGCACAAGCATTCCATTCTGATGGACTTCCCATTCCCCATTGCATCCCAATTGCACGCGTGTTATGTGAAGCCCTCGCAGTGGGATTATCCCATCCGCTGCGAGTTCTTTTCAACAACTGAAAAACTCACTCCCACGGCCACGCGTGTCGCAGAATACGTGTACGCGCAATCTTCACTCCACAAGGAATACGCATTCCCCGCGATATTGATTGAAGCGGATCTGCGCGCGGGATTGAAACCAGAAGAAATCGAAATGGTTTCAGATAAAATATTCTCCAAAGTGGGAAGGCACACCATTCATTTGAGGAGAAGGGACCGAAGACCCTTCTGAAACAAAAAAAAGAAAAGAATTACTTGCCTTCTGGAGGCAAGTAGGGAGAAGCCGGCGAGGAGTGAATCCAATCCTGCTTAAGGCTCCCGCCCTGAAGCAATAAACTCGTATTCTCTCCAATTCGGAAGTGCGCAAAATAAGAGGTACGAAATTCATCCAACTCTGGGCGCGTTCGATCACCAGCAAAATGAATCCAAGAAATCAATCCATCCGCATAAGTCGAAGTATCCGGTCCGGACTCCACGTGCTTCCAGGGATCAGGAATATCAATGGGCCAAGCATCGGAGCCACGCGGATTGGATTGTGCCGAAACCACCATGGCAAGGGCTAGCACCAGCAGCAAACCACTTACAAATGCAACTAATCGCCTCATGCAATCACCTATTACATTCACCTGCCTGCGATACTTTTAATCAAAACCCATCCCCGCGCACAAAAACAAAGCCAATATAGACAATCGCCTACAATCAGTCAACGGGCAAAAATTGCTGCAGACGATCTTGGGGAACGGAATATTGTTGGCGCGTCAAGCACGAATAGAGCGATCCCATATTGGACGCAAAAGCCGTCTGACAATCACCCGCGAACACGAAATAATTCGCATCGAAGTACACCGTGTAAGGCGCCACCGCAATGCGCGTCCCGGGAGAATCCACATACCCCAAATACTCATCCACGCGCCCATCCGCATAGTACGCGCGCACCACGTCTGAATAATTAATTTTCCCCGTTTTCACATAGTTGTCCGGCATCTGGTCAAAGGGACCGTCATACCAGTTGTTCGCGAGCACATTCTCTCCTTTTGCGCCCACCAAGAGCTTGCGATTATTTTCTTTGTCGAAGAAGAAAACCAAATCCGTCCTGTCGCCGCGAACCAATTTCTTTTCGGGGAGATACTGGTGAAATTTTTCTGGGACAAACCCATCCTCATCCAATACCCAATACACGCTATTCGTCAAAGAATTATACAACAAGAAAAACTTCAACCCACTCTCATCAAAAGCAGTAGCGATATATTTTTCTTCGGGCAACAGGGAAAACGATTTGGGGGGAACGACACCCACGTCATTCAGGATGAACGTCACGGTTTTTTCTCCAACCGTAATGGCGTACTCGAAATCAGAAATCTTTCGCACAAAAACACCATTGGCATCCGTGTATTCTGCCCCGCTGCCAATGCGACTGCCACCTAATTCGATGCCGGGATTCTCATCATAGACAATGTATCCCATCCCAAAATTCCCCTGGTCGCGGTCTTTCGCAAAGAGAGAAAAGGAACCCTTCACATTATACCCATTCGCAGTGAAGCGGAAATAGAAATAATTCTCCGTGGGATAAACTACCACTCTTTCAGGGAGATTCGCAAAAATAAAATTCAACACCTCCCAGGAATCAAATAGATTCAAGTCCGAATACAACCCATCAATGTATTCGAAATTCGTCAGCAGCGAACCATTTGAGGAACCCGAAAGGCCAAAAGATTCAGCGGCGGGAGAAATAACCGAAGCAGGAGAAGAAATCGAAGTAGAAGAAGGGGAAGACGAAGCAGGAGAAATGGAAGAAGGAGCAATTGGGGAAGCTGGAGCCACTGGAAAAAGAGGAAGAACAAAAATAGCCAGGGCAAATGCAACGATTACGCCGAGGATCCCAATCCATTGCCAGTCGAGCCCGGGCGATTTTGTTTCATTATCAATCGAACGCAAATCCATCAAATTCCCCCTACAATAGCTCTTTTGCCATGCGACCACTATTTATGCCCATTCCAAGAAGCGCTCATTCTAATCCCAGTTGCGCGTAAATATCACGAATCGCTTCTCGTCCACTCAACCACCCATTTGCCTGTACTTTTGAGAGCTCGCGAAAGAATTGAATCGCATCACGATCGCCAGGATTTCTCCCGACCGCGCGTAAGAGCGCGGGATCATCATAGAATGCACGCGCGCGTGCTACTGAATTCGCATTCATGCTCTTTGCTAAATTAAACAAACGAGGAACAGATTGAATATATCCCGCCACCTTGCGGGGAGACACATCATTGACACGCATCGCCGCATCCGAGAGCGCAATCAACGTATGTGCACGCATCTCAGGAAGACGCGGCAAGCGATCATTCGTATTTGAAGTAGGAGCAAAGGCCTCCCACCACTGGCGCGCAATATCTTTGCGCAGGCGCTCATTCACTATTTGGCGTTGACGCCCCCCAATGAGTAATTCCAGTGACTCATGCGAAACCTGGCGAAGAGAAAACTCTTTCAGCTCGCGCTCCTGAAGAGGAGTCGAGCGAATGATGGGGGGTTTCCCATTCCGGGGAACGCGAGCAGAAGTATAGACGTGATGCCCTCCGACTGCTAGCGCACCAGCCGTCGCGCCAATCAACACCCATCTGCCCAGCTTTGAATTCCAAACCCTCTTCGTAATCGCACGCACGCGCGGGAAGCGGATCTTTTTTGCAGTAGTTGGTCTTTTGGGAGCAGGCATATCACGCACTCGCACGCATCAGGAGTTTATTACATACGTGGTAGGGCCATGGGCTGCCTCTGGGCTCGTGGAATGCTGCCAGTTGGGCTCCACATAGCGTGAAGGTGAAACCGTCGAACCGCCTTCTGTGTATCCCTGGATTGCAACGTGAATCCAGTCCGTTGGAATCCAGTGCGTGGAATCGGGACCATTACCAATATGCGTGGCACCCGTGCCAGGAGCATAGCGCGTGTAATCGGCCCACGTTGGATTCGAAATGTGCGAGAAGCCAGCCTGCACATAATCCGTCTGAGAATAATTCCATCGCCCGCTGCCGGGATTTAGCCCCACATCCGGGTGAGGCCACATTCCACCCCACTCAGTCGCGTGATAAAAACCAGGAGGAACATACGTGGTGTATTCTTGTGAAGCCGTATTGGAAGCATGCGTCCAGCCTGGAGGCAAATAGTTCGTCGCCGAATCCTCTGGCTCTATCAACCCACCCCCATTCGTAGCAGGAGGAGAAAGCGTAGCATGGAAATAATCCCCGGGCAAATAATTGGTGTTGTTGGAACCGAGAGTCTTGTGTTCCCACCCAGGAGGATGCCACGTCGTAGAGAAGGGACCCGACGTGATATGTTCCCACCCGCCAGGCGCATAGGTGGTGGCTAAAGGACCTGTTCCCGACTTGTGTTCGTGCGGCGCATAGCGCGTGGTGTCAGGACCATACTTGATGTGCGTCGCATCGGTCAGGCCAGGGCCCCACACATACGTCGAGTTCTGCGCGGGATCGGGAGACTCATAAATGTGAAAGCCCCCAGGACCAATCAAATCCGTCTGATCCGGACCGGGTTCGCTACCATGAAAACCATTTCCACCAAACCCTCCACCTGGAGGAAGCCACACCGTGGTGAGAGCTTGATGATACCAGTTGGGACCCACATACACCGTTTGATGCGGCCCCGGAACATTCTTATGATTCCAGCCCGGAGGAAAATAGTGCGTAAAATCAGGACCCTGAATCGCGCCGTGCACCATGTCCGTGCGAATCACGCGCGTTTTTTCGGGACCTGTTGCAACGTGGACAAGCCACGTGTAAGAAGTGTGATCGGGATAACCGGGATTGGTGATGTGATGATACACCCTTCCCGTGGTGCGAGGCAAATGCTTCGTGACATCTGAGCCATCAAAGACGTGCAGCGCAGTGGCATTCAATCCGCCAGCGGTGTGATCCACTGTGTTGAAGGGACCATTCCCCAGTGGCTTGGGTTCACCCCCAGTAGGTGTATTAGAACCCGAACGCGCCGATTGCAGTTCGATTTCGGAAATGGATTCCAAATCCGCCTCACTCGCCGGCAACGTCACCAAACCCGTTGTCATTGTTACCGCCTGCTCGCGAGGAATGGTAATCATCCCCAACGCCAAGACAAACAACACCACCATCACGGCGGAAAACACATTCACACGCACCACGAATCACCTAATCCCATTGATATAATCAACCCGCAAGCGCATGTATATAAGTCTTCAGCATAACTTCCTAGCAGAATAAGACAATCGTGGAAAAAGAGCAACAATCACCCGGCAAGCCAAACCTAATATACAATGGACACGGCAACTTCTTCATGCCCAAAACCCTTCCTGAAGTCCAACAAGAACTCCAAAAACTGCTCAAAAAAAGAGAAAACGAACACCCCTTTGTGCACTTGGCTGCGTTCATGGAAGAGACCGCGGAATTGTCCCAAGACCTCAGCCAGCACCTCGCAGACAAAAATAATTCCACCCCCGAGGAACGCACCATCACCGAAGAACGAGTGGGTGATGTCCTCGTGAGCCTGGCCGCACTCGCCAATTACCTGGAAATGCAATTAGACACAGCCTACGAAAAAAGCATCCGCAAAGTCCGCGCACGCCATCATTCCGAGTGGACACTCAAGGATGCGCTTGCTTATCAGGCGGGAGAAAAACACTTCGTGTTCGATTCCCCAACGAACTGGTTGGAACAACTCAAACTCGAATTCCAAAACATCCCCATCCACATCGACAATGAACTCAAAATTTCTGAAAAATTCTTGCCATGGCTACAAGAAGGAAAAAAGAAAACACTATTCCGATTCGAAAAAAACGCCATCTGCATCCCATCCGCGCCGGAGCTGGTGTTGTATGAGAGTAGCGCCGACCCATTGCTCGCGCTCGGAAACGTCAAGCTCACGGGATTCATCATCAAACCCTTCCGCGAGCTACACGATGAAGATGCGCGCGCGCAAGGATACAATTCCAAAATAGAATTCGTAACCGCCATGAAGAGTTTGTATGAGGCAAAAGGACTCGTGGATGACTCGCTCATATCCCTCTACCACGTGGAGGGATTCAGGAGAATGAACCAAGATTAGGTCATCGAAGAACGCGCGGTGCAAACAATAAATGACAAAAAAGAACACCAATACCACTACTACTCCTGCCACTCTCCAAAAACTCCTGGCGGAAGCGCATCCAAACGCATAAAATGGTAGCAGGACGTCTCTCTAGTATGGACGACAAAGAAATAGGAACGGTCATTTCTTCGCTTGAAGGACCTTCTCCTACGGAAGTGGACTTTGTAGTAACCCAAGGAAAAGTACACCGAGGACAATTCATCGAAATCCCCTACTCGGATGGACGAATGATGTGCCTCGTGGAGAATGTAGTCAAAACCAACAAATACTTCGAGCGAGCCGATAGTGTCAAGGAATTTGAGGCACAAGGAACAAAGCTATTTGAACAATTCCCCGTGCATGAATGGGAATATCTTTTGGCGAAAACAAAACCACTCGGACTATTTGTGGAAGGAGAAAAACAAATTCGAAGGCCTTCATTTCCTCCCTCCCCAGGAAGCAAAGTATTCAATGCCCACCCAAATAACATTGTGCAATTTTTGGGACTGGACATAGAGAAAGGAATGCAGCTAGGGAAACTCGAATTCCATCCAGTGGAAGTCAAAGTGAATCTTTCGAAATTATTACAGAAACACCTCGCCATTTTAGCCATGAGTGGAAGCGGAAAATCATACACCGTTTCTTGCCTACTCGAAGAATTACTTTCACGCAAGCAAGAGCATGGGCGCGTGGGAATTGTAGCATTCGACGTGCACGGGGAATACACTAATTTCGCCGAACCCCCATCCGACAAAAAATACACTGACTTTTCATCCAAAACACGACTCATCCGCGCACGCGATCTACGCATTGGCGTCCCAAAAATTTCATCTGCGTTGTTTGGGAGTTTAATGCCCAATGCTTCTCCAGCACAAAAAAGAGAACTCGGAAAGATCATCGAAGACTTGCAAAAGAAAATGAAAGAAGGATATGGATCCTATGATTTGAATGACATCCGCGCGGCATTGCTGGCGGAATTGAACGAAAAAGAAGGAAAAAACACCACGATTTCAACCCTCCTGGGATGGTTGTATGAATTAGAGGAATTGCATCTTTTTGGGAAGGCAGACAACCCCTCACTATTGGATCTCGTGCAACCTGGCATTCTTACTGTCGTGGATCTGAATGATGTGCTATCACAAAAGAAAAAGCAAGTCATTGTTTCCTATTTGGCAAACCGCCTATTCACCGAACGCAGAAGCAAAACAATTCCACCGACGGTGATTGTATTGGAAGAAGCACATAATTTCATCCCCCAAAACACCCCCAAAGAAGGAAGCATGAGCAAGTATGTGTTTCGAACGATTGCGAGAGAAGGAAGAAAGTTTGGAGTGAGCCTGTGTTTGATCTCCCAGCGACCCGTGCAGCTTGACACGACAACGCTATCGCAATGCAATACTCAACTCCTGCTGCGTATCACTAATCCCTATGACATCAAACACATTGGAGAGAGCTCGGAAGGATTGTCTGGAGAAAGCGCCTCGATGTTGAATTCCCTGCGCGTGGGAGAAGGCGTATTGGTGGGAGAAGCCGTGAATGCACCCGTATTTTTCAAAGTACGCGAAAGAAAATCACAACCCTCCAAGCACGAAGGAACGCTCGAGAATGCAGGAGTAGAGTTTGAAGTCAACGCGGCAAAGAATAGGAAGGAAACGGAAGACTTGCTATAAGCAGTAGAATAACTCACTTCTTCAAAAAATAATCCAAAATCAATTCCATTCCTACTTTTCTTGTTTTTTCTTTCAGCGAGAAAAGAGATTCATCCTGCGCAAGAGAAAAAGATTGCTGTGCGATGATTTGCCCCGTATCCACTCCCTCATCAATCTCATGCAATGTCGCACCGCTCTGAGAGGGTTTGGATTGCAACACATCACGATACACTTTTTCTGGAAGACCAGAAAATAATGGAAGCAACGAAGGGTGGACGTTCAACACCTTGTGTGAAAACACATCCAAAATACGAGAAGAAAAAAGCAAATCAAATTCCCATGCAATAACATAGTCCACGCGATGACCCATCCATTCCTCTAAGAGAGCAAACTCAAAAGCCTCCTGCGAAGGAAAATCCTCTCTTCGAAGCATGCGCACGGGAAACTGATCCGAGCGCATATGACTGCGATTGCAGATGACTTGGACCAACTCCACATCCGGCAAAGGATTATTCCACCATTTAGAAAGCCAAAAGCCCAATTCAGGAGAAGAAGTAATCACGGCGACGCGCGTTTGAACCATATAGAATACCCCCATCCCAGCACTAAAACCCATCGGTTCCATTGCACCCCCAACGGCGATGCAGGGCTGGGACAGGAATAAGCCCGCGCAATCCACGAATGGTGCATGCATCCCAATGCGTATAGTTTAGTTCATGCAGCGGCAGCTATCGAAAAGCCAGCCATTAATGTGGTCTTCTCCACCCCCACTAAAAGAGTGACCAAACAATACCCATTTTTCCCCTCATTCTACCTCCCCCGCACTTCCACTAATCTATTTGAAACGATTCTCAATGCATCAACATTTCCCAAGCACCAACTCATCACCCATTCGCAAAGCCTCCAAATCATTGCACGGGATTTTGTGGAACTCAAAAAAATCGCATTCACCATTTTCGCACAAACGCATTACCTCCCACTTCTCATCGAGCCCGAGAGACAATTTCTTCTCACGCAAAAATGGAGATACTTCCAAGCATTTGATGAGGAATTCAAACCCCTCCCCCATTCATTCACCGATGCCCAATTACCCGGATTTGTGGAGTCCATTTATGCCACACTCAAGAGCCTCCACACGCACAATCCAAAAATGCAAGCAGAGTGGAATGAACGCATCACGTGCGCGCATGAACTGCTACACCCCATCAGCGAAAAGTTACTTTCACTTAATGAGAAAGTGGAAATGGGAATGGACAATTATCTTTTCGCTAAACACATCCCATTACCCCTAGAAGGAAGCGAACCCATTGACACGGGAAAATGGAATGTAGCCCAACGCGAGGAAGCAAAAAAAAGAATCATCGAAAACCCATTAGAAGCAGAAGGGAAATGTGAGTGCTGCATTCCCAAATCATTCATGGAAGCACACGTGTTGCCCCACAGCCTCGTCGCGGCCACCACCACCCAAGACGGGCTCTACATCCATACGCACCACTCACGGCTCAGCGAGCACTATCACACAACGCACACGGGAAAAGAAAAAAGAGAAGCACGCGCAAAAGAATATGCACTCAACCATTATCCCATCGGACCACTCACGCGCAATCAAACCATCACACTCCCACTGCACGAGGCCATCCAAGAAATGCGCACGGGAAATGTGAGAATTGCATTTTCTACCAGCGAAGCAAAATGGAAATGCAGAAATGAGAAACCATTCTCATTGCAAGCAACACTGCAGGCATTCCAACAGCGCGCACAACTCCACGCCCAGCAACAAAATTCTTTACTCCAACCCTACATGAGCCAGTTCCAGTTATACTATACCCAATTCGCCGCCCAAGACCCAAGGGTACAATTGCATGCGCACGCCGAAAAGCTAGCCCAGCAAGTGCAGGAAAACATGGCTTGGCACCTCATCCGAGGAGAAACAAAATGGAGAAGCAAGCCCCTTACAGAAGGACTGCTCATTGGATAGCTACCCCATTACCCCCCATAAAACCCACATTGGACTCGTTTTAGGGCCGCACGAGCTTGCCTTTATATAGGTTTCTTAGGAGTTTTTGGTTATTATCCCCCCATGGGAGGGTGAACCAATATGCAGCTTGACTTGACCCGATTCGAAAAAGCACGCATCATCAGCGCACGCGCCCTGCAACTCGCATATGGGGCACCCGCACTCGTGAAGCCCGGGAAAATCATTTCCCCTTATGAATTGGCCAAACTCGAATTCGAGGAAAAAGCAAGCCCATTATCGGTCATTCGCAGACTACCAAATGGACAGAATATCCGCATTGAGGTGAATTAAGTATGGGAAAAGCAGTACCAAAAGGAATCAAAACCAAAGCCGTTACGATCATGAATGAGATGGCCGAAGAAGTCTCTGATAACTTCGAAGGAAACAAAAAAACAATCAACTCCCTCGCATTGCCCATCGGAAAATGGACCCGCAACGTGATGGCTGGATTCATGGCACGCAAGATTAAACAGAAAAAGCAAGCCGAAAAGCGCAAAGAAGAATTACGCGCAAAAGCCATTGCCAGAAGCAATCCTGCACCAATGCGAACGGAATAAATCCGTTTTCATTTTCTTATTTTTCAATTACTTTTTTCCAACATTTATTCCACTCTCGTTCCATGATCAATGGTTTTGAGCAGTGGAACAGTCATTCCATCCTCATTCTTCTCGCGCTGCAACAAATACAAAGAACCCGTAGCGGACTTTTCTATTTCAGGATTGTGCGTAATCACAAAAATCTGATCCACTAACCCCGGCAAGCGCTCGCGGAGCATGTCAGAAAGCATACTCACGGATTTCACATCCAAGTTATGCGTGGGCTCATCCAAAATCATCCATGAAAGTTGTCGCGTAAGAACAAATGCAATCGCCATGCGCAATGTAAGCGCAGCCGCCGAGCGTTCTCCTCCGGAGAGAGAAGACTCCACATCCACCCAGTTGCCTAATCTTTCCTGCACGCGCAAGACATAATCATTCTCATCTGATACGAGCTTGGCTTGGACGTAATCGCGATAGGGATAAACTTGCGGCCACAATTCCTGCAGTGCCAGATTCACTGCCTCTAACACCCACTCGCGCAATTGCTGCTGCGTGGAAATAAGGGCATTCCCCCAGACGCGCATGGCTTCTTCCACTTCCTTAGAACGATGCAATCGCGCAGAAATGCGTTCTTTTTCCTTTTGCATCAAATCCATTCCCTGCAAGCGTCCCTGCAAATCCGTGAGGGCTTGTTCAATAGCCGTAATTTCGCGCTCAAATGACTGCAATTGCGTATGCATGCGCGTATGCTCTTGGGCAATCCCCACCACGTCCGCCTCGGAAATGGAAAACCACTCCATTTGCTTCTGATTCGAATCCAACTCCAATCCCATCTTGCCCAATTCCTGCACACGCAAGGCATTTTGGAGCGCGAGATCCATGGAATGGGATTCTTTTGAGACTCCATCTAAATCGGCTTGCGAAATAGGAGCCCCAAGCAATGCTAAGGATTGCTTCGCTATCACAACATCTGCTTTTGATGCATCCCATTCTTTTTCCACGCGCAATAATTCCGCACACTTTGATTTGAGCACGTGAATAGATTGTTGTTTGGATTGCGTTTCCTTCATTTCCAATTTGAGCTGTGCCAGTTCCGTTGCAATTGTTTGTGCGAAAGCCGCCAGCGTATTTTGTTCTTGCTGGTGCGTGGCGCGTTGGGCTGCGAGCTGGTGCAATAGCGCTTGCTTGTGTTCTATTGAAATGGACTGCTTACACGTGGCGCAAGAAGCATGCAAACTCGCAAGATTCTTTTCTTCCCCATCCGTATGTTTCATCTTTTCTTGCAATGCAAATAGTTTGGATTTGGCATCTTGCAACGCAGCCTCTTTCTCATTTAATTTTTGCTCGCAAGAGGCTAACTGTCCAAGAATCTGCGTTTCTATAAACTCAATTTCATCCACCGTGCGATTCTGCAACCCCTGCTGGAGCTGTTGCATGCTTTTTTGGAACAATTCTTCTTTCTGCAGTGCCTTCTGCAGACGCATTTCAGCCAATTGATGCTGTTTTTGCTTTTCGATGAGGGCGCGATACGATTCCAACACGCGCTGCTTCTGTTCTTGCAATTCCGCGTGCGTTTTTCCACTCAATAACGGAAACTCTTTCTCAAACTGCGCGACTTGATCACGATATAGCTGCTGCTTGGTTTGGAGTTGCTGTTGCTTTTCTTTCAATAACTTCAAGACCTTCCAGTCATCCTCCATCTTTGCTTTTTTCTTGGCAAGCGCAATCAACTCATCCGCAAACCGGATCTTCTGCGATTGCAATTCTTGGAGTTGCAGCGCTTGTTGTGCATGACGCGAGCGAAGTTCATTCACATCCGTTTGCTGCAACATTGTTTCCATGTTGGATAATTGAGCTGCATCATTCTCTTGCTTGCGCTTGAATTGCAACGCGACTTGATTCGCGTTGTTTCTCACAATCTCATATTTCTGCAAATCCAATAACTCATCAAACTTTTTCTTCCGCTCGCCCGGATTGAGTTTGAGAAAATAATCCACTTGGTTTTGTTCCGAATACACCCCTCGCACGAAAAGCTCGTAGGAAACCCCTAACTCTTGCTCTACTCTTTCGGTTGTTTGGGTGGGTTTAGGCCCTGCAATGAGGGTTTCATCCACATAGAGGCGGCCTTCATTGATGCCCGTGCGTTTTAGTACACGCTCGACACGGTACTTTTTGCCATTCTTAGAGAAGCAGACCTCAATCTTGGCAATGTCCGCGGTTGAAGGCTTTCTCGTAAGAAGGTCTTCCGAGGAAACACGTGAGGACTTCAGCGCAGGAAAGGTGCCATAGAGGCCATAGCAGATCCCATCGAGAACCGAAGACTTTCCGGAGCCAATCACCCCTACGAGAACATTCGTCCCCTTGCGGAATTTGAACTCGGAGCGCTTATGCGTTTTCCAGTTCTCCAAAACAAGCGAATCAATCATGACATAGGACTATTCAGCGGACTAGGAATAAAAAACTAGAGAAAGAAGAACGCCACGAACAATATGCCCATGGCAAAAAGATTTGGAAAAAAAGAATTAATTGGGTTATTGAACACAATAACCCATTCTCGGCGCGTCCGGTCGAAACACGGACTACAACAGCGTCATGCCTTCAACTTCAACGGAATCAACGGATGGCATGGATTCGATTTCTTTGGTGAGTTGGTCTAAAACCCCATCGACTTTTTCGGGGATAGTATAAGCGACTTTCAACACGACAATGCCAAAACCAATCGGGGCTTCTTTGACATCGCGGCACTCGCCGTGTTTGGCGGCGCGCAAAGCAGATTTAGTAGATTCCAAGTCTTCCATGTCCTTGGGATTGACTTTGTAGATCACAATGATTTTACCCATATGCTTGCTCACCTGCGTTGGTTGTTGAAAGTAATGAATGAAAAAAAACTACGGAGCGATTAAGGACCCATGAACTGGCAGTCAGGGCACTTGTAGCTTCTCGCAGTCGTGCGGCAATGCATGCAGCGGACAATCTTATGCTTACTGCACTGAGGGCATTTGAACTCGATAAAGTCGGATCCGACTTGCATATTACACGAGGTACAGGTTTTGACCATTTCAGAACACCTTAGATAACCAAAAACCCCTGGCAATCGTTTATAAAACGAAGCCCGAGGCATTCCCTCTCCCACCCCCGCAAGGCGCGAAACACCCATTTATAGGGTTATTTTGAGTGTTTTTGAATAATCACACAGCTTATGGCCCCATAGCTAGCCCGTTTCGGCGGGCTGCAGCGAGGCACTACCGAGGGATTAACAATCCCTCGATAGAACAATAAGACTACGGCCCCATAGCTTAGGCTGGATAGAGCGCCAGGCTTCGGACCTGGAGGTCGGGGGTTCAAATCCCTCTGGGGTCGCTCCACTCCTTTTTCTCTTTTCCAAAAGAGAAAAAGTAGACGGCCAGTCAAAAAGAGAAAAGGAGAGGTGTTGCAGCGCAACACCTCGATACCGGTGCAGCCGATCGGAAGCGGCTGTTCCAAATCCCTCCGGGGTCGCTTAAGCTTTTTATTTTGTAAAACTATTCTGTTTGCATGCCGCTCCAGAGGCCGCGCAATAAAGCATCAAAAAGAAGACCAAAACCGCAAGTAGCCATTTACACGGCAACCCCTAATGGAATCCTCACTCTTCGCCCAGTCCACTATGAACCAACCCATTTTGGGACGCGGCTAACCCCGCTTCAACGAAGACTGTTGTCTGTACAGAAAAGATTGATAGCGGAAGACCACCAGCAGGACAATGAAGCAGCAGCAAAACTTCATGCCAGAATCGACCATCATGAAGATGTCCAACGCATGGGAGATATTGCTTACATGAGTAATGACCGCATGCGCGTGGCAAAACACTATGCTCCTATTCACACGCTCTTAGAACTTATTGGAAAGAAAAAACTCAAGGGGAAAAAAATTCTCCATCTCGCAGGATCAACAGGAGTCTACGCAAAATACTTGCATGATCAACTCCAGATGCGCCCCGTTGTACTCGATATGGACAAGGTTTCTCTTCGCGAGGCGCATCATCAACGAAATATTAAGTGGGTCGTGCGTGCAAGTGCAGTGCCAGAAAAAAAGGCAACTGGTAATTTTATTGTTCCAAAGGGGAAAATAATCGCAGTCCCAGAATACACCACTACACGCATTCCATTTAGAGATAAAAGTTTCAAATTCGTGATAAGCGACCACTTCCTATTTGCGAACTACCAACCCAACATGGGAGGATTTGAGCATCGTGAAGGCTCGATTGAAAGAAGCGAAGAGACACTCCCCGAACTCAACCGCGTCCTAGAGAAAGGAGGATATGCCCTTATCGGAGACGCCCATGCTAGAAGTCTTCCCGATTTGAGAAGGTATGGTGTGGGGTATCGAACCAATGGATTTGTGGTCGTCGCAGCGTATGATGGGCACCTTATTCCCACCCCCAAGGGAATCGCTCCAACTTTTTTTGTGCTACAAAAAATAAAAGATCACAGAGAATGAAAATGACAAGCCGTATATCTCACCGGATGTTCGCCGCCGAAAAGAGTTAGAAGAAAAAAAAGAATCAATTCACGAACCAATTCAGTGGTCCGTGAATCCACCATCTACTACGATGGTTTGCCCCATAATGTAAGAAGCGGCATCGCTGGAAAGAAATGCAACCGTCTCCGCAATCTCAGCGGGCTTGCCCATCCTTCCTTCTGGGATGATTTTGATCATTCCCGCAGCCGCATCCTTTGTCAAGCCGGCCTTCACTCCCGGCGTTTGAATCGCTCCTGGCGCAACGGCATTTACGTGAATGTTGAACGGAATCAATTCCAATGCCAGCGCGCGCGTGAAACCCATGAGCCCGGCTTTGGTTGTACAATAATGCACTAAACCCGGAAAGCCTATTTGCGTTCCGGCAATGGAGGCAATATTCACAATTTTCCCATACTTCTGCTTCTGCATGTAAGGAAGAACGGCTTTAGTGGTGTTGAAAACCCCATTCAAATTCACGTCCATGACCTTATCCCATTCCGCGCGAGACATCTTCGAAAAAGATTGAAAGGGATAGATTCCCGCATTGTTCACTAAAATATCCACACGACCAAATTTTTTGATGGTATTCTCCACGAGGTGCTGACAGTCTTTCCACTCAGAAACATTAGCCTTCACATGATGATGCTTGGAACTACGCGACTTGCTCGAGCACACCACTACGTGGGCACCATAACTTGCAAGGGTATCCGCAATCCCCTTTCCAATTCCTTTTGTCCCACCCGTGACAATCGCCACTTTTCCTTTCAAGCTAATCATGCACATGCACCTCGCACGCAATGGGAAATTTCGGATAATAAATATCCTAGTATGGAGAAGGATACTTTCCTCAGATGAATCCCTTTTTCTTCAAAATCTGTTTGAGGTTAGTCCCGCCCTTCTCGCGCAACTCATAATTCACCTGCACAATGGGCTTGTCGAGCTTCAAGACGTTCTGCAACGCAATGGGTGTGCCGGAAACAATTACATCGCAGTCCACGCGATTAAGGGTGTCCTGCAATTCCTTGATTTGCTCCTTGGAATAACCCACTGCGGGCACCACGAACTCAAGCTGGTGATATTTCTCATACGCGCGGCGAATACTCCCTCTCGCAAAAGGACGCGGATCCACGATTTCGGCTTTATGCTGTTTCGCATACACCGTTCCCGCGCCAAAAGGCATTCCCCCATGCGTGACGGTAGGGCCATCCTCTACTACACACACGCGTTTTCCTCGAAGATTGATTTTAGTATTCGATGTCAGCACCGAATCCGCGTGGATTATTTTTGCTTTGGGATTGAAATGACGCGTTACGCTTACGACGGCTTTAATCTGTGCCGGAACAGCGGAATTCTCTTTATTGATGACCACGTAATCGGCCATGCGCAGATTCGTTTCACCAGGATGATAACGCTGCTCATCTCCCGCGCGCAATGGATCGACTACCACAAATAACAAATTGGGATGATAGAATGGAAAATCATTATTGCCGCCATCCCAAATAATCACATCCGCTTCCTTTTCCGCGGCGCGGAGAATCTTATTGTAATTCACTCCCGCATACACGACAAAACCCTCGCGAATAGGTCGCTCATACTCTTCGCGTTCCTCAATCGTAGTCTTGTATTTTTTCAAATCAGATAGTTTGGCGAAGCGCTCGACTTCTTGCTTAATGAGATTCCCATACGGCATGGGGTGGCGAATAATCACGGGCTTCTTCCCTGCTTTTTTGATGAGATGCGCAATCTTGCGCGTGGTCTGGGACTTTCCGCTTCCCGTGCGGACCGCACACACTGCAATCACGGGCTTGGAAGAATGAAGCATGGTGGATTTGGGCCCCAGCAAACGAAAATTAGTCCCAGCTGCGAGCGCTTGCGAGGCCTTGTGCATGACATACTCGTGAGACACATCCGAGTAGGCAAAAACAACCTCATCCACGCGATATTTTTCGATGAGCTCGGTCAACTTTTCCTCGGGAAAAATGGGAATGCCCTTGGGATAGAGTTTTCCCGCGAGCTTCGCAGGGAATTTTCTCCCATCGATGCCAGGAATCTGATTCGCCGTAAAGCAGACCACGTGATAAAAGGGATTGTCCTTGTAGAAGGAATAGAAATCAAAGAAGTCTCTTCCTGCGGCTCCCATGATGATGACTTTGCGCGTGGGCGCGGGCATAGGGGTAGTGAGACCAGTCATGTGAGCATTCCTCCAAGCGCACTATTCACTAGTGCAGGGTTAACAATCATAAGAAATTTTCTTTGCCTTTTAAGAATGCGCTCAACGCATGTTGGAAGGACTTATTCTTCTTGGCGAGATCGATGATCCTCTCTTCTTTCACCAACGAAAACTGATACAATGCCTCGCGCAATGGGGATTTTTCCGTTTGTGCGGTTAACTGTGCTTCTTCTTTCAGCGCATCCTTGAATTGAGAGAATGCGCGTGGGACTTCCAGGACTACCTTCCCTTCCTCGATGCGCGGACCCGAAAGGGGTTTGGGGTGCGCGCGCAGGAAATGTTCCACGTGCGTGGCATCGAAGACACTGGGGCCCACGCGCAACTTCGAGGACTGCAACACGGGATTTTCCACGTCAAAAATAATGAACGCATTTTCTTTCCCATCATTCCAGAAAAAAGAACGACGAATGCAATAGTCTTTGGCCTCCAATCCATGCTGCATCTTCTTGCTCACGCGCAACAACTGTCCCCACATCACGTCTTCGACGGTTTCTTTGGGAAAAGGGAAATGGATTCCCATCAGTTCTTGCATTTCCAAGTGCGATTTTATCTGAGGCAATGTCATGCTCGGAGACTCGTGCGCGAAGAAGAATTTTTCCTTAGGAGAAACAAGGAATTGGCGCGCGGCCATAATCATGCGCGAGAACTGATTGAATGACAGCGCCGCGGCTACGTTGCGAGAAGAATCCGTTGGATCCACTACTAGCAAGTGTGGAGAATTGAATTGCTTCAATGCATCCTGCGGCGTGGCATGTTGTTCTTCCAAATCGATGACTGTATTATTTTTCCATAGCGAGATAGCCTGAAGAGATTTGATGAACGTGCCATAGTGAAGGATTAAAATTTCCACGAGATAGCCGGGCACACCCTGGTTCTTCACATCAGCTCCATAGGCTTGGATTCCTTTCAAGAATTGCTTCAGGAGACGGACATCCGAACACTGTTGCTTGGAAAGGCGCTTGCGCATGTATGCAGCATGAAAGGGTGTGCGATCCACGGCCGAAAGCTTCTCGTTCGCCTTCTCGACTTTATAGGTGGGGACAATCTCCACGTCAAATCCTTCAATGCTGCCACGCACATAGGGATGCTCCGAATACACTTCCTCATGAAAGTGCTTGCCAAAAATTTTATGCGCCAACTGCAGGCCATTCTTCTCAAAGGACTCGCGCTTGAGTTTGGGGGAATAAAAAACAAAGATGTCCAAATCCCTGTCGCCGCGCAAGTGCGTGTTACGCGCCATGCTTCCACAGAGTAGCGCGGAAAGATGTGGGCCCTTGGTTTTCTTTATTTCTCTCACGAGACGACGCACCATCGCCTGCTCCGCTCGCACATCGCTGGGAGTAGGAGTGATTTGTTTGCGAATTTTATTGAGAAAACCAAATGAAGCAGCACCCATACTGCACGCAAGAAGCGTTTCCTTAATATAATCGCATGCGTTGCATGCCTGCATGGTGCGATTAACCCCCTTTCCAGAAGGAAAATGGCAGCACGAGACGGCGATCGCACGCATTTATGCGGGATTCCCTTTCCCCATGTATGCGATCCAACCCCCTGTGCTTTCATCGGATCACGCGCAATTGGCGCGCACGCTCATCTATGCGTTATCGCATCGCCAAAGCGAAGAGGCATGGAGCAAGAACATTCCTTCCACTATCAGCAAATCTTTCGCGCACGCATTCCAGTCCCGCGTGATGAGTATTGCAGAAGCCAGTGAGATGATCGACAAAATACCTACTCTCCACGAGCGCGAGCATCTATCCCAGGAATTCGGAGACGTGTTGGAGTCATTCGTCCCCGAGATGAAAAACCCAGGCCCGTTCATGGACTACGTGTTAGATCACGGGCTTGGACTGAATGAAATCAGCACCCTCTTACGCGACCCCGAGCTGAACGAAATCATGCTCAATGGAAACAACACGCACGTCTTCGTGGAACACCAAAAAATGGGAATGTGTCAAACGAATATCTTCATCGAGGAAAACGACCCCCAGCCCCTGCGCATGATATTCAAAGCCGCACGCTTTTCGGGAAGAAATTTTTCAGAGCAAGAACCCCTACTCGATGCACGCTTGCCGGACGGAAATCGCTTGAATGCCACATTCGAAACCATCACCCCGCAAGGGCACAGCATGACCATCCGGAAGTTTCGCTATGACACGCTTTCTTTGGTGGATTTGATTATGAACCGCACCCTCAGCGAGGAAATGGCTGCATATCTTTGGCTAATGGTGGAAGGATTCGGAAGCAACCCCATGAACATGATCATCTCCGGCGGAAGCGGAAGCGGAAAGACCACGCTCATGAATGCGCTAGGAGGATGCATCCCCTATCGTGAGCGCATTATCTCCATCGAAGACACGCTCGAACTGCAATTTCCCCAGCGCGAGAACTGGGTGCAAATGGAATCAAAACCCGCCATTGTGCGCGCATCCACGCATGAACGATTAGGAATGGATGAACTGCTCAAGAACTCCCTGCGCATGCGACCGGATCGCGTGATCGTGGGAGAAGTACGCGGAGCGGAAGCCCAAACCCTTTTTGCCGCCATGGACACGGGACATCAAGGGTGCATGGGCACGCTGCACGCCAACTCTCCAACTGAAACATTGCTGCGCTTGAGCTCCGAGCCCATGAATGTCCCCAAAACATTGCTGCCATTGCTCAACATCATCATCGTCACGCAAAAAATCCACTTCCCAGGAGAAGGAACGAAACGCCGCATCGCCCAGATCGCAGAAATATCCCACTTGGAACGAGAGCCCTTGCTCGCGAATGTATTCGAACGAAAACCTGAAGCCGACACCGTGTTGCGCACGGACACTCCATCGCATGGCGTGCAGGTCCTCGCCGATGCAACAGGAAAACCACGCAAGACCATCCAGCAAGAACTCATCGTACGCCAGCGCATTTTGGAATGGATGCTGCGGCAGGGAATCCACACCTATGCAGATGTCGAAAAAGTGCTCCAACAGTATGGGGTCAACCCCTTGGGAGTATTGGAACGCATCCAAGGGCAGGGAGCTCACTAGCAAGAAGGAGAGTTTTTATTTCTTCAAGCCCTACTCACTGCATGCACCTCCAAAAGATACTCCCTATCATCCTCGTTTTCTTGGCCTTTACTGCTTATGTTTCGGCGGACGCCTTCTTGGTTGATCCCCTCGTAGTCAAAGCCGAACCCGGAAAGATCATCGACGCAGGGGGATTGCAGCCCGGCGAGAGCATGGAGCTGATTTTCTCAACCGACTCGGGATACGGCAATGACGCCAAGTGGGTACAAGCCGTATTCGGATCCAACCCCTATGGAGAGATCATCCAAATCCAAAGCTCTGAAGCAGGAACGCGTTCCCTCATCACGCGCATCTCCACTTCCACGCTATTGCCTCCCGGCACATATCGCTTGCCCCTTACCCTGCGCGGAACGCCAGGAGAATTGGAGGACGAAACATATCATGTGCAATTCATCGTGGCACAAAAACTCTTCAGCGCTACCCTATTGAATCCCCGCGTGGAGGGAAACCTCAATGAGACGCTGCGCTATGATGTGACGCTAGTGAATGATTCCTCTGCGACCGTTGAAGTACGCGTCGAGCCCTCGCTCCCATCCACGTGGGGACAGCAGTCCACTACGACGGTGAAACCCCATTCTTTCAAGAACGTGACATTAGAAATAACTCCTCGATTCGCTGGACCGAAAGAATTCGATATCCAGATTACCAACACGCGCACGGGACAGCGATATGACACCCTCCACGCGAACCTCATGGCACACGCCAGCATCAAAGACCATTATTCGGCAGGACTGTATGGATTCCCATTCTTCACTATCTCATTAGTCGCGAACTACCTCTCCAATGCGTTCTTCAGCTTGGTGCTGTGAGCGCAAGGAAACTCCAGCCACGAATCAGATCGCGCACTGGATTCAAGGAATATTGAATGGACGGAATCATTCCGCAGAGCACTACCAACACTTAACTACCTTTCTCCCCCCAAGCATATTATGTCGCAGACCTTGCAGGTGTTAGCCAAGCGCATCTATTCCGAAATCCAAGAAGGAAAGATAACTACCCCCCACCAACTAGAAGTACGCAAGCGCCAGCTATCCGAAGGACTGCAATTGGAAAACCTCCCCACCAACCCGGATTTACTCCCCATTGTACAGGAATCCTGCGGCACCCTCTCGCACGAACAGCAAATGCTCTTTTCCATCAAGCCCGTGCGTAATCTATCCGGGGTTGCTGTTCTCGCTGCCATGGTCAAACCCCACACATGTCCGCATGGAACGTGCACGTATTGCCCCAAAGGTATCCATCATCCCGCTCCCCCCGCGTATACGGGAGACGAACCTGCTGCGCAGCGAGGATATCGCAATAACTTCGACTCATTTCTGCAAGTGAGCTCGCGCATCAAACAATTACAAGCCACGGGACAAAGCACCGAAAAATGCGAGCTCATCATCATGGGAGGCACATTTCTCTCGATGCCGGAAGACTATCAATATGAGTTCATGCAGGGCTGTCTCGATGGAATTTCGGGAGAGAGGCACGCGAACATCCAAGAATCCGTCGCGGCATGTGAAACTGCACCAAACCGCGTCATTGGAATTACAATGGAAACACGCCCGGATGTAGCTAAACTCAATGACATCCAGCGCATGCTCTCCTGGGGAAGCACGCGCGTCGAAATGGGGGTGCAGTCGGTGTATGATGATGTGTTGGAGAAATTAAATCGACAACACACCGTTCAAACCATCATCGATTCCACGCAACGCCTGAAAGACAGCTGCTTGAAGGTGGGATACCACATGATGTCCAAGCTCCCCCATTCCACGCTCGAGCGAGACATGAAGGCGCACTTGGAAATATTCCGCAATCCTGACTTTCGACCGGACATGGTCAAATTTTATCCACTTGCCGTAGTGCAAAATACGGCCGTGTATCAGATGTGGAAGCGCGGAGAATATGAAGAGATGAGCATGGAAGACGCAATCCAATTCTACACCAAGTTGAAACCCCAAATTCCTGAATGGGTGCGCGTGATGCGCGTGCAGCGCGACATTCCTTCGCAGAATATTTCCGCCGGAGTCAAAAAAACAAATTTGCGCCAGGAAGTGCAGATGCACATGAAAGAGTTAGGAATCAAATGCCGATGCATCCGCTGTCGCGAAGTCGGATTCAAGCACCAAAACGAAGGGATTTGGCCGGACAAAGTGGAGTTGGTCACGCGAACGTACGAGGCCTCGCATGGGAAGGAATATTTCATTTCCGTGGAGGATGTGGAGCAGGACATTTTGATGGGATTCATCCGCCTGCGCATTCCTCATCAGCCCACCTTGCCAGAGTTACAGAATTCTGCCTACATCCGCGAGCTGCATGTGTATGGGCAGAGCATTCCTATTGGGGAGCAAAAAGAACGCAGCGGACAGCATAAGGGGTGGGGAAAAAAACTGCTTGCGGAAGCAGAGCGCATTGCCAAAGAAGAACATGGATTAGAGAAAATGAACATCATTGCAGGGATTGGAGTACGCGAATACTACAAAAAATTAGGATACACGCAGAACGGCGCGTTTGTGGGAAAGCAATTATAATACAAAAAACCCATTCCATTGCATGCTTGAGTTCATGCTGATCGCGATTATTGCCATCCTTGCAGTAGCATGCATCTTCCTCTACCAGCGCACCCAAGAGTTATGGGATTCCCTGCAACAAACCCAATTCTCCAAGCAAAGCCTCTCAGTGAAGTATGGGAAGACCTCTGAGCAGTGGCTCCCGCTCTCCGAACGCTTTCCTTATCCCAAAGAAAAATTCCGCTTCTTGGGAAATCCCATTGATGGAATCGCTTTCTTGGACAATAAGATTGTATTCTGCGAATTCAAGACCAACAAATCCCAATTAAGTGACACACAAAAGCGAATCCGCGATTTAGTGGAAGAAAAACAAGTCGAATGGATGGAAATGCGATTGGATGAGAAATGAAATTAATGAATGGGTAGATTTTATTTGATATACTTCACGTGCGGCAATCTCTCGAATGCCTTATCGCCCGTGACGAATGACCCGCCTTTCTGAATGGCATGAATATAACCAAAAGAGTCAAAGTAAGAAATATTCTTGTTCAAGTTTTTGCTTCGGAATTTCACTGCCTCAAGAATTGTTGAAAACTCGCTTTTTTCCGCAAAGGGCAAATATTTCTTCAGCCAGAAATCCGCTTCTGCATCGCTTGTATCCCGCAGCATAATGAAATAAAACTCTGCAAGAATTAACTCACACAGAGCAAATGGATATTCGAGAACTTTTTCGTAATTCTTATTCCCTTTGGCAATTTCAACCAATGCATACGTATCAAGATATTGCACGCAATCACCCGAATTTAGATTCATTCCTTCTTGATTCGGCTAATAATTCTCGAGTGGACTTGGAAAATTTAATCGCCCCAAACATCTCCTTCAAGGGATTGGACTTCTTCTCAACCGTAATGGTAATCTCATCATTTTCTTTGAAGCCCATCTTCGCGAGCTCTTTTTTGGATAGCAGTAGTCCCATCGAGTTTCCCCACTTGCGAATCTTGCCCGTCATTATATCCGAAACCATACTAAATGTATATACAAACTGTTTATATAAGTTGCATTTAAACGTTTGGGCGCGGAATCGCCGATAAAAATAGCAAATTAATGATACTCAATCCGATAGCGTAAGAGCGCAGCGATGCCTCCAAGGCCCGCGAGCTGCTTCCCAGGCTCATTCTTCTCATCCAGCGTAAAGGAACGAATCCCGTTCTGGGAAGCCGCTTGGAGCAACTCTTTTGCCTTTTCATGAAAGTCGCGCTGGAAACCACTCGATAAGAGAATAGTGTGCGCCGCCCCCAAAAGAATGGACTTTTCCACCTCCTGAATTCCATATATCCCCAAACCCGTTCCTTTCCCCAACTCCTTCAACAAATTATCCATCAACTCGCTTTCTTGCGCCAGCTTGTATTCTCCAATGGCTTTCGTGATAAGCGGAGCCGAAAGCGCTTCTTTCACGCCCTTCATCCCCGGATCGGAAGTCGCAATGGAGAGGAATTGCTTCTCGCTCCCCTTGGGTTTGACTTCTTCCAAATGCGATAAGAACGCCTCGCGCGTGAAACCTGGGCCTGCAATGATGATTTGATTCATAGGGGCAGAAAAAATAATCTCCGCGATTTTCTGAAAGTATTTTTCTTGCGTAGAGTCCGACTTGAATTGCTTCCCACTCTTGAATGACGAAATCTTTGCGAGCTCTTTTGCTCCGGAGCCGGAAATCTGCACAAGCAACGCTTCCTCATCATCCAACACCACACATAAAGAAAGGGGTTTCTTGCTCTCTTGCTCTATCTTTTTGAGTTGTTCCACTTCATGCAATAGTAACTGTGGCTTTTGCACCTTGATGGATTGGAAAAGATTGAACTGCAGCGTGTGCTGAGACTTTACTTCCACAAATTCTTCTGGGGAACCACTCTCAATAATTCCACTCACTCGGAGCGCGGGCAAATGATCATCGACTTCAATCGAAGAAACAGAAAGCGTGAGGAACATCTTGAGACGAAAAGGCTTCTGCCCTGCTTCCCTGGGCTTGATGTTGCGATCCGTTTCCCCTGAAACAAGGTCGTTGGAATGAATGAGCTTAGCAATGCTATGGAAGTCCTCGGCCGAGTGACACTCGACCTGGAAAAAGCCCTCCATGGGTTTCAACGCCATAATCCGCATGCAAAAGCCTTACGCCAAGGGGCTTTTTTAAAAGACGCATCCACTCAAGAGTGGTATATGAAGCCACTGAGCAAAGCCGGATGGATTACACTCCTACTCGGATTACTTCTTCTCGTCGGCGTATTTTGGCATTATAATGGATTCAATGATGCAACTTATGCGATTGGACGCATGCTCGCCGCGTTGTTTTATGGCGGAATCATCTGGTTCGGCTTATTTTGTCTGCTGATGGCCGTATTATTTTTGAACAATTGATTGTTTGTGGAAAATGAATGATGGTACGCGAGAGATGAGACTATGCCCGGACAACGCATTGCGGTAATCGACCACGACAAATGCTTCCCCGACAAGTGCGGATGGCTATGCCAGCGCAAGTGCCCCGTGAATCGCGTGGGAAAAGACTGCATTACCCAAAATACCGAAAAAATCAAAGCCGTCATCTCAGAAGAACTATGCACTGGGTGCGGAATCTGTCCCAAGATTTGCCCATTTGGCGCCATTACGATCATCAACCTCGATATCCCACTCGAGGAACCTGTGCACCAGTATGGAGAAAATTCTTTTCGATTGCATCGCTTACCCATTCCACGCAATAACGCAGTGGTTGGAATGATTGGACGAAATGGAACGGGAAAATCAACGGCATTCAATATTCTCTCCGGCATTGTCATCCCAAACCTCGGAAAGTGGAATGAAAAAGGAGATTATGCGAAGATAAAAGAACGATTCAAAGGAAAAGAATTGCACGCCGTGTTTGATAAAATCGAATCCAAACAACTCAGCGTCTCCATCAAACCCCAGCATATTGAAAAGATACCTCGCGCCTTCACTGGAAGCGTGCGCGAGCTATTCCAATCCATCAATCGCGAGAAAACAGATTCCATTCTGCAAACGCTGGAGTTGGAAAAGATTGCCGAAAGAAAACTACCCCAACTCTCAGGAGGAGAACTCCAAAAAGTAGCCATTGGAGCCGCTGCACTGAAGCATGCGCAATTGTATTTCATCGATGAGCCTTCTTCGTATCTAGACATACGCGAACGACTGCGCATCGCTGGATTCCTACGCGGGCTCGTGAATGAGAATACGGCGATGCTCGCGGTTGAACACGACCTCATTCTGTTGGATTACCTCTCTGATTATGTTCATCTGATGTATGGCGAGCCCGCCGTATTCGGTGTCGTTTCAAACTCCCGCGCCACGCGCGAAGGAATCAACACCTACTTGGATGGGTATGCGAAAGACGAAAATTATCGCTTTCGTGCGAACGCCATCCACTTCGAAGAAAAAGCCTCACGCGAAGTCAAGAAACCCTTGCCGGTGTTGCATTGGCCTAACTTCACCATTGAACAAGGCACATTCTCCTTGCACGCGGAAAGCGGCACACTGAACCAAAATGAAGTGATTGGAATTCTAGGCCCGAATGGAATCGGAAAAACCACATTCGTGAAAACACTCGCAGGATTACTTACTCCCAAGGAAGGCCCCTTGCCTGCTTCGATTCCCGTTTCCTACAAACCCCAATACTTGGAAGCACCCGAAGGCATGACCGTGCAAGAATATTTGGATGCCAATGTGGGAAAAGAATTCATGATCAGCAAGCACTTGCTCGTGGAACCATTACACTTACCCGCGCTATTCGAAAAACAAATGGACCAACTCTCGGGAGGAGAATTACAACGCGTCGCGATTGCTTCTGCGCTTGGAAAAGATGTTCCCCTTATTTTGTTGGACGAACCCTCAGCGCACTTGGATGTGGAACAGCGCCTGCAAGTGGCAAAGACCATTCGCAGTCTCGCGGACACGCAGAAGCGCACTATTTTGGTGGTAGATCACGACCTGTTGTTCATGGATTATGTGTCGGATCGCCTATTGTTGTTTGAAGGCAACCCGGGCACACAAGGAAAAGTACGCGGGCCCATGAGTATGGAACAAGGAATGAATGGATTGCTTTCCCAGCTCGGAATTACCTTGCGCAGAGACCCTGATTCCAAGCGACCCCGCATCAATAAGCCTGGAAGCGTGAAGGATGTTGAACAAAAGCGCGCGAACGAATACTATTACACGAAAGCCTGAATGCTATCTCGTCGAGTTGGAGAAATCAATCACAAATTACTTGTGCGTAATCGAGCCGCGCAAGCCCGGGTGTTTCTTCTGCGCATATTCGTGACCGCGCACTAATTCGAAGCGGCGCATGTAAAGGATTGTTTTGAGGATCTCGATGACCGGAATTACGGCGATGAACATCAAGATAATGGAGACAAATCTCCCAATAGGAATAAAACGATCCACGATGAATTCAATCAATGGAAGTAGCCCAACCAATACCGTCGAGACGACCACGACTAAAATGAAATCCAAGGGATGAGAGAGAATCACATACAGATTGGTGCGGATGCTCTCGAAAATGGGCTTTTCATCAATCACCAACGACTGGGGAACAAACACCAGTGCGAGAGACAAAACCAATAACACCAAATTCACCCAAACCACTCCAACTGCCAATGCCTGCCCAATCAGCACAAGCCCAACAAACAACACACTAATCATCACAAAGTAAACGGCCATCACCACAAAAAATTTCTGCACCATTTCGCGTAGATAAAAATGCACCTTGATGTGAGAAAGATCATTACGCACGGCAAGGATTAGCAACGTGAGCAAAATCGCGTACATCGACAAGAAAAGCAACCCCGCGACGACCTGGGCAATCACGACTTCAGGCGCGAGTTGCGCGAAAGAATAATCGAAGAAAACGCTCCCAGAAAAAAGAGCCATATTCTGGAACTGCAAAAAGAAAAAGGCAAAAATGAGAAGGATTGCAAACGAAATGCTCAAGAGGAAATTATCCACATACTGCTTACGAATCTGCCCGAGCAATGAAATTTCTTCAACGACCATATCCCACCATCATGGTCGCGCAGGATTAAAAGCTTGAGGTGAGCACCACCGAGAAGAAAGAGAACCCCTCAGCGAATCAACATAATATTGTCTTACGCCACCACATGAATAGACTTCTCGCCCCAGAGGCGGTGGGTGATGAGATAGGAAATCCATCCCAATAGTCCAGCCAAAACAAAAACAAAGAAAGGAGATTGAAGCAGCTGGGTGATAAACTGCGCCTGGACGAATGAAAAAGTGGCCGCGAACGAGGCAGATCCGGCGTTCTTGCCTCCACGCGCAAGCTCTACCAGATAGGCATTATTCCAAAAATATCCCATTAACGCAACAAACCACACGACATACGAGGCCACCATATAGAGCAACGCAAAAGGGACATTGAAGATGAAATCATCCTTGAAGTGGTGAGAGTACCAGTCCAGTCCTAACCACATCAACCAAAACCCAATGAAGGGAATGAACAAAAACAAGGGATCCATGAACGCGTATCCTTCAATCGGGGTACCGCTCAAGAAACTGTATCCAAAAATATCCCATTTGGGCAAAAAATCCTGCGTGGCATAAAGGAGATACAAAAAAACGTACGAGATGACAAACAATACCAAGGCCTTCACGGATTTGGCGTGCATACTCAATCCTATTCCATCAAGGTTTAAGACTGCATGGGTCACGTGAAAGGGAAAAAAACTACGGATTCAGCGTGAATGCACCAATGTGCGTGCCGATATTGCCATACACGGCCGATGCACCAGCCCAATGACCACGCAAGATACTATTGGCCTTTGGATAACTAGGCAGACTAGGCGACCCAGGAACCAAACGCACGCCAATGAAATAATTCTGAGGATTTGACACCCCAGTCAGGACAGGCAAATTAAATGTGGCACCACAATTCGCCCCGATAGGGAGGTTAGCTGCATCAGTCAGTACATTCGCGCCGGGATTTGAATAGCCTGGACCCGCAGATGGTAGCGACACACTAATCAGAGTGGCCCCCGGACTTGGTGCGCTCGCCAAGGCATCACACCATGCACTCGTTGAAGAAGTTGGAGAGATACGATAGAAGCGCAAATTTGGTATAACCCCTCCCAAGTAATTCGTACAAGCAGTGTTACAAGCGCTTTGTGCGGCTGCGAGATTGGGCTGCCCTTGCCAGCATGGAGAATTAGGATTTGTGAAATTGGAAAATTTCAAACTGATTTGAGGATTGAAACCCGCAACAGCAGCAGTAGCGGCGAGGGGAGAAACATCATAGTGCACGACTTCACCCTGATCATTCGCGAAATCGAACACTTGATTTGATGCGTTCGAAAAATAGACCTGGGCATTCGCGGGAGGGTTCAGCGAAGGATCATATCCACAGCCAGCAAACGTAAACAACCCCCCTAATGGCAAATCGCACCAATAGAAATCATGCGTCCCCACTTGAGAAGGCTGATCGAGATTCTGGCACACGCGGAAGGAACCTGTGTAGTAATTCCAAGAAGAATAATACCCCAACGCATTCGTGCGAACGACGCCCGTCGTACCGGGTTTGAGATCATATGTCACGGGACCCCCAGGCGTTGCAGGAGGAATGGCCTTCGCCTGGGTCACGCGAAAAGAAACATGCCCATTCTTGGAGTTGCCTCTCCCATCAAGATCTCCACCAATGAGCAACCCCACCTCCCGAGATTCACCTGCTTTGAGAATAAACCCTTGCGTCTGAGGAGAAATGATTCCGAGATTACTCACTGGGTTCACGCATGCAGCAGATGGAGAAGGATTCAAGCAGAAAGGAACACTGATGGTCTGCACACAATTCGTCGAGGTATTGGGGTCGCACACCACGGAACAATCCCATACCGGAGTGGCCGGATTCGCACTCACATTCGTGCACGAATTATTTTCAACGGGCAACACCAGGCTGAACTGCAGGCTATTATTGAAAAAATTATTCGCAACCGTACAAGGGACAAAACCCGCAGGAGTATAACAGTTGATTTCCGTTCCAACACCATCAATGTAAACGTCACGCCACGTGGTATTGGTCAACAACACCCCAATGGGAGTGGATTGCACGCCCTGGCTCCAGTCGGCAGTAATACTGCAATCAGCCGCCTTGCCGGTGCATAAATCAATCTTCTCATACTCTTGAATATTCGTTCCCAAAAAACTCTGTCCCAAGGGAGTAAGACCAATCACGCTCAGGAGAATAATGATGACAATGATGACTCCGCCCGCGAGCAAGAACAAATACTCCAAAGCCGACTGGCCGCGAGGCGATGAGCATAAGGACATAGGCTCAGGCAATGAAAGGGAGAATAAAAAGACGCCCTTGCGCATCAAGCAAATTATCCACTCGCTCCCAAAAACCACGTGCACAAAAGCACCCCCTAAAAAAGGATTGGCTATGCATTTCCTGCATGCACGCCACTGACACCACGCTCCAATTGCCCTGGGTCGAAAAATACCGACCACAAAAACTCGCACAGGTCGTGGGGCAAGGAAACATCACTTCGCGCCTGGAAAGCTACGTCTCTTCGCGCAATCTCCCCAACATGATGTTCGCCGGACCCGCAGGGATTGGAAAGACCACCTCTGCAGTGGCATTAGCCAAAGAATTATTCGGACCCGACTTCGAACGCAATTTTCTGGAATTGAACGCATCGGACGATCGCGGAATTGACGTTGTACGAAATACCATCAAAGAATTCGCACGCACCCTCGCATTCAACGCGGACTTCAAGATCATTTTCTTGGACGAAAGCGACGCATTGACGGCGGACGCCCAACAGGCACTGCGTAGAACCATGGAAAAATACACCAAGACATGCCGCTTCGTGCTTTCATGCAATTATTCTTCGCGCATCATCGAACCCATCCAATCACGCTGTGTGGTGTTTCGATTCAAACCCTTACAGAGCAAGGACTTAGAAAATCAATTGAAACATATCGCCGAGCAGGAAAAATTAAGCGTGGAAGCGAAAGCGTATGAAGCACTTATTTATGTGTCCGAAGGCGATTTGCGCAAAGCCGTGAATACCCTCCAAGCTTGCGCCGCTCTCGAGAAAAAAATAACCGAAGACGTCGTGTACAATGTTGCCAACCGCGCCAAACCCAAAGAAATCAAAGCACTACTCGAAAAAAGCTTCCAAGGAAAATTCATGGAAGCACGCACGCAATTAGATGCATTGATGAATGAGCACGGATTGTCGGGAGAAGACATCATTGCGCAATTACATCGCGAACTATTGGATTGGCCCGAGAATGAAGTGGATTCAAAGACAAAGATTATGCTGATTGACAAGATTGGAGAATACGATTTCCGCATGGTCGAAGGAGCGAATGAACGCATCCAATTGGAAGCACTCATCGCAAATATCGCATTACTGAATGTGCAGAAGAAATAGCGCATTTTTAATCCACATAAGCTTCCTCCTGAGCTATGGGAATTGAAACAAGCCTCTTTTTCGCATTTGCTGCAGCTATCTGTTGGGGGGTAGGGGATTTTCTTATTCAGAAAAGCGTACGCAAAATAGGAACAGTTGAAGCGCTCGCTGCGATTGGAATGATCGGAAGCGTGATATTGCTCCCATTCGTTTGGCATGACATCCCCCAATTATTTTCTCCAGGAAATGGAATTCTTCTCCTTTCGCTTGGAATTGTTACATTTGCTGCAGCTGTTCTGAACTTTGAATCTTATCGCATTGGAAAACTCTCCGTTGTGGAGGTTGTTTTAGAATTAGAATTGCCAATCACTATTCTTCTCGGAATCCTCCTCTTCAATGAAACTCTTTCCAGTGTGCAAGTAGCCATCATTTTGATTGGATTTATTGGAATACTCTTGATGTCGACCAAGACCATGCGCTTACTTACAAATCACAAGAATTGGCTTGAGAAAGGAGCCATTATTGCAGCAATGGGCGCGCTCGGAATGGGAATAGTGAACTTTCTCACTGCAGCCGCTTCGCGTAGCATTTCACCACTAATGGCTATTTGGGCACCATGGGTCATTTTCACGATTGTCTGTCTCTTTGCATTACACCGACAAAATAAAATTCGCCCATTCATCCACCTGCTGCATAAACATCATGCCCTCATTATTCTCATGGGGGTCATGGACACGTTTGCATGGTTGTTTTTTGCCTTTGCACTTGAGGGAAAAGAATTATCAATCACGACCGCAATAACAGAAAGCTACCCCGCGATTGCAATTGGGCTAGCAGTGATATTCAACAAAGAAACAATCAAACGCCACCAATGGATTGGGGCATTTCTCGCAATCGGTGGAAGCATTGCATTAGCATTCTTCATTTGACTACTTAAAAAAATCCAGGATCCGACTCTGATGCTGCATGCGATCCAATAGCTTGCTGTTCTTCTTCCATTCACCCATTGGAATCGTAAGCTGCGTCGAAAGAAAATCCAACGCATCCTGCAACGAACCAAATTCTTTCTTTTCTGATTGCATCGCATTACGCACATTTTGTCTGCACTGCCAGACGCCCATGGGCTGCTGATAGCCCGGGCCAATTTCTCGAAAGATCACACACGCTGCCTGCTTGCGCTGCTCGCGCAAATATTCCACTACTGCGAGGCGCGTGGCATAATATCCCCCCGCGACGTTTTCAGCATAGTTCTTTCTCCCCTCATAGAACTCATAATCGCAACTCATGTGGACTTCCTTCATTTCTTTCGACCAAAATCCTCCGGGTCGATAGGCTTCCATGATATCAAAGCTCCATTCTCTCGGAATCAACAACACAAAAAAATGATTATCCAAATAGTGGGATTGGAATACTTGGAATTGATCAATGCTTGGAAAGTCCTTGATGCCATCGATTTCTTGCTTGCCAATCGTATCATCCACCGCCGTTATCGCCCAGCGCGTAGGAACGAGCTTGCGATTATCCTTCTCCCCAAGCGTTCCCACGGAAAGAAGTTTGTAGAGATGGTGCACGGGAATATCATCCGCATATAATTCATTCATCGCCGTTGCAGCTTTCGCGTGCGTGTCAGAGACTAAGTAATCCACTTTCTTTGGGATGGAAGGATTCTCCTGCAACGCCAATGACTTCAATGGCGCCTGCGGACCCATGGGTGGAGCGGCATCCGTGAAATGCAATTCGGCTTGAGGCTTTTTTGTCAACTCAATCGCTACATCCAATTTCTTTGTGGACATGGCAATCTCTTGGATTTGTTGCAATTCTTTCCCAGGATCCTTGGCCGCGTGAATAGAAACAGGCACATTACTCCGCACTAATTGAGTGCGATATTCCACGAGTTTTTCGAGCGGGGTGCCGAACCACCTTTCAGGATTGTCCAGCAGATCCGCATCCTCCGCAAAGTAAGTGGGAGCCATGGGGGCCATCTTGACTTTGGGATATCCATAATGCGAAACAAAAACAGAAGGAGGAGAACTTCCTGAAAATGATTTTTCTTGGATTTGCTGCAATGACTGCTGCTTGGTTTGATGCTTTTCAAGAATCCAACAAACGGGACCACACCATAGCCTTCCCCTGCACTTGACGCAGGTCTCGGGAGAAGGCTGAACCGTGCCAGAAGCATTGCCGGGAGCAGGGACGTGCATACTATAGAAGGCCAAAAACGTTATTTAATAGGAAATGCAAATAGAACTATGCCCAACCCAAGACGCATTTCTCGCACAATCAAGGGAGTCGCACGTAACGCACGCAAACGATTGGGAATTATAGGCGAACGAGTGAATGTGCCCGCCAACATGGGGAGATTCATCCAACAAAATGTTGGCACCACCAACCCTTCCATTCGCCAAGAAGTGCGTGAAAGGATGGGTGATTATGGCATTAATGCAGCCTATGCTGAAACCAAACGATTCATACGCCGAAATCCCGAGATAAAAATGAGCGCGGATGAACTGTTTGCGGCCGCACTAGAGGGAGTAGTGAATGAAGTCCACCATGCCCTGACACACAAAAAACTCAAGCCTTTCAATCTGCGCGTGGTATTCGACAACGCAATCAAGAACCAATTCAAAAGAATACAAAAAAAATCTAATGCAGAAACGACGCGACTGCCCCTCGAAGGGGTGCCTGAACCAATCTACTCTCCAACACTACCCAAGAACCCAAATCCCACTTATCGCAAGCATGCGCGCTATTTTCTAAACCGGCTTCCGCCAAAATTGAAAAAATGGGCCGAACACCTGTATGGATTCAAAAAACCACCAAAAAGCCTGTCCCAAATCGCACGCGAAGAAGGGATGACGACTGAAGGAGTACGCATCACCCTCGAACGCGCATTCGCGCAGCTACGCATGGGAAAGAAACCCTCCCGGCCTGCGCCCACGCGATCACAGCTGATTGCTCGCCAAATCAAGCGAATAATTATCAAACAAGGGAAAGGGAATACATTCACGAAAGAAAAAATTATGAGCGCGGTCCGCCAGAAAGTTCGAGCAAAGAGAGAAGAAATCACCCCAATCATAGAACGCATTATCAAGGCAGCCAAAAGACGTGGAATCATCAAATTCTCGAATGGAAAATATACCTTAACATCCAATAAACCGGCTTAGTTGCACGGTATCGCATTAAAACCCTCCGATGCAAGAAATAGCCTATGATTGGCCAAAATATACATTTGACCCTGCCGGACGGAAAACAATTAGAAGTAGCCCATGGCAGCACCGTCTATGACGCCATCGGAAAGATCGGGAAAAAATTGCAAGAAGCTGCTATCTCTGCTTCATTAGATGGAAAAGAAGTTGACCTCACGCACAAAGTAGAGAAAGACGCCAAGCTCGTCGTGCATACCTTTTCCAGCAACGAAGGAAAAGAGACATACTGGCATTCGACTTCGCACTTGATGGCGTATGCGATTACCGAATTATATCCCGGTGCCCAATTCACTATTGGCCCTGCCATCGAAGAAGGATTCTTTTACGATATCGATTACGACTTGAGCTTTACGCCTGAAGACTTAGCAAAGATTGAAACCAAAATGAAAGAACTCGCACAAAAAAACTTTCCTGTAACGCGCCACGAGTGGACAAAACAAAAAGCCATCGATTTCTTCAAGCAACGCAAGCAACACTACAAAGTGGAATTGATCCAAGAAATTCCAGACGCAAGCGTTTCCGTTTACGAAGAAGGAACGTTCATGGACTTATGCACCGGCCCCCACGTCACGAGCACGGGAAAAATTGTCGCGATTAAATTACTCAAACTCGCTGGAGCATACTGGAAAGGCGATGCCAAGAACAAGCAATTGCAGCGCATCTATGGAATTTCTTTCCCCACGCAAAAAGAATTAGACGAATATGCCAAAACCCTCGAAGAACGCGAAGCCCGCGATCATCGCAAGATTGCCAAAGAAATGAAAATATTCACGTTCAACGAAGACATTGGAATGGGGCTGCCATTATGGCTTCCCAATGGAGAACAATTATTCCACACGCTCCAAGAATACATGCGCCGCGTGGAAGAAGAAGCAGGATACACCTACGTAAGAACACCCGTTATCACCAAAGGAAAAATGTACGAGCGCACGGGACACATCCCCTACTACAAAGACTCCATGTATGCCCCCATTGAGATCGAGGGAGAAGACTATTACTTACGCCCCATGAACTGCCCCCACCATCATGCGATTTTCTCTGAATTGGTGCGCAGCTACAAACAACTCCCCCTGCGTTTAGCGGAACCCGGAAATGTGTATCGCTTCGAGCTAAGCGGAACCATGCATGGAATCATCCGCACGCGCGGCTTTACACAAAACGATGCGCATCTCTACATGCGCATGGACCAATTAGAGGACGAAATCATAGGGGTTGTGAAACTCAACGAAGCCATCTACGAGAAAGTAGGCGTGAAAAATTATTGGTTCCGCCTCTCTCTTCCAGATTTTGAAGGACATCCAGAGAAATATAGTGGAGACCGCGAACGATGGGAAGCCGCCGCCAATGCATTGCGAAGTGCAATGAAGAAAATGGGCAAACAATATGTGGAAACCAAAGACGAAGCAGCGTTCTATGGACCTAAGATCGACATTCAAACCAAGAACGTCATGGGAAAAGAAGACACCATCGCAACGGTGCAAGTGGACATCCTAGTGCCCAAGCGCGTAGGCCTTTCCTACATCGACGAAAAAGACGGAAAAGAAATCCCTGTTGTCATCCATCGTGCTATCTTGGGAAGCTACGAACGCTTCATTGCATTCTTGTTGGAGCAAACCATGGGCAAATTCCCACTATGGCTTTCCCCCGTGCAAGTGAAAGTACTTCCATTGAGCGAGAAGTTCAAAGACTATGCGCACGAGATATTTTCGGAAATGAAACGCGCAGGCATTCGCGCACAATTAGACGATTCTGATGGAACGCTAAACTATCGCATCCGCGATGCCCAAATGGAAAAAGTTCCCTACATGCTCATTGTAGGAGAAAAAGAGCAGGCAGCGAATACTGTTAGCATCCGCACGCGCGACGGAACACAAGAAAATGCCATTCCACGCGCAGAATGGATGCAGCGATTAAAGAAAGAAATTGAAGAAATGAAGTGACATCCCACCTAGCGATTAAAAGTGTTAGCTCCACGATTTTAAGGGTGATTACCATGAATCAGTCTACTGGACTCTCAAAAATTGAAAATGAGATGTTCTCTGAAATAGAAAAAGTGTTCAAAAAATATAATGGAAATACGAGACGATTCGGATTATTCGAAGCGCACACACATTTTCCACTCGGTGAAAATGAAGTATTGTATGAAACGAACGACCCTGTCCAAAGAACACATCACGTCGTGACTAAAACCAAAAATGAATTAAGTGCAAATGCCAAACCCACTCAATGGATTATTGAAGACAATCGAGTTAGTGTCTTTCAATGGTGCTGCGATGCGCGATAGCACGCAGCAGATACTCATTTCTTTAACACAAAAACTCTTTCGTTTACTTTCCCTACAAAACCAGAATTGCGCTGATAGCAATCAATTGTTCTTGCGATTAGATTTTCTTCTAATTCAAATCCCTGTTCCACTCCCAATTCAATCAGCAATTCATCACTCTTCACCACACGATCGGGAAAACAACCACCCGCGACGTTGATGACAGCTTTCCCGCCTTCTTTTAGGACACGGTGCATCTGCTTAAGCGATTTTTCCATGTCCGAGAGATACGCATCCACAATAGGCAAATCACTTTCCCCTTGCGCTTCCACATCTTTCCCCACAAATGAACGCAGCTGCGTCTTGGGTTCTTCAAAAAAGAGAGCTAATTCCAACTTGTATGCGCTCGCATACTCAATTTTGTTGAGGTAAGGGGGAGAGGTAATGATTCCGCCAATGGAACCGCTCTCAATGTTCTTCAATTGACGCGCATCATCATCCAAAATCAGGGGCTCGGGACCGCTCATTTCCACTTTTTTCAAATCCTTCAACATTAATTCCAACTTCTGCAACCAGAATTTCTTGATGGGTTTGTAGCCTTTGTTTTCTTTGGAATTACGCAGACTCGCCCCCATTCGCTCCACATTACTCGCGCGCAGCGTGGAATCGATTAATGCGAGATACGCCAATTCCTGCAAGGGATTTTTTTTCATCTCCTGTTCCACAAACTTTTTCACCACGAGGAGCTCGCGAAACGTCTGTGTGTGAAAACGCTTGGCCGTCCACGAATCAACGCGACCCGCACGCGGAAAATCAATCTTTACTTTCTTCAATTCAGCAAATGCATCTTGTAATTTTTCAATATCATAATTGCGCGTTTTTGTTTCCGAAACAAAACGAGCCAGCGGAGAAACATCACACCCAATCGCTTCGAGGTTATTTTCCTTGCACGTTAGAAGGGTGGTGCCTACTCCGCAAAAGGGATCTAAGATGGGGCCTTCAATCGCGTATTTCTGCAAGCACATTTCCACAAAAGCTTTGGAATACCCCTCACGATAGTAGAACCAGCGGTGAATGGGAATATTCTTGTTAGGAGAAAAGGTAATCATTTCATGCAGCGGAACATGCAAGGAATCAGAGTCGCTTTTCTCATGATAGCGGGGGCGCATACACTCAAACCCCAAACCACGGGCTTAAAACACTTCCAGGGGAATTTCTTATTATTGATTCGGCCGGCCTAGAGTGGTTCTGCAAGGAACCGCTAACGTAGTCCTTCGAGGCGGCCTGCCGAAACAGGCCCTGTGGTCTAACGGCTAGGATAGTTCCCTTACACGGATCGGGCGGCAGTTCGACTCTGCCCAGGGCCACTCCGCTTCCGATCGGAGGCACCGGTATTGAGGTACAACAACGTTGCACCACGCCTTTGACGCATGTTTCTCAAACATGCTTCTGGCTCTGCCCAGGGCCATCATTTTCTTTTGACTCCGAATTACTTTTCTTTTTCTAAAAGAAAAGGAACTCCGACGATCGCCTAATTTTTCCATGGAGCGGTCTTTATATTCGGGGTTTTTTTGCTACTGCTAACAAACGGCCTCGGCCGAAAAGGAGTTGGAGTAAAATGGCAAAAGATCACGAAGGAATGTGCGGAATGCACCTCTGCGGAAAGTGCACCTGGATGGTTTTGGTGTTCGGAATCATCTTCCTTATCGCAGGATTAGGATTGTACAGCGCCGCATGGTTCAACGGATGGACCATTTTGGGAGCCTTCCTCGCATTGTGGGGATTAATGCCCATGATGTCCAAGGGCATGTAAGCACGTTTTCGACCGTGCGCACCGAGAACAGGTACCGCTTCGGCGGCACCTGATTTTTCGGATTCTTTTTCTAAACCCATCATTATATTCACCATTTTTCTCTTGCATGACATGGTAGAGGAAACCACTCCCAAGAAAAAAATCACCATCGAAGTACTCATGGAAGGGCCAGCGGGAGAGCTTTACTTCCAACCCATCGAAGCCGATCCCGACCACTTAGAAGAACTCATTGCGGCAACCACTAACTCCATGATCAAGCACAACTTAGAAGAGCAATTGAAGAAAATGAGAAAGAATCAATCCCAAGACGCCAAAAGCACGCCTTAAAAACCATCACACGGCGAATTCTGAGTAAGCGGGTGTAGTCTAGTGGTTAGGATGGAACCTTGCCAAGGTTTCGACCCGGGTTCAAATCCCGGCGCCCGCAAAGGCAAAAACTACTTATTAGGGTTCAACCTTCATCCCCTTATGCCGGGCAGACGCATCGATCGCATCAGCAGGCGGTTCATCCATCCAAAAAGCGTTGAAGGAAGGGCCGATCGTACCTACCACGAAGCATTCAACCGTGAGCGATTAGACTCTCGCCCTCCACGCGGGATAACCACTTCTTCACTCCATAGCGCAAGCATTTTCTTATTCAAACACATCCTCTCGCCCAATGATGCGCGGTGGAGACTTGCATACACATTGGCACGACTCCGAGAAAAGAAAGCGCTGGACCCCATCAACTTGCACAACGGAGTTATTGCAATATACGGATCCAAGACGCCTGGAGCACCTATGCGCCAGTATGAATCCTATATTGATATCCGGCACGTCACACAATTATCGCGTGCACTTACGAATATTGAGATTGGGCACCAATACATTAAGCCTCAAAAAAAATACCCTATCAGAGAAAAATATGTCGTGCAGTTCGAGCGCACTAAATCCATTGCACGCGGAAAAGACAAACGCGGCGTGACCGGGTGCCCAGAGGCATTGTGGCAATTGCACCTCTATGAAGGAGACACCTACCTCGGAAGAATCGGAATCAACTTCCATAACGAAGGAATTACACGCATTGCCACTATCGCGAACATCCAAGGAGCAGAAGGAAAAGCAAAAGAACTCGGAGCATTCCGCAAAAAAACCGGAAAACGATTCAACGAGTTACTGGTCCAAAAGCTCAAAGAAATACTCGGCCCACACTTCCACTATCGAGGAATCGTCAACCCCGATAAAAATGCAGCCATGTATGCCATGACATTCCGACGAGCCAAAATACCTACGTTTAACCCTAAGGAAGAATAATTGCAACCCACAACGCGAGGCATCTACGCCCTCAGCTTAAAAACCATCCCCAAGCGAATTGGTATGTTAGAACAGGAATTGCAACACAATCCCTGGTTTGATG
The DNA here is from genome assembly GCA_964480125.1 of uncultured archaeon. Classification (GTDB taxonomy): domain Archaea; phylum Iainarchaeota; class Iainarchaeia; order Iainarchaeales; family VGJJ01; genus VGJJ01. The sequence goes on from CAYZNV010000001.1 coordinate 123,546, forward strand.
AACCTTCGTCTAGCCGCTTTCGAGCGGCTACGCCGAGAACAGGTATTGCAACAGCAATACCTGATTTGGTAAACCTTTGTCTAAAGGTTTGTCTAAAGGTTCTGCGGATGTAGTATATCGGCTAGTATCC
>CAYZNV010000002.1:0-69459 GCA_964480125.1 uncultured archaeon
ACCCCCACCCCATCGACGCAATCTCCCGCAATCACTAAGTATTTCATTTTCCCCACGCGTTCTTTTTCTTTTTCGCTTCCAACTTCTAAGTTCATCCACGAAATGAATTTTTCGAACCAGTTTCGCAAAAACAGTTTGCTTCCGATGTGAATGTCTGATGTGACAATCATTCCCAAGTCTGCTTCCGAGGTGCGGGGTTTTCGTTGGGGGAGATCGGGCCACGAAAAGTCTTTGACGATGAGCAGATCTCCTGTCTTTGCCAAGCGTACTTTCATTCCAATGACGTCATCCACGGTCAAACGTTTTGCTTTTTCGATGAGCGCGGCATCACTAGCAGGGATGAGTGCTTTGGCTTGCCCTTCTAAGTCTTCGATGTCCAGCATGACGTGGCCGTTCTTGGTGTTCTTCTTGTCGGAGACCATCACAACGACATCGATGTCCGAATCCCTTCCCATGCGGTCCATTTTATTGAGGGGTTTTGCCGAGTAGCCTCTTCCATTGAGTTCCCCGAATAAGAAGTTGTATTTGTCCTGGAATAATTTGCGGAAGTCATCCGCTTTTCCTTTGGAAACGGATTCTCCATTGTAATTGAGATGAGAGAGTATCTTGTAATTGGGAGAATATTCGTCTCGCGGTGCTCGCTTGATCGCGGGAACGCTTTCGGGTGTTTGTGAGAATGGTTCAGGCGAAGAAGAAATAGTTGTTTGTGCGTGCACTTCGAGCGATTGTATTTTTCGTTGTACATGGGCTTCGGTGATAACAAGGAGGTTGTCTTGCACGAGCGCATCCAACACCTGCACATAGTTGGTGGAGACTAACAAATCCAGTGCAGAGGGATTGATCATTAATCCCTTGTGTTCGGCGTAATCCACGACGTGGGTTTTGCGCACGTCGAATGATTCTTCTTGCGCGAGTTTCGATTCGGACTTCTGAGTGAGCGTATGGGGAGTGGAAATAGTTTGCGCGCTGGCTTGATTCACGTTTTCCACGACGATTCTCCTTGGCCGTTTTCGTCCGGCCGCAACGAAGGACTACGTTAGAGAATTTTCAATTCTCAGTAGGCCAACTAATTTAGCATGAGGCGGATAGTGTAAAGAAAATAACGCACTAACCTAATTTTTCTTTCAATGCCTCTAATTCGGAGATGATGGTCCACAAGTCCGTGCGAGAGTGTGCCGGTAAGTTAATGTCATTCGAAACATCGTCCAACAAGTAAATGGCTTTTGACAATTCCATGCTTTCTTTTGCATTCTGGATCGTGCGCTTGGCCTCATCAACGGCTCCTCGAATATTTCGGGGGACTTGATGGTCTTCGAGCACGCTCTCCATGAGCTCTGCAATGGCTTGGATGTCTGCTTTTACTGCGGTAATGTCTTTCACTTTTTTGGTGGGCATAGGTTCCTCCCTATGGACGTACAGAATGGGTTTCGCCGATGTCAAGGCATAGCATCCAATCAAAGGACGCTACACCAAGCACGCAACTCAGGTATAAAATAGGGATTGTTGGCACGTTGCCACGTGATTATTTCTTGATTCCCACTTTGCTGGCAATCTCTTCTTTGAGCGTGGTAGACATTCCCTGCCCTTCGAGCATGGCGTCTTTTCCGAATACCTTTTGTGCTTGTGCAATCTGATCGTCCTTGGCTAGATCGCACTTATTGAATACGACCATGACGGGAACCGTAAAGCGCGCGCGAACTTTTTCATAGAGCTTGTGCTGTTCTTCGAGGGTGTATCCCGCAGCTGGAGTTGGATCCACCACAAACACCAAGAGGTTAGCCAGATTGCGCAGCGCCGCCAATGCTTTTTTTTCGATGTTGTTGTAGTCTTCTTTTTCTCGATCCAGCAATCCCGGCGTGTCCATGACTTGGATTTCATGATAGCGATGCAGGAAATAACCCAATTGCAAGGACTTTGTGGTAAAAGGATAGGCAGCAATCTTGGCTTTGCTTCCCGTGAGGCGCGCAAGAATAGTTGTTTTTCCCGTGTTGGGGAAGCCCGCGAGTACAACAGTAGGCATGTCCGTCTTGATGTCTGGGACTTCTTTGAGCATTTGGTTGGCCTGCTGCAATAATTCAATGTTTTCCCCTAAGCTTTCCACCATCGAGGCAACGCGCCCAAAGAATGCCGCAGAAGCGCGTTTGGAAGAGGCAATGGCATCAGTAGAAGGAGAGTGCATGTTTCTTCGCACCAAATACACTTGTTTTTTGATGAGTTTTTGCACGGAGACGAGTTGGGAGACGGCTCGCTTCACCTTTCCTACTTCGAGTGTTTCAGGCAACAATTCCTGATAGAAGGGGTGTAATTCATCGAAGCGCGGGACGCTTTTGATCATCATGTCCAGTTGCTTGTCCAAGTAGGCCGCGAAGTATTCCATGCGGTTGATGACCTTGGCCTTGCGGTGCTGGATATCAGAGGCACGGGTTCGCTTGATATGGGCATTTTTGCGCGCATGCTCAAAAGCCGTCTCAATGAGCTGCTTGGGCTTGAGCAAGTGATAGAACTGCATACTATTGAAAGGGCAAAGTTATCCTTTATAAGTCACCAGATTGGCTGCTAAAATGACCAAGAAATAAGCGATGAAATGGTGTTTATCCCGCCAAAAACCTTCCTTTAAAGTCCTTTAGGGCTGATTTTCCTCTATTATCCTTCAAACGAGGCGAATATATGGCATTCAATTTGTATGACAAGCACTACAAGCGATTAATGGTCATTCCCGCGATTTTGACGATTGCGTTTTTGCTCATTTTGTTGGTCTTTCCCGGGATCAAATTGGGATTGGATTTCGTCGGAGGAGTCCGCGTAATTGTGAACACGGACAAGCTCTCTGAGAAGCCCGTGCAGGATTTGCTTTCCCAGGAGTTGGGATTGAAAGAAGTCAAAGTCAGCGTCGTGACATCTCCATTTGGCACGAGCGCGCGCATCGAGTATGCGGAACCCCAAAACATCACGCAAGCAAGACAATTATTGGATCAAGCGCTCCAAGTGAAAGCATCTTCTCCCACGCAAGCGCGAAATTTGTTGGTGCAATCCCTCAGTGCATTGAATGTGACTCCAACAAGTGAAGTGGTGGAGGATTTGGTATTGCAGTCCTCACAAGTGATTAATGATGAATCCACGCGCATTTCGAATGCCGTTCGCGAAAAACTCACGCAGCGATTCAATTTGCCTGCAGATACTTCCTTCACGGTAGAGGAAGTAACCCCTACATTTGGTGCAAGCTTTTTGAGCAATGCCATTTTCGTCGGAATCATTTCCATTCTTTTGCTTACGGGAGTTGTTTTCGTCTTTTTCCGCGAAGTAGTCCCTTCGCTGGCCATCATTCAAGCGATTCTCTTTGACATGTTGACGGCGTTGGCATTGACCACGCTCTTTGGTTTTTCCATCACCTTGTCTTCGGTTGCGGCATTGTTGATGTTGGTGGGTTTCTCCATCGACACGGACATTCTGCTCACGACCCGCGCGCTGAAGCGCCAGGACAAGACAGTATTAGGTCGCATGAATGATTCGGTCCTTACCGGCTTGACGGTTACATCAACGGTAATGGGCGCCTCATTGGTCATGCTCATCGTGTCCTACACCGCTCAAATCACCACGATTTTTGAGATTGCAGCCATTGTGTTCTTTGGTAGTATTGGGGACATCATCGCGACCTACTTGATGAATGGCCCCATTCTCCTGTGGTATTGGGAATCCAAGCACGGGAAAGTGGAAGCGTAAGGGGAGTGAACCACATGGCACAACAAGCACTTTGGAAGAATTGGAAGGTATTGCTTTGGGGACTATTCATCATTGGGAGTTTTTTCCTCATTGCCTCGAATGGATTGAAACTGGGAACGGAATTTTCCGGCGGAACGCTGTTTCAATTACAGTTAGCTGAACCCGCGAGCGCGCAGCAATTGAATGATATTCGTTTGATTGTTGAGAAACGATTGAATCCGACGGGAATTAGAGATGTCTCTGTTTCCTCCACAGGACAAAGCATTATTCTCGCACAAGTCGCGGAAACGGACCCTGAGGCCGTTGAGCAGTTGCAAGGATTATTGCTCAAGCAGGGCCGCTTTGAGTCATTCTTGAAGGGAGAAAAAATCTTTGATGGGAGCCAGATTGTGCAGGTCATCGAGAACCCCAATCAAGGATATGGTGCGCACCCCACCGGAGTGGGAAATAATTATCAGTGGACCCTTCCCTTTTTGTTGAATGAGAAGGCTGCCAAGGACTTCACTAAAGCCGCATTCCATCAGTGCACCGCCACAGGTTTTTCAAACAACCAAAAACAGTACCAGTGCGAATACACCTACTTTTTCATCGACCGCCCTTCCAATGCACTCGTGATTTACCCAAAGACCGTTCGCAACGCGGATGAGGAAAAGGTTTTTTCCTCCGTGAATGTGCAGATTCCCTCGGAAGTGGGATTGGATGAGATTTTAGAGAATTCGCAATTGCAATTGATCGAAGTGGATTCCAATGGCTTCACGGAGGCGCAGTTGGCACTCATTAATTCTCCCGGGGCCGAAATCAAGAACATCATTTATCCCAAGTCCTTGGATGAGGGTCTCAAATCTCAGTTGTCTGCTTCGCCTTTGAACAAAGTAGAGATTGCAGAGGATATTCGCAATCCCTGGATTGTGAGCATTTCAGGATTGCGCGACATCATTGGGCTAACGCCGAGCGTGGTGCATTTAGAGCCCTTCGTTGAAAAAGTTGAAGACGCGGCCCCTCAGCAATTTTTAGTAATCCAAGGCACGGCGCCCGATGCAGCAACGGCCAAATTGCGCTTGGATGATTTGAAGATTTTGCTAAAGAGTGGTGCGCTTCCCATCCCCATTGTTTCCATCAACAAGCAAACTGTTTCCGCGGAATTGGGTGCGAGCTTCTTGGGCAATGTCTGGCTTATGGGATTGTTAGCCTTGCTCGTAGTGGCAATTATCGTCTTCATCCGCTACCGCGCATTGAATTTAGTCGCTCCCGTGTTGTTCGTGGGATTGTCCGAAGTGATTATGATTTTGGGTTTCGCCGCACTGGTGAAATGGAACCTGGATCTTGCCTCAATGGCTGGAATTCTCGCCGCCGTTGGAACGGGAGTAGATTCCGAAGTGATTATGACGGATGAATTGATGCGCGGCGAAGAAGAACAAGAGGAGAAGGGATGGATTTCTCGCGCCAAGCGTGCATTCTTCATCGTCACGGCTTCCGCCGCAACGAATATCGTTTCCGTTCTTCCCCTGCTATTCTTCGGATCGGGATTAGGAAAGCTTTCAGGTTTTGCATTAACGACGATCGCGGGAGTATTGCTTGGAATTTTGATTTCCCGACCTGCATTCCAGGAAATCATCAAGACCATCCTCGTCAATAAGACCGCTCACAAGCACGCGCACGGAGAAGGAGGTCACTCGACTTCCGCTCCTGCGCAGTAGTTTCTTTTTATTTTTAATAACGCATTTCCCAAACGTTATCGCAACAATTCTTGTGCTAATTCTTTTCCATTTTCAAATCCATAGCGTTGCATGAGGAAGTAACGCCATCCCAAGATGATAATCCCACTCAACACGAACCAGCTAATGGTGTGCGCGAGCTCAACAGCGGCAAGGGGATAGGTCTTTCCCCAATGCACAATGAGCATGACGCGGAAAAAGTTGATGAGTAGAATGGCGATACTTCCCCATACTGCGAGCGCGATCTTTTCTTTCTTCTCTGGGAGCTTAAATCCCCATAACAGTCCTAGCCAAATAGCAATGCTCGTGATGCCCGTGCATAAAGGAGTGATCTCAAATGCGGTGGGTCGCAGCAAGAGCAAACTTCCTTCCACAGGAAGTGAGAACATCCTTCCCAGGACTTGTGCCATGGCGTTCTGTAAAAAATGCAGGGGAGTGAATACTGCTAGTACTTGGAATGCAAAAAATACCAGCAGGAAGCAGATAACGAATGTGCGCACGCGCGGATTGGAATAGAAGGAATGGGATTGCTGTTTCTTTTTAGTGGAAGGAATGGGCATTCCTCATCACCATGGGACATTCTTGAGCTTGAGCAAGAATGCAATGCGATTGGCCAAGGAATGGATGAGTGGCGTGATGAGAATCAGCACGAGCACTTGCACCACGTCGGGTTGGAAGTAGACTAATCCCAATACTAATCCCCCGATGACGAAATCGAGCTGGTCCAATAATGGGGCTTGTTTTCCTCGTTCGATGTTCATTCGGCGTTTGATGAAGCTTCCCACCATATCCCCTGCAATTGCACCAAGCGCCAGGAGGAAAGCGTAGGAAGGATACTCGCTCGAGAGCAATGCGGCTTCAGCGGAAAAGAAGTTCCAAATGAGCAGTCCCGCGAATGTTCCTAGCAAGACACCCATCAGCGTGCCCTTCCAGGTCTTTCCCTTTCCAAGGAGGGGTTTTCCATCCCAGAAGTGCTTGCCTCCATCAATGGGGGTTTTTCCCCCGAATATCATCGCAGAGGCATTCGCCACATACATGGGGGCGGCCGTTAATGCGATGTAGAGCATGAGGGTAAGCATCATAGGAGAAGCGCTGAATCGGGTTAAAATACATTCCTCGGAGCAATACGTGATATATGCCTCAAAAAGCCCCTTCTCAAAACCACCCACCAGGGGTGGATCCGCATATTACGCCTTGGGAGGACAATTCGGGGTTGCCGCACAAACGCATGCACGCGGGAAACCCCTCTCCTAAAAATCGCTCATTGCAGGATTGGCTCGTGCTGGCAGCAGGAGTGATGCTGGGGCTGTATGTGCTGAGCTTTTTGCTTTTTGGAGCAGAAGAAGGCACTAGTAACTCGAGTGGTTTTTCTTTCAGCGGAGGAGGAGTGGTTTCTATTATTCCCATCCAAGGAGAGATTTCCAATTATGCAAGCGATGAGAGTGTGCACTACTTGGATGTGATTGCGTCCCTGGAAGAAGCCAATGCTGATCCCACTACAAAAGCTATTCTTTTGGACATTGATTCCCCGGGCGGTAGTGTGGTTTCCACCAAACAAATCGTTGATTACATCCAAACCAAAGTCGACAAACCCATTGTTTCATGGATCGGGGAAGTAGGGGCGAGCGGCGCATATTATGTCGCTGCGTCCACGGATTACATCATGGCCGACAATGATTCCATCACGGGAAGCATTGGCGTGCGCTCGGAAGTGACGAACGTGAGCGGGTTGCTCGAGAAACTCGGCATCAAAATTGAAGACATCAACGCGGGAAAATTCAAAACCATTGGGTCTCCATACAAAGAACTCACGGCTGAAGAGCGTGCGATGCTCCAGGCGATTGTGGATCAAACCTTTGGGCATTTCAAAGATGATGTGATTGCATTTCGCCAAGACAAGGGAATGGATATCGATTCATTCAACACCTACGCGGATGGACGCATCATCACGGGGCAGCAGGCCTTTGATGCCAAGATGATTGATGCCGTGGGAAGTCGAAGAGAAGCTATTTTGAAAGCAGGCGAGTTAGGAGGAATTGAAGGCGAGCCTGAAACCCAAACCATTGCGCAAGAGCATTTTTCCTTGCGCAGTTTGTTCTTTTCCGCTGGAAAGGATTTAGGGCAAGGGTTTGTGAGTGGAGTGCAATCCCCACAATCAAAATCAGGAACAATTGAGATAAAATAATTAATTCGCACGGGCAGACTTGAGCGTTGTAATCGGCCTGCTCTGCGTAATGTAAAATTTTCCTTTTTCGAATGCCCATTCCACGTCCACGGGAAAACCATCATGGTCTTCAATGCGCAGAATCAATTTCCCTAATTCCATAATCTGTTTTTCGGAGATCTTTTGCTTGGTTCCTTCCGAGGCGGGAATGTCCTTCCATTCATTCCCTCCTCCTTTTTGGCGGAAAATCCCTTTTCTTTGCATGGAAACATTTTTCTCAATGATGACAAGCGGCTTTTTTTCCAACACATACGAGTCTGGAGTGATTTGCCCTGAAACGATGGCTTCTCCCAATCCAAATCCTGCTTCGATAATCATTTGATTGTAGTCTTGCGTGACTGGGTGTACGGAAAAGGCGACCCCAGATATTTCCGACTGAACCATTTTCTGCACCACGACGGCAACAGAAATATGGGTTTTATGTAAGCCCTTCTCGAAGCGATAAAAGATAGCCCGCGGCGTGAAAAGCGAAGCCCAGCATTTTTGCACATTTTGCAAGAGCGTTTTCTCCGTAGTGTTGAGGAAAGTGTCGAGTTGTCCTGCCCATGCAGCTGCCGATGAGTCTTCTGCCGTCGCCGATGAACGAACCGCCACAAATTCCGCTTTCAATTCCTTGAAATATTTTTTGATTTCATTCGCAATGTCTTTGGGCATCTTTGCGGAAAGAATGAGTGCCTGAATCTCTTCGGAAGCACGTTCGACGGATTCCATTTCTTCTTTTTTTACGCGATGCAAGATAGAATCGATTTCAGCTTTGAGTTTGGTTTCTTCGATGAAACGATCAAACGTGGAGGCCAGCACCACATACCCTGGAGGCACGGGAATGCCTGCTTGCGTCATTTCCCCTAAAGAAGCGCCTTTTCCTCCAGCAATAGAGGCATCGTGCTTGGAAATCGAGCCAAAAGATCGAATAAAGCCCATATATTCACTATTATCGCAGCAAAATAAGAATGAATAAGTTGTTTATGAAACAACTATATTGTCTTTTAAGCTATTTGTGTGAACCAGTTGGTATGGATCTCTCAAAACTGTTCAATTCATCCCGCAGAGCAGCAGTCTTAGAGTCATTGCTCGCGGAGCCTCAAGGCCTTACCGCTTCCGAGTTGGCACGTGGAAAAAGTATTGATTTGGCTGGAATCACGCGCGAATTAAAAGAATTACAACGCATGCACATCGTTGAAAGTCACACAGTAGAAGGCAAGACTATCTATCAATTCAACAAGCACCCAAGCATAGCCGCATTGCAACAATTCATTGGCCAAGCAAGCGTGCAGGATGTATTTACGGAGTTAGAACGCCTACCCAATGGATATTTTCCGTATCAATACGAAGCAGCCGACTATGCGCGCATCACGCCAATTGTGAAAGAGTATGTGGGCGTGAATGATTTTACGGCATTTTTCCAATTCAATGAGCAGCGAACCTATTTGCACGCAGTGAAGAAAAATGAACGCCGTGCGTATGGGAAACGCGCCTATGATAAGCTTTGGGAAAATCCTTCGCGATTGGACCGCGTATCCGATGAGGTTGAAAAGTTGATTGCAATAGTAGAAAAAAACGCCTCTTCCATCAAAGCAATGAACATCAATGCGCTTCCGACAAAGCAATTGTTATCACTCTTCACCAAATATAACAAAGATGCAACCTATTTGTTCCGTTGGGGCTGGGTCCAGAATGCGGATATAGTGGGAGAAGGATGGACCACTCCACTCGTGGCATTTATCGAATCAAAAATGAAAGGAAAGTCATTTGATAAGAAACCCATTGAAGTGTTTACAACGCTCGTGACCCCTACACAATTATCAAAGTCCCAATTGGACCAAGCCGAATTGCTTCAGCTCTTGCATGAAATCACTAAAAATAAAGAATTAAAGAAAAAGTTTGAGTTGGATGATGATCACGTAGAGTTTGCACTGCGAAATGACCCCATTCTCTCTAAAATCATGCACCACACCAATACGTTTGGGCACTTGACATATGGAACGGGAGGCCCGGGCAATTCTCATCGCGAATATCTAGCGATTTTATCAGGCTTGGTCAAAAAAAAAGTGGATGCGAGTAAATTAATCCAACAAGAAGATGCCAAAGTGGCCACGCTCAAGAAAGAAATCGCACGCATTGAATCGACATTAGCTTTTGATCCAAAGGAATTGGCTTTCTTCAAAGCATTCCGACGCAATACCTTTCTGCGCGCCCTGCGTAAAGACACACTATTCCTTTGGTTCTCTGCGGCAGATAAACTATTGACCGAATTAGGCAAGCGCTTTGATCGAAGCCTGGATCAAATGCGTTTTGTCGTGCAAGAGGAGTTCATGCAAGGCATTCCGGATGTACATACACTCCAAGAACGCATGCAAGCCATGGTGTATTACACCACGGAGACGCAAACCATCATTCTGCAAGGAAAAGAAGCCCAAGCATTCATGCGTGAATTGCCATTTGAGAAGGACACCGCCGAAAAAGTACAGGAGTTGTATGGGAATTGTGCCTGTCCTGGAATCGCAAAAGGAACAGTCAAAATCATCAATACCACGGATGACATCAAGAAGATGAATCAAGGAGATATTCTCGTTTCCTATGCGACCATGCCGGACTTAATGCCAGCAATCCGCAAAGCCGCGGCAATCGTGACGGATCAAGGCGGGATTACATGCCATGCGGCTATTGTTTCACGCGAATTAGGCATTCCGTGTATCATTGGCACGAACAAAGCGACTAAAGTGCTCAAAGACGGCGATTTAGTTGAGGTGAATGCATCTCATGGACGCGTAAAGTTAATGCAATAATCCCACTTGTAAGAACAGGCTTACTTTTTATACTTTTTGGATTGTAGATAGTATATGAGTGAAGTCGCCATTGTTACTGTCTCCGAGAAAGGTCAAATCGTTTTGCCCAAGAAAATAAGAGATATGTTGAAAATTGGAGAAGGAACAAAACTTTTTGTGGAAGAAAAGAGAGGACAAATCACGCTGCACAAGATTGAAAACATTGCAGCAGATGCGCCATATTTGCTCTCGCACGAGGCCCTGGCTGATGATTGGCTTTCCAAGGAAGATGAAGAGGCATGGAAAGATTTGTGAAAGGAGACGTGGTTGTTCTCCCTTATCCCTTTACGGATTCGTCTCAAACAAAACGCCGACCTGCACTCATTATCTCGAATCAAGTCAATGAAGATATTATTGCATGTCAAATCACATCCCGAAGTGGGAACAATGCCATTGCATTAGGAAAAGAGCATTTTGAGAAAGGAAATTTATCAGCAGAGAGTTACATCAAGCCATTCCATATATTTACCATCAAGACACGCAGAATCTATTACAAAGTAGGCCAACTCAAGAAACCAAAATGGATAGAAGTATCGAAGGCACTACAAGAATTATTTTCCCCATAAATCGAATCAAAACAACAGCGCAAAAATAATCCCAACAATCAATGCAGCCACGAAGTTGGTAGAGTTATTATCTGTAAAGCCGTCTTTTTGGAGCGTGGCACCGATGTAGCTATCCACGGCACTTCCCACGACTCCCGCGAGCAGCATGATGGGGATCCATATCCAGTTTTGTGAAACGACAAACGAAATCAGTCCGAATAACAATCCCCCAGCAGCGGCTGCGATGAATCCCAGCAGCGAAACGGCTCCATCTTCTCCGGCCGTAGCGGGTTTCAGATTTGTAATGAGTAAGGGTCTTTCTTTGGACAAAACGCCAATCTCGCTTGAAAGCGTATCTCCAAATGCCGCAGCAAGCGATCCAAAGAATGCCACGTTGAATGCAACCGGATTGAATGCGAGCGCAATGAGTGCAGGCCCAATGTTGCCTACAATGTTCACCGTGGAACGTCGTTCATGTGTTTTGCGATGATGCCACTTGCGCGTGTAGCGAGTGATGGCTTCCCCGACTAAGAAAAAGACAATAATGGCAAAGAAACTTCCTAACCCACCCTTCTCGGCAACGAAAATGCTCACGATGAATCCGATGAGGATTCCCATCATGTCCAGGAGGTTCTTTCGAATGGAAAGAAGGGCAATGAGTAGTAGCACAGCTGCTACTACTCCCCATTCCCAGATTTGCAGCATAGTTCGTTCCTTCCGAAGAAGATTACGATCGCAGCTTGATGGCCTTTACCACGTCCACGCGCTTGAGTGGGACGATTTTCTTGGCGACGGCCATGAGTTCATTTCCTCGTTCGCTGATGACGAGGTCGTGAATCAAGTCTTCGTAGGCGAAGTCTTTGGCGATGCGCGCGACTTCTCCTTTGATGGCAGCACGAATGCCAGCTTCTTGGGCGCGCGTGACTTTGTAGGCGCACATGGCGATGCTTTTGATGCGCACGCGCGTGCCGTCTTTACAAACGACATTATCGATGCTTTCCACTTTACTCGAGCGGCGGCGGACCAAGCGCTTGGTTGCAGATGGCTGGATTTGCAGCGAGTGCAATTTCGTGTTGGCATTCAATCCTTGCACATCATTGACTTGGAAGCGCACCATCAATTGGTTTTTCTTGATGTTTCCGGTCAAGTCGCGTGCGTTCATGGCGACAACGCGCCCCATCACGGCTTCTTCGTCGATTCCGGGCGTTTGAGCTAATTCGATGTGATTGAAGTGCTTGGATGCGATGACTTTGTACCACTTCTTGCTCTTCCATTTGTCGGGACCCTTTCGCTTGCTTTTGACAGCAGTCGTTGCAGCCCCTTTCATGTCTTTTGAATCAATTTCGATGTTTGCCATAGTGTTTTCCCCCTATCACTTCACCAACAGCGCCGCGGTCTCGGGCGTGTAGCGCCAATCGGCTGGCAGCTGGCCATTTGTCACATAATAGTCCACCAAGCGGCGGATCTTGGAAACGGTTAATTGGTATCCGCGTTTCGAGGAAAAATCTTTGGAGTTCTGTTGCATGTGTTTCTGCAGCGCAACGCTTCTGCGGATTAAATTCAATAGATCGCGTGGAATGTCGGATGCGAGTTTCTTTTCCGTGAGGATTTGGTTCACGCGTTTCTTTGTAATAGCTTTCACATTTGGAACGCCGTACTGGTCGCGCAAGGCCATTCCGATCTGGGCGGGACCCATTCCTTGATTGGAGAGGTTGACGATTAAGTCTTCTATTTCTTGGGGGTTGTAGTCCACCCATTGGGTTCTTTTGGCTTCAGCCATAGTTGTTCAACTCCTATTTTTTAGGATTTCAAAACCGCCTTCTTCGTGGAAAAACGGTACCGGCGCCGTCTGTTTGGGAGCGGCACTAGCTTGGGATTAGAACCAACCCAAAACCCCTGAAAAACCTTTATAAATAAAGGGCTTGGAGTGAATAAAACCCCCTAAAAAGGCAATTCTAGGGGGGGTTAAGCATACCGTATTCGCGCTTCGACTTCTTTCAATTGCTTCAAAACGGCTTCTTTTCCGCCATTTCCAAGATATCCTTGCACAATCAGCTCCCATCCATTTGGAATCGTAGAGTGGGTAGCAGAGAATGTTTTTTTGAGATTGACCAAATCAACGGCCATATCTTCCAGTTTATGCGAAACAGTCGACAAACCAAAGTCGATGAAAGTAAGCGTTGGAGAATTTGTTTTTTCTCCTTGCACCAGCACATTGCTCGTCGTTAAGTCTCCATGCACGATGTGATGAGCATGCAGTAGCGCAATCTGCTTTCCCAATTGCTCGCAGAGTCTTTCATGTATTCCTTTTTTGTTTTTCTGCAGCAACGCATGTTTCATGCGCGGTGCGTTAATGTATTCCATGTAGATAGCCATTTCGTTCTTGTCGAGCGCATACACGAGCGGAGTGTGAATTCCCATCCCTTTCACGGCATGCAACATTTTTGCTTCGTGCGTCATGCGTTCTTTGCGTAGCTTTTCATCTAACAAAGAATGTCGATACCCTTTTGGAATGCGTGTTTTTTTGATGCAGTCTTTCCCGAATGCCTGAATGCGTTCGATAGTCGCTTCGGCGCCGCGTGAGATGATGGCTGATTTAGAAGGCATATCAAAATAATCCATCCAACAGAATAAATGGATTCGTATCAGGTGCCAATTGCAATTGACACCTGTTCTCGGCCCAACCGCTCGAAAGCGGTTAAACACAATTCTGTCGAATCTGTTCTAACGTGTTTGTCACGGAAATGGAAATATTTTCTGTAGTCGAAGCGGCATTCGTTACATATTCAGCCCCTAACGCATTCGTGAGCGCGATATCTTTTTGCACCAACAAAAATGAAGCATGAACGGATTCGCTGCGCGTTTGGGCGGAGCGTAATTGTTGCATGGCTAAATCCGCAGGCGTTCCGGCATTGCAGTTGAGTGTTTCGGCTTTGACGCGTTGCAATAAGGAGAATGCCCCGTTGATTTCTTCTTGCATGGTAATGGATTCAAGGCTTGCATCGAAATAAGCCAAGAGCGTGGATTTTCCTTCTCCCACTCCGCTTACTTTGGATCGGAGTTTGATGAGGTTCACGCGATAGTCTTGTCTTCCTTGCTCGGTGGGAGGAGCGATTAACCCGAGTGGAACGTATTGTTCGCGCAAGGAAGCCAGTTCATTGGCGACGGCAAAACGGTCATTTCCCACGATACAGCCAGATAGCAGCAAGACGGCGAGCGCGAGCAGGATGGGAAATAGTCGCGGGATCATAGCATGCACCGGGTAAAAATCCTATTTAAATGCGTTCGGGAAGGGTTCCAAACAGGGGTGGAAATGGCAATTCACGCACTATAATTCCACGGCAATCGTGCTACCATATGTAATGGTTTCAATGGAGTGTGCCAATTTGATATCGCGTTCCAATACCTTGAGCGCAAGCGGCAACTGCGCGTGACGAATGGGTGCTTTCAATGAAAGTCCTTTTTCTTTCTTGGCTTTCCATAGCGCAGAGTTGGCTTGCATGAGGTCTTCGGCGGAAAACAAAACAGTGAATGCGTGTTCGCTTTCTGGATAGGAAGTGAAATGCACATCCATTTCGTGCAGCGCGGAATAAAGATACGAAGTGAAAATAGGGATAATGGGTGCGTAGAGTTGTAGGAGCGTGTCCAGGCAATAGTGCAGCGTGTAAAGTGCTCCATTTTGTTCTTCGATAGAAAAGGTGCCTTGTTCGTTGTACGCGCGATTCTTTACTAATTCCAAATAATGCGAGGCGAATGTTTCCCACAAAAAATAACGCAGCTGTGTGGAGGGAGTAAACACATCATAGCGCTCGAATCCTTCTCTGCAGGTTTGGATGAGTCTGGATAGCTCCATGAGCGCCCATTCATCTGCGGGAAGTAATTTGATTTGTCCTTCGGGGTTCTTGAATGAGGAAACGAAGCGCGCGACATTCCAGAATTTCGTCAGCGTCTTTCCCGCTCCTTCAATGCGTTCGAAGCTGCACATTAAATCGGTGCGTGCCAGGTTTCCTTCCATTCCCACCCATAATCGAAAGGGTTCCGCTCCGAATTTTTGGAGTATTTCAGCGGGATCGATGACATTTCCAAGGGACTTCGACATCTTGATTCCTTTTCCATCGAGAATGTGATTGTGAATGAATGCATTCTCGAACAAGGGCTTTCCGTGGAGCAAGTAGTGCTTGAGCAGTGAATAATACAACCACGTGCGCACGATTTCTTTTCCTTGCGGGCGTAGCGTGCAAGGAGTGTGTTTCAGGAAGAAGTCGTTTTTCCTTCCTTTTCCGAGCACATACGCGGCCGAATTAGAGGAGTCGAACCACGTGTCAAACACGCGTGTTTCTCCTTTCCATTCAGTCGAGTGACATTGCGGGCACTCTTCAATAGGGCAAGGGTCTTTCCAGGGTTGGTGGTATTTTCCTTTTGGGGGGACGAATGCATAATTGCACTTCCCACAATACCAAATGGGGATTTCCGTTCCGTAGTATCGGCGTCGAGAAATAGGCCAATCAATTTTCACGTTCGCGATCCAGTCCGTGAGGATTTGTTTGGACTCAGGCGCATGGAATGTGAGTTGGTCCGCGATTTTTTTCATTTCTTCTTTCACGTGGAGCTGCTTCACATACAGTTCGGGCATGGAGATGAATTCAATTTGGTCTTTGCTACGCTCGCAGATGGGAACGGAGTGCATGATCTTCTTTTGCTGGTGCAACAACCCTTCTTCTTTTATTTTTTCGATTATTTTCTCGCGTGCTTCTTTTGTTTTCAATCCCTGCAAGAAACCCGCTTCTGCCGTCATGCGGCCCATTTCATCAATGCACCCTTGGGCTTCAATTCCTTGTTCAATCAAGAAGCGAATGGCTTCCGTGTCCCCTGCGGAACGAGACATGTATGCGAGGCCCGTTCCAAAATTAGGGTCGGCCATCGTGTGAGGGATGATGGGGATTTCGAATCCATATATTGGGACAATGGCTTTCTTGTCTTTGAGGTGCTGATAGCGTTCATCGGTTGGATTGTAGATGATAACGGCTGCCGTACACAAAAGCTCCGGTCGCGTCGTGGCGATAATGAGTTTTTCCTTCGTAGTGGTTTCGACAAAAATAATTTCATTCAGGAATGTTTCTTTTTCTTTTCTCTCAATCTCACTATCACTCAATGTCGTGCGACACCCCGGGCAATAGTTGTTGAGGCGCTTGGCTTCATACACGAGTCCTTTGTGCCAGAGATCGATGAACGTGTCCTGCGTAAGCGTTCGATATTCTTTGGAATCTGTTTCATACATTTGCCCGAGTTCTTCGCCCACTTTCCATTCGTTGAATCCAATCCCTGCGTGGAAGAATGTTTGCAAGCTGTGCGTCCCAGCTTCTTTCAACATTTGCGCGCAGTATTCCAAGAATTTTTCGCGGGGCGTTTCGTGCAAGCGGATGTTGTATTTTTTTTCCGCGGCCATTTCAATTGGGAGACCATTGCGATCCATTCCAAGTGGAAAAATGACATTATGTCCAGTCATGCGCTTGTAGCGCGCGAACATGTCCATAATCACATACGTGGAAGCATGCCCGATATGCACGGGCGCGTTAATGTAAGGAGGTGGCGTGTCAATGGAGAAAATGGGCAATTGGGGGTTGTGTTTGAATTTGTAAGCCGATTCGTCTTTCCAGCGCTGAACGATGGGCAATTCCAATTCCTTGGACCAGCGCGTCTCAGTCAAACCAGGCATAATACCCATAAAACGGCAAGAAAGAGGTTTTAAGGCTAGGGCTGCGAGTGGTGAATACTTATTTTTAAGTGAGAGTAAAGTATTGGTTATATGGCTTCAATAAATTTTCGAGAAGTAGTTGTCCCAATGGCATTGACCATCATTATCATGGGGGCAGTTATCGCTTTTTTTTGGAGTATATTAACGGGCATTGGAATTGGACTCATCGGACTTACCGTTGCAATTGTAAATGGATGATCTATGACTACTACTTGGGCTAAAGAGTCTGCAAAGCTCAGATATGATAAAGTCATGAAGTTCACTACTATTTTTACTGTGACAATGCTTGGAGTATTGGCAGGAATTGTAACACAACATGATGAGGATATTTCTATAACTATTCTCAGAAATCAAAACAGAGATATGTTATTTGCAATAGCTGCCTTTACACTAATTATTGGATTAATCTTTTCATTATGGAAACTTAGAATGATTGAAAAAATAATGTCAGATGATAAATCCAACGAGTTCAACTCAAAATCAAAAAGACCAACCATCGGATTAAAGGAATTTTCCGGCTCACTGGTTAACGCAGCAGTTAACGGAATTGAGGGGCTGCAACCAGTAATTTTTCTAATAATTGTTGGACTGTTTTCATTCGTAATAAGTTTTTCTGGGATACCAAAAATATCCGATTCAGGAGTTTATGTAACAGTGACAGTACTAGCTGCACTTCTAGTTGGATTGGTTTCAGCTTATCGACAGTTTGCTGATTATTAGAACCCAAATATCCCTTTCTTTCCTTTCTTTGATTTCTTTGAAGTGGATTCAGTAGCAGTATCTTTCCCATGCAGCTCGGATTGAAGTTCTTCCAATAGCTCTTTCTGGCGCGACGTGAGGTGAGTAGGAACGTCAATGCGCACGCGCACGAATTCATCCCCATATTCTTCGCTGTTGAGTTGCTTGATTCCTTTTTCGCGTAGTCGAAAAACTTTTCCATTCTGCGTGCCAGGAGGAATAGTCATCGTGACAGTCCCTCCCAAAACGGGAACGTCGACTTCTCCCCCCATTGCGGCGAGTGGAAATGAGATGCCTTGTTCCACATACACGTCCGCGCCATCGCGTTTGAATGTTTCATGAGGAGCAACGTGGATTACCACATACAAGTCCCCTTGAGCCCCTCCTCCGGGAGTGAAATTTCCCTGATGGGGGACGCGCAAATGATTTCCCGTATCGATGCCCGCAGGGATTTTGATTTCAATGGAAGAGGTTTTACTCTGAGTCCCTTTTCCTTTGCAGCGCGTGCAGGGTTCTTTGATGATTTCTCCTTCTCCGCCGCATTTTGAACACGTCGCAGTCGTTTGAAATAATCCAAATGGCGTTCGTTGCGTGCGAGTTTCCATTCCTCTTCCCTTACAAGTAGGGCATTTTTCTTTTTTGCTTCCTTTTTCTGCACCCGTTCCGTCGCAGTGCTCACATGCGCGCAAGTGGGGGATGGAAATCGTCTTCGTAGCGCCAAAAGCCGCTTCTTCAAAGCTCAATTCCAGGTCATAGCGTAAATGTTGGGCTTGGGAGGCACGTCGCGTGCGCGTTCCTCCTCCAAATTGCCCCCCAAATGCTTCGCGCAGCAAATCTTCCATTCCGGGGAAGCCGCTGGCGCCGCCGTTGAACATATCCGAGAAATCGAATCCTCCCATTCCACCGGGAAAACCCCCTGCTCCGCCGCCCATTCCGGATTTGAATGATTCCGAGCCGAATTGGTCGTATTGCGCGCGCTTGTTGGCATCAGAGAGAACGGAGTATGCCTCGTTGACTTCTTTGAACTTTTCAGTTGCCTCAGGGGCTTTGTTGATGTCCGGATGCCATTTCTTGGCCATTTTCTTGTAGGCGGATTTGAGTTCGTCCGCGGAAGCATTCTTGCTCACCCCTAAAATGGAGTAATAGTCTTTTTCGGCCATAGTGGAATCACGTGATAATGGAATAAAAATGCGGGCATGCGCGAAGCGCAAACACTCCCATTAGATTAGTAGCATCAAGCCGCAGTGAATGGGCGCGTGCGCTGAAGCACGGCCTTTCCATTGCGTCTAATGATCTTTAACTTTGAATTCCGCATCGACGGAATCAGTGGGGTTTGAATCATCATTGCCTCCTTCGTTGCTTTCTTCATTCGACTGCGCTCCTGCATTAGGAGAAGCACCTTGTTTTTGATAGATTTCTTGTCCGACTTGCTGCACAGTCTTGTTGAATTTCTCCAATGCGGATTTGATTTCCTTGAAGGGTTTGGGTTCTTTTCCGAGCAAGTCCTTCAATTCTTTCAATCCGTCTTGGATTTTCTGCTTCGTGGAAGCGGAGATTTTGTCCTTCATGTCTTCCAGCATCTTTTCGGTTTGGTAGACAGTGGAATCCGCTTGATTCACTGTTTCGACTTCTTCGCGTTTCTGCTTATCTGCCTCCGAGAATTCTTCTGCCATCTTACGCATGTGCTCGACTTCTTTTTCATCGAGCTTTTGTGCAGCAATGATTTGGATCTTTTGCTCTTTGCCCGTTCCCATGTCCTTCGCCGTCACGTGCAAAATTCCATTCGCATCGATGTCGAACGTCACTTCGATTTGGGGAACGCCACGCGGAGCAGGTGGAATCCCTTGCAGCGCGAATGTTCCAAGGAGTTTATTGTCGTGCGCCATGGTTCTTTCTCCTTGGAATACTTTGATGTCCACTGCAGGCTGGTTGTCGGCAGCCGTGGAGAATATTTGGCTCTTCTTGTGGGGAATAGTGGTGTTGCGCTCGATGAGCTTGGTCATCACTCCTCCGAGGGTTTCGATTCCCAGCGAGAGAGGGGTTACATCTAACAGCAACACATCCTTGACTTCTCCCGAGAGCACGCCAGCTTGTACAGCCGCCCCCATCGCGACGCATTCCATGGGATCCACGCCGCGCTCGACTTTCGTCCCTAAAATCTTTTCCACAAATTGTTGCACGATAGGCATGCGCGTTGGACCGCCAACCATGATGATTTTGTGGATGTCCCCGGGCGTGAGTTTTGCATCCGCAATGGCCTGCATCACGGGCTTTTCGCAGCGCTTCACAATGGGAGAGATTAATTCTTCCAGCTTGGCGCGGTTGAATTTCATGACGAGGTGTTTAGGCCCAGATGCATCCGCGGTGATGTAAGGCAGATTGATGTCCGTTTCCAGTGTAGTGGAGAGTTCGATCTTTCCTCGTTCGGCTGCCTCGCGTACGCGCTGCATCGCAGTAGCATCTTTAGTCAGATCGACTCCATCCGTGCGCTTGAATTCCGCCACCATCCAGTCGATAATGACCTTGTCCATATCCGTTCCGCCGAGTTGCGTATCCCCGGAGGTCGATTTGACTTCGAAGATACCATCGCCGAACTCCATAATCGTGACGTCGAGCGTTCCCCCGCCTAAATCGAACACGAGAATTTTCTGTTCGGCATTTTTCTTGTCCAGTCCATAAGCTAAGGAAGCGGCCGTGGGTTCATTCACGATGCGGATAACATCCAATCCCGCAATCTTTCCTGCATCTTTAGTGGCTTGGCGTTGGTTATCATCAAAGTAAGCAGGAACTGTAATCACGGCTTTCTCCACTTTTTCTCCCAAGAACGCTTCGGCGTCCTTCTTTATTTTCTGCAAAATAAAGGCAGAGATTTGCTGGGGAGTGTATTCTTTTCCGTGCACCTTGTACGTGTGATTCGTCCCCATCTTTCGCTTGGCAGCCATAATCGTCCCATTGGGATTGGAAACGGCTTGTCTTCGCGCGGGTTCTCCCACAAGGAGCTGACCATCTTTCGTGAATGCAACAACCGAGGGAAAGGCCTTTCCATAGAGCGTGTTCCCTTCCGCGGATGGAATAATGCGTGGCTTTCCTGCTTCTAATACCGCGGCAGCGGAGTTGCTGGTTCCTAAATCGATTCCGATAATCTTACTCATGTTAGTTTCCCCCTTTGGTTGCGTCGTGCGACGCGTGAGCGTTTGTTTCTTTTTCATTTACTGCATTTACTTTTACTTTGGCCGTGCGCAGCACGTGGTCGTTGAATGTGTATCCTCTCTGGAATTCCTCCAATACGATTTCATCTCCCTGCATGGGATCATTTCCCTGCATGAGGCACTCCTGCGTCTCGGGATTGAATTTCTTTCCCAGCGCAGGAATGGTTTTGATTCCATTGCGCTCGAGTATCTTCATCAACTGCACGCGCAGGTTTTCCAATCCCTTGCGATGATCATCCTTCACATGCGCAATAGCCGCGTCGAATGAGTCGATGAATTCGAGGACTTCCTTGAACGCTAATGATTTTCCATATTGGATGGATTGTTCTTTTTCTTTGGCCGTGCGTTTCTGGTAATTCTCAAATTCCGCTTGCGTGCGCTTGAGAGTATCAATCAAATCCATTTTCTCATTCTGCAGTGTTTCGACTGCGAGTGGTTTTTGATTTTTCTCGTTTGCTCCAGAGACATTTCCATTTGGCGCGGGATTTGTTTTCGCTGTTTCTTTTTCTGTCATGGCATTCAGCTCCAATCCATCCAACTACCGCACCATGCGCGCATCGGGAATGTCTACTTCAGGCATCATTTGTCCCATGGGCATCGCGCTCTTCATTTGTTTCTTGCGGAATGCAAGGTAATTTTTTTGTCGCTTCCAGGCTTCTTCGCCTTGCTTGGTTTCGAGGATTTTGATGATTTGGTTTTCGGGCACTTGAGGAGAGTGGAATCCATACTCCACGAGCACCACTTGGTCTTTGGCGATTTTATCGGAGATGGCCGCGTGCACATCAAAGGTGAGGATATTTTCATCCCACATCTCGAGATGGGCCTGGACGCTGGTGTCGGCAGCGATGGCCTTTCCGCTGCGGGAAAACACATCTAATACTTTGGCGAGGTGGTACATGCCATTCATGAGGGTCATCTCCGGGCAAAAGCCCTATTTTGTCTAAAATTTTTAGACAATTACAGTCTTTCTTAGACAATTCCTTTAAAAGCCTAACTTTTCTTGGTTTGGAGTATCATGCCTGACAT
Organism: uncultured archaeon; assembly: GCA_964480125.1. Taxonomy (GTDB): domain Archaea; phylum Iainarchaeota; class Iainarchaeia; order Iainarchaeales; family VGJJ01; genus VGJJ01. The sequence continues at coordinate 21,758 of CAYZNV010000002.1, forward strand.
CATTCGGCACACCTCTTTCCGTGTGGAGATCCGACGCGTCGAGCCGCCATTTGCCCGGGACAAGGACAAGGAAATCGAGTGGATTTGCCAGTCGCTTGGACTAGCTCCCGCAGGAGAGAAGAACCACCCCTCTATCTTGATCTTCAAGGAGATAGTGAAGAGCACGGAAGCCAATCAAGGCATTACCTCCACGGAGCTCGCCGAAAAAGTGAGTATGTCGCGCGGCGCTGTCATCAATCAACTCAATAATCTCCAGCGTTCCGGCCTGATCCTGAAGCAGGGCCGACTGTATGTGGCGCGCTCCCGCAGCATGGTGCGGACCATCCAGGAAGTGGAAGAGGACATCAAGCGCATCTTTGATCGCATGGAGCGCATCGCCATGGAAATGGACAAGGAGTTTCGCTCCGAACAGTAGTTTTGTCCCAAGAAGACATGCATTTATCCTTTCCCTTGCACCTAATGCTATCGAGGCATTGCCATGGCAAGATCAATGAGTGTTTCTTGGATTGATCTCCTTTTTCCAGGAGTAGTCGTGCATGAAGCCGCGCACGCACTAGCATGTTATGCGTGTGGCGTGAAAGTGCACACCATTTCGGTGCACCGCAGCAGTGGAATGGTCGTCCATGACAAGACGAGCGCTCGCGCATCCCTGCTGATTGGATTATTTCCCCTGATCGTAGGAGGGGGAGTCGCTATTGCATTATTCCAGTATGCCTCCCGCACGCAAGCGGACTCTCCATTGCTTTCGCTGCTGTTGCTCTGGATTGGTTTTTCGGTCGCATTCCACGCAATCCCTTCCACGCAGGACGTGCAGAACATTGTAACTTCCACGGAGAGGCGTTTCGGGGAGATGTGGAAGGGACCCCGCAACATATTCACAAAACTCCTCAAATCCGGGGGATACGCTATCGCTTGGATTGGGAGTTGGTTTCTTCTAGTAGTAGCCATGCTCGCGAACGCCACCATCCTTACGCGCATTGCCTTGGGGATAGGCCTCTTATTGGTCAGCGGATGAACCATTAAATAGCGGCGCAGGCTCTTTGCTGCATATGATTTCTCGCGTCGTAATAGTGGCCCTCTTGGCCGCAGTAGGGAGTGCAGGCTGCTTGGACTTCATTTATACGGATTCAAATGGGGGAGGGAATCAAGTCAATTGTGCTATTTTGTCCGATGCCCGTGCGCAGTCGCAGTGCTACCTCGACAAGGCCATTGCCGCCAACGACCCAGGGATTTGCTCAAGCGTTAGCGTGCAAGAGTTCACCGACACCTGTTATGAGCGGTTAGGGCAAAATACCAAGCGACTCGATGTCTGCGTCAAGGTCATTGCTATCGCAAAAGAGAATGCGTGCGTGGACGCATTAGGCGCCTCAAATCTCACTGAGATCGCATGCGAGTCCATTGCATCCCCTGATGAGCAAGTGGATTGTTATCGCCAACTCGCCCGTTCACAAAAGCAAACCGCCTATTGTGATCGCACGGGCATGCAGAAAGACACATGCCTCGCGGAAGTTGCAATCGCCGCGAAATATCCAGATATCTGCGATCGCATTTCAGATGAAGGGGTGCGCGACACATGTATTGTTGACGCGGCCGTTGCTGCGCGCGACGGGAGTAGTTGCACTCGGATTGTAGACCCTGCCAAGCGCGACCAATGCCATTCTCAAATCGCAGTTCTGCAACGAAACTCCAGCCTCTGCGTGAAAGTGGATGCCATTGCGGAACGAACGGCATGCTACGCACAGGTAACAGAAGCGATTGGCAATGATTCCTCATGCGTGAATAGTTCGGATTTGTCCGCGCAAGATGCCTGTTATCTCAGCCAGGCCAAATCGGAGAAGAAAGTGGATCTCTGCACCAAAATTGCTAGCCAGCAGCGTCGAGATGATTGCTATTCCTACTTGGCGGGAAATTTTTCGGACCCCAGCCTGTGCGATTCCATCCTCATTGAGAGCAATCGCATTCCATGCATTGAGGGGGCTGCAGCCTCGACAGCGGCAGTAGAATCATGCAATGCCTTATCCGGAGTGTTGCGCGATAGCTGCATTACTAGCAACGCACTCACGCGCAAAGACCCTTCGCTTTGTTCTCCGCTGCGCGTGATTACTTCAGAAAAGAATTACCGTGATGCCTGCTATCACGATGTTTCCATCGTGGCGCTGGCGCCAGAGAGTTGTGTGAATATTGCAGGAGAAACACTGCGCGACGACTGTTATTTCAACACGGCCTCGGACATGAACGCCAGCCCCTGGTGCGAGCGCATTGCAGGAGCGGAAACAAAGGATGATTGCTTCCGCGTGATTGGATCCACTATTGGAGATGTCAGCGTGTGCGAGCAAATCGTGGAAGAAGAAACCAAGTATGCGTGCATCGCAGCAATTGCACAGAAGGCAAAACAGCCCAGGTTGTGCGCTAGCATCAAAGACGCCGGAGTTCGCAATGATTGTTATTTCGATGTGGCAGTAGAAGTGGACCAAAAAGGGATTTGTGAAAAAATAAACCTGAGTTCCACCAAGTATGCATGCTATAAGGAAGTTGCGATTGCGCTGAACGACTGGGTGTACTGCAATAATATTCCCGTTGGGCAGTTGCTCTTGCACAACACTTGCCTTGAACCCATTGCCCATGCCACACGCAACATGGAAGCTTGCAACGCGATGTTTGGTAGTGCCGCAAAGGGACAATGTTATGGAGTGGTAGCAGCGCGCACGAATAATATTTCTTTTTGCCAGAACATTCCACTGGCACTAGTGGAAGATGCCAATCAGGCGCACGAGACGCGCGACTATTGTTATTCCGCGCTCGCGGGAGAAACAAATGACGGGAGCTTCTGCGCATCCATTTATTCGTATCCCATCAAATCCAATTGTGGACCGTGAGGATGATAGCATGATGACTACGCGCAGAAAGAAACCCCTGACGGCATGGAATGCATTGAATTCAATTTCTTTTTCAGAAGTCATTCATTTCCAAGTGCGCAAGATCAAGCAAGATTGGAGGATTCCCCTGCTATGGATAGTGGAGCTCATCTTGGCCATTGTTTTGGCAGGGAGCATTGCGATCTATTTGGATCCTGAAATCAACGTGGTCCCTTTCCCCTGGAATGCGGTGGCATTCGCAATAATAGCAGGGATTTCGGTCTACTTGTATGGATTTACTCGCCCATTCCGGATAGCCCGGAGAATCCAAAAATAGGCATTAATGGCCATTAAACCCTCAAAAACGAGAAAAGAACACAAAAATGAGATTCGCGGCCATTGACCGCGAATAAAAAATATCAGCAGTAGAACTAGCGGCGGCGCGTAGCTTTTCTGCGCGTCGTGCGGGTCGTCTTGCGAGCCGTAGAGCGGCGAGCGGTTCGGCGCTTTGTTGTTCTTTTTGCTGCTGCTTTTCTTCTTGCTGCCATAATTTTTTTCCTCCATTGGAAAAGTTTTTTCTAAGAGCGAGAAATGAACTGTGCTATTTAAATGTTTGCTACATGCGTTATAGCATGAAAATGACGCAATCAACGAAAAAATTACACAAAAAAGTGCACAAACATGCGCGTGTGATGGCGTTTGGAACGTTTGATATTTTGCATCCAGGACATTTGCATTACTTGAATGGTGCAAAAAAGTTTGGAGATGAATTGATTGTTGTCATTGCGCGCGATTCGACCGTAAAAAAGTTGAAAGGAAAACTTCCCACCAACAATGAAAAGACGCGCAAGCAAATTATTTCTGCGATGCGCTGTGTCGACAATGCAGTGATAGGAAATGAAGGCGTCATCTATGATATTGTTGCAGAAGTCAAGCCGGATATTATTGCGCTGGGATACGATCAGCATGTCGACACGGAAAAATTGGAACGCGAGTTAAAGAAAAGAGAATTAAAATGCAAAGTTATCCGCTTGAAACCATTCCATGCAAAAAAATTCAAATCCACTATTATCAAGGAAAAGATTCGCAAGCGATAAAGAAAAAATTCATCAAATCAGGTATTGCTCGCAATACCTGTTCTCGAACCCTTGAGAAGGGTTCAACCAAGGAAGTCAGGTGCTGCGCTCAGCACCTGTCCTCGGCGCCACCGGTCGAAACACGGTGAGTGACCGCCGCTCGAAAGCGGCTACCAGAACACATCCACTTGGTCCGTGCGATAGCGTTGATCCACGTTCGTTTCTGAGAATGATTGTTTTCTTCCCGCGCGGTGCTCAATCATTCCCTGCCACGCAATCATTGCCCCATTATCCATGGCATATTCGCGGGGAACGATGAATAAATCCGCTCCTCTTTCGATGCATAGTTTTTCTAGCATAGCTGCGAGAGCTTTGCTCGCCGCCACGCCCCCTGTAACAAGGATTTCTTTCTTTTCCGTATGTGCCAACGCGCGCTCGGCGACTTCACACACCATGGCAAAAGAGGTGTGCATGAGCGAGTAACACAAATCGATCTCATCCACTTTCCCTATTTTCTTCTCTGCTTCGGTGAGGAGTCCTGCAAAGACCAGGTCCATTCCCTTGACCGAATATGGAAGTGGAATGAGTTGCTTTCCTTGGAAATAGCGTTGGTCGATGATAGGCCCTGCGGGAAATCCCAATCCGAGTTTCCTTCCAAACGTATCAAGGACATTCCCCACTCCCATGTCCAGCGTCTCTCCGAATACGCGGTATTTTCCATTTTCTAATCCAATGATTTGCGTGTTCGCGCCAGAAGTGTAGACGACAACAGGGTCTCGCGCGCGTGTCTTTTTCTTTCCAATCTCCACGTGTGCCACGCAGTGGTTGACTCCTAGCAAGGGCTTGCGATACTTTGAAGCGAGATAGCGTGCCGTAATGGCTCCCACGCGCAGGCAAGGACCCAACCCCGGCCCCTGGGCAAAGCTAATGGTGTCAATATCTCGCATAGAAATTTTTGCTTGTGCGAGTGCTTGCTGTAATACTTTTTTCCCGTTTGCGAGATGGAAGTCAGCTGCCAATCGGGGGTGGATTCCCGCATCCGTATTGGTGTAGGCCATTTTGGCGTTAGCGAGGACGTTGCATTTTTCATCCACAATGCCAATTCCGAACGTGTGCGCGGTCGATTCGATTCCAAGTGCGTACATATTTTTTTCCTCGCGTGAGACTAGGCGATTTGGATGAGGATGAATACGACTGCGAGATTATATAGGGCGTGGGCGACAAACCCTGGAAAGATGCTAGCTGCGCGTTCGCGTGCACGAAAGAGAATATATCCTGCAGCGAATGCTCCGATGATTTGGATGATGGAAAAATATCCCCCGTGCGCGAATGCGAACAAAAAAATCGAAGGCCATTTCCCAATTTCGTTGAACAACACTCCTCGAAAGAACATTTCTTCGGCGAGCGCGCTCACCACGAGGAAAACGATTGCTGTAAGCGGAATGCTGGACAGAAGTGTCGCCGTGGCCACGACAGCCGTTGTGTCATTCACTTGAAAAAAGAATGCAAGCCAGTCAAGTAGGATCCCGGCAAGCAAAAGCAATGCGAGTGTTTGTGCGATTAGAAGCAGTTGCCCCCCGGAGAGTGTGGGAATTTTCCCGAAGAATTTTTTTTCTTTCTTTTGGGAGTGAGCCCAGATGAGACTAATAGAGAAAAAAAGTAATGGGAATAACCATGCTGCGGCGCTTAAGCCGTAGATTTGGTTTTCCATTCGGTGTAGCCGCAGTTTCCGCAGGCTTCGCGGGTCGCGTGCTTAGCTAGATAGACCCCTGGACCGCATTTGGGGCAGGATTTGTTCTTGCGCACCGTTGCACCTTTGGTGTCGAACAAGGTGGATTTAGAGAATTTCTTTTCCGCTTTTGCGGCGGGTTTTCCTTTTGCGTCGGCCATATCACATCACCTGTTTCCCTTATTTCTTCTCAGTCTTGGCTTTCTTTTCGCCGGTCTGCTTGCGCACCATGTGTTCGGCTTCCAATTGCTTCAATGCTTCGGGGGAATCATAGAGTTTGGCGAAGCCCGTGACAACGGTGCTTCCGAATTCGTGTTCGATTTCATCGACGATCAAGAGTTCTTCTTTTGCGCCGAGCTGTGCCGCCAGTTTTGAGCGGATTTCTTTTCTCGTGGGAGTGGATTTGATGTTGAGGACCTCAAATTGGATCTCTTCGCGCTGTAACAGCGAGTTTTTGTGTCGTCCTTCGATTTCAATATTCATATCCATTTTCCCCCTTTGTTTTAGCGGCTCAAGCGCACGGCATATTTTCCTGTACCGGTTACGCCCATTTTCTGGGCGATTGCGCTTTTCTCCGCGTTGACAAAGATAACGAAGCCGGACCAGAACGTGGTCATATCACTACTGTTACAAGCGGGACAGACCTTGACGTCTTCCGATATCTTGTGACAGACGCGACATGCTTTGTCCTTCATGCTTCGTCTCCTCCTTTAGGGGCTTTGGGTTTCGATGATTTCTGTGTCTTTACGACTGCTTTCATCTTGGCCCATTCTTTCTTTCCTAATCCTGGCTGTCTCATGGTGAGACCGATTTTGCTGTCTGCGACTGTATTCTTCATACTCACGCTAACGATGCGTGCGACGACTTGATCGCCGATCTTCAATGTCTTTTTGGTATCGCGGCCTACAAATCCAGGCAGCTGCGCGTCATAGGACACGAAGTCGTCTGCGATTTGAGAAACGTGAATCAATCCTTCTACGGGGCCGGTCTTGATGAAGGCACCGAACTCAGTGGCTTCCGTGATAGCACCTTCAACGATTTCGTTGACAATAGGTTTGTATGTGAGTAAAGAGATTTCGGAGTCGAAGTAAGCGCTGGCATCTCCAGGAATGATTTTTCCTTCTCCGAGTTTGCGGGCATCCGTGACAGCGACAACGATGCCGACTTCTGCGTCCGTGAGTCCTTCCATGTCCTCGCGGCAAATATCCAAGATGGACTTGTCCAAGTTGCTGGAGAACTTGGTTGGCGGAACGCGGATGGTGTCTCGGATTTTAGTGATGAAGTACATGGGATTTCACGCTCGAAAAGCCTTGATTCCAATCTACATACTTAGATTGGCGTATAATCAAAACCCCCTGTGGAGCGTTTTTAAGGCTTTGTTTGAGTTTGGCGTCAGAGGTAGCAATAATCGCCCCTTTACGGCAAAGCAGTTCCAGTGCCGCGTCCCCTCCTCTTGCTTTCCCGGGGAGCACCTTGACCCCATAGATTTCTAATGCCAATAATGCCACTTTGGCCGCAATGGAGTGTTTGCCTTTTTCGGTTGAGATTCCTTCCAGTTCTTTCTTGACCTGAAAAGGGACCACTAACTGAGCATTCGGGACTTTTTCCCTGATTTGAGCAAAAATATCAATCTTGAGGCGCACCATGTCCATCAAGAAATTGGTGTCCAGTGCCACCATCATTGTTTTTGCAGCGGGCATAACCCAAATAAAGCCTTGGCGTTTAAATCCTTGCAAGGTCGCTCAGGAAATGAGCGGATGAGGAGAGGAGAAGTATGGTGGACATCATGGATTATTTTCAGATCATATTGAAACCCGACGCGACGATGCAGCGCCTGGTAAAAAAGCCAGACATGAAGGCAGCAGATCAGGCCTATCTCTTATACGGCGGAATCATTGGATTGGTTTTCGGCCTGGTGGTTGCGTTGTTGGCATCGGTTGTTTCCGCTATCGCATCGGTCGCAGGAGAAGGAGTCGTTGCGCTCATCGCAGGACTCGGTTTCTTGGCCGTCATCATTTTCCCCATTTTGTTTGCAATCGTTGGATTAGTAGGGGCAAAAATCTCCTATTGGATTTTTCACCAAGTGATGGCGCTATTGGGAGGAAAAGGAACATATGAGCAGTCATTTTGGATTGGATCCCAGTTGTTATGGCCCATATTGTTCGCACAGATTATTGTTTGGATTCTGGGCGTCATCCCAATCATTGGAGCGCTAATTTCGATTGCGTGGTTTTTGTATTCAGTCTATCTCTTCGTAGTGTTGTTTTCCATCGTGCATAAATTTAGCAAATTGCGCGCATTAGTCGGATACATTGCTGGAATTATTGTGATTCTCATTATCGTGGTGATCATTTTCGCGATAATCGGAGGAGCAATATTCAGCGGAATTGGATACAACTAAATAGTGGCACGGCACCGCGTGGTGCCGTTATTTCTTTTTTTTATTTTTTCTAAAACTAGAGCGCAATCCCATATCCCGCTAAGCGCCAAGCAGCGGTCTCGCGGCGGGAAATGGCAATCTTTTGTCCTTTCTCGATGGTCATTTTGCTTTTCAACGCCAAATCAATTCGTCCTTTTTTGACGTTCAATACTTCTCCCACAATGGTGTTGGTTCCAATCGTAAGAACCATGAGCTCATGCACGTGAGGGAATGGGAGTTTGTTTCCCAGCAAGCGATCTAATTCGAAGAAGTCAATCGCCAATTTGTCAGTGGGCGCAGGCAATGTTCCGGGAGCACAGAGAATTTGTCCTTTGAATTTGTCCATCGACGTGATGCCAGGATCCAGTTTCGTTCCTGCGGCGATGAGTCCGCGTGGGAATGCTTTTTCGAGTTCTCCATCGGCGTTGCGCACGGATGCGATCTCTATGTGAATGGGCTTTCCGTCGATTCCAGGAGTGAGTTCGACTTTTTGTCCTTTCACGAGCGTTCCTTGGGAAATACTTCCTCCCAATACGCCGCCGAGCATTTTTTCTAGTTCCGTTCCGGGCTTATTCACATCGAAGCTGCGTGAGATATACATCTTGAATGGTTTTTCCACTTCGCCTTTTGGAGTGGGAATGTGCTCTTGGATGGTTTGGATGACGGCGTCCACATTCGCGTTGAAGTTAGCAGAAACGGGAATGATGGGAGCACTCGCATAACCATAATCGGCGAGGAATTTTTTGATTTCGTTATATGATTTGAGCGCATTTTCTTTTGTGACTAAATCCACTTTGTTCTGCACCACAATGACATTCTTGATCCCGCCGATCTTCAATGCCATTAAGTGTTCCGCCGTTCGTGGCTGAGGGCATGTTTCGTTCGCAGCGATGACGAGCAATGCCCCATCCATTAATGCGGCGCCGGAAAGCATCGTGGTCATCAGCGTTTCGTGGCCAGGCGCATCAATGAAAGAGACTTTGCGTAAAATCTTTCCTTGCTTTCCTTCTTTTTCTTTGGAGGAACCAAATCGTGCAACGCCTTCGAGGCCGGGATATTCATAGAATAGGGCATCCGCGTAACCCAGGCGAATGGAAATTCCTCGCTTCAATTCTTCGGAGTGAGTATCAGTCCACTTTCCAGTAAGTGCTTTGGTGAGAGACGTCTTGCCATGATCCACATGCCCCGTCATGCCGATGTTGATTTCGGCTTGCAAAACATGCGACTTGGACGATTTTGAATCGTGTTTGGTTTCGTGTGCGGTTTCGGCAGGCACGGCCTTCTCATGTTTGGCAGCCGCTTCTGTTTTGGTTTCGGTTTTTGCTTTTTTAGCACGCGTCTTTGTTGGTTTTTCCACAACAGCAAGAGAAGTCGCTTCTGCTGTTTCAGGTGTAACGGCAACAACTTCTTCTTTTGTTTTTTTAGTGCGTGGAGCCATAATAGAAAATCCCCTTAGTGGGGGCAATAACTACTCGAGGTAGGGAAAGGCACTTTAAGCCTTCGCCTTTTCCTCTTTCTTTTCTTCCTTGGGCTTGCCTAAAGTGGCTTCCAAGTCCATATTTCCGTAGTGCGTCAACTTGACATTCAATTGGTGGATGTCGTTTGCGATGACGTTTCCGCGCATGGGACGTTTCTTGCGTTCGCCTTTTTCTCCTTTCTTGAAGCCGATTCCGGGATATACGAGGAGTTTCTTTCTCGCGGTGCCGGGAAAACGAGCCATCATGGGGGTTCCAGTCTTGTCGCTTCCGCCAGTCAAGACTCCCTTATAGCCGTCCAATCCCAACTCGGAAAGGTCCACTTCATCTCCCAGTTTCTTGCCCTGAAAAGGCATGGTTTCGACCGCTTTTGCGTACGCGCGTCGTGTCTTGGGATCGGATATTACGATATTCATTGTCATCATTCCTCCTGTATATTTGTCAGCGATGACTGTAAGTTGGTGATTTTTTGTAAGAGCTCTTTTTCTTCTTCCGAGAGCTTGGATTCAATTTTCTTGAGAAGCGTTAGCATTCCGGGTGTTGGATTCGTGTAAAGCGTGTCGTTTTCAAACACATTTCTTCCCACGTTTCCTCCATCAATCGAGACGGCGACTTCGTCATTCTTTTCGGCGAGATCAATATTTTCTTTTTCTTGCTGGATTTGCGCGACTTTGCCGATGACTTCACCTTGCTTGTTCATCAACTCGGTGCCGACGCGCAGTCTTCCTTCCACGACGCGCACGCCGATAACCGCGGGCTTGGTATTGCGAAACGTGTGATTAGGCAAGAAGTGTAATTCGCACGGGAAGATGGCCTTCTCCATGAGTGCTTTGTTCTTGTTTTCTTCCGTTTGCTTGACCCACTGCTGGTATTGCTCCGTTAGCGCATACACAATGTTGCCCGAAATGATGTGCACTTGTTGCAGTTCCGCGTCTTTCTTGACTGCATCGATGATGGGCGCATTGAATCCCAGAATGCATCCAGCATAGATGTCTTTTGCCTTCAGCGCGGCCGCTTCTAATACATCGCGGCGCGTGATTTCTCCTACATCCGCGCGCTTGATTTTGATTTGATGAGAATGCAAGAGTTGAATGAGCGCTTCTAAACTTCCAAGTGTGTCGGCTTTCACAATGATTCCAATCGCGTCGGATTCAATCTTGATACGATTCACTTCATTCTGAATCAGCGTGGCCTCATTGCCTGTTTTTTCTTCGAGAATGGGGCTTCCCGCAATGGCGTCATCCAATCCAGGCGCGGCGATCTTGATTCCCGTTGCAGCGTGGGCTTCTTTCATGGAGATGAATTTTTCTGCGACGCGAATGTCTGTCATCGTGTTGGGACGAAGCAACGCGCGTACTTTGGTGCGAATGACCCCATTCTTTCCTGCAAGCACAATCGTATCTCCTGTCTCTAAACTTCCATCGTACAAAATCACATCAATCGTCTTTCCGAATCCGCGTTCGTCGCGCACTTCCAAAACAGTTCCCTTTGCCGGCCCTTCGACAGCGAAATTGAGTTTTTGTTCCAGGAATTTTTGAGCCAATCCTGCGAGGAACATCAATAATTCGGGCATCCCTTCTCCTGTGTGAGAGGAAATGGGAATCATGGCGATTTCTTTTGTAGGGTCTTTCACGCGATCGAAGCGTTCGCTCTGGAATCCGGTTTCAAATATTTGTCCAACAATCGTGTAGAGTCGTTCATCCAATTTTGCTTTTGCTTTTTCTGTTTGTTGGGAGAGATTGCCCAAAAAAGAACCGGCTTTTGATTCATAGTCATCGATTAAATCTAATTTCGTGAGTGCAATGGCGAATGGGACTTTATAGTTGCGCAAAATGGTAATGGCTTCTTTGGTTTGGGCTTGTAGTCCTTTATTGACATCCACTACGAGCACAGCTAAATCCGCAATGCTGCTTCCGCGCTCGCGTAAGTTGGTAAATGCTTCATGTCCGGGCGTGTCGATGAATAGGAGTCCAGGGATATTGAGATTGAATCCGAATTTGTGAATCAGGGGACCGGCAATCTCTTGCACGAGTTTGATGGGAATTTCGGTTGCGCCGATGTGTTGCGTAATGCGCCCGGCTTCTTTTTCGACAACATTAGTTGAGCGAATCTTGTCCAAAAGAGAAGTCTTTCCCGCGTCGACATGTCCTACTACTGCGATAATGGGGGTGCGAATAGCTTTGGTCATACCATCAATTTCCCGTAACGAGTCATGCAGCCAGAAACCTTTTGGAAGCAAAAAGCTTTGCCAAAAAAGGCTTTGGGCCCAGCGACATGAGTATAGAAGAAAAAGTCCTTGAAAAGGGTTAAAAATCGCCCTCTTGGAAGGGAGAAACAGCCAAAATGCTAGTTTTCGCTGGTTTTGCGCTTTTCTTGAGCCAGACGAGACGCTACAGGACCAAATTGCCCATGGTATTTGGTGTCGGGCTTCTTGTTATAGGGCGTTTCAGCTGGAGAGGTCATTTTGTAGAAGCACAGCTGGCAAACGCGTTGGTAGGGGCGTAATAACAAGGGTTGGTTGCCGATGTTCTGCATTTCAAGGGTGATCTGTCCCTCAAAACCGGGGTCGATGAATCCTGCGGTGGCGTGGATGATGAGTCCTAATCTTCCCAGGGAAGAGCGCCCTTCTAGTCTTGCCACCAAATCGGTTGGAACCTTTACCGCTTCGAGTGTGCTTCCCAGGATGAATTCCCCAGGGTGTAAAACAAACCCTTCTTTTTCATCAATCATCACACGCCGCATACGTGGAGGAATTTTTTCGCTCAAATCAATAATGCGCATGGCGTGATTGTCAAACAAAAGCACTTCCGGAGCCAAGCGCAAATCAATCGATGAAGGGCCTAGCTGTAAATCCAAATCAATGGGGTTTTTGTCCGTTGGAACATAGACTGCTCCTTGGGCCACCATTTCTTTGAGATCACGATCCGAGAGAAGCATATGAATCATTCGTCCAGGGGGGTATTAAAACGCAATCCAAAAATTACCAAAAATCCTTAGTGTAATCCCGTGCTACCAAAACCGCCTTCTCCTCGAAGGGTGGAATCCAATTCTTGCACTTCTTCGATGGAAGGATGCAAGATAGGTTGAATCAGCAATTGGGCGATCTTTTTTCCTTTTTCAATGGTGTAAGGGGAAACGCCAAAATTGCAAATCATAATCATCAATTCCCCACGATAGGTTTCATCAATCACGCCAGCAAACGTGTGCAAGTGGAATTTCACGGCCATCCCACTCTTATCCCATACCAATCCCACGTGCCCAGGAGGAATGGCTAATGCAATACCAGTCTTTACCGCGTGCTTTTGATTGGGTTGCAGGGTAATCGTTTCATTTGCATAGATGTCCATTCCCGCGTCCCCGGGCAGAGCGAATTTGGGAGTGATGGCATCTGGAGAAAGTTTTTTGATGAGTAGACGCATAAAGAAAAATGGACTTTAATCGTACTAAAAGCTTTGCATGAAAAAAAGAATAAATATCAGGTATCGCATTGCGATACCTGTTCTCGGCGCCACCGGTCGAAACACGGTGAATTATTTCCCAAAAGTATGCATTTCGTGGACATTCTTGTAGGAGTGAATTTCCTTTGGAGTGAACCACAATGCAATTTCTTTCTGCGCGTCTTCAATGGAGGAAGAAGCGTGAATCAAATTACGAACAACCATGTCATTGGAGTCGCACCATGCATAGCTTTGGTGCGCGAAGTCTCCGCGGATAGTGCCAGGAGCAGCGGCTTTTGGTTCCGTGCTTCCGACCATTTTGCGGATGGATTCAATACAATTAATTCCTTCCAACACGAGCGCGACAACGGGGCCTTCGCTCAAGAAGTTGGCATTGTATTCCAATACTTTTGCTCCGCGGCGTTGACCGACATCAAAATAGTGTTCGGCTGCGAACTTTTTGTCCACGTGGACCATTTTCATTCCAATGGGTTTGATTCCTGCGTCTTCGAATCGTTGCAGAATTCTTCCAATGAGTGCGCGCTGCACTCCATCGGGTTTGATCAAAACAAGGCTTCGTTCCATCATACTTGAATCCCTCACAAATGATTAGAAAAAATAATGAAAAGAGAGAAGGCGTGAAAGTTAGTTTGCCTTCTTTTCTTTTGCGTGTTTCATCGCCGTGATGCGGGTGGCTTTGACTTTCTTGTATTCGACAGTCCAAGCGGTCTCGCGGGGTTGGCGGTGCAATTTATTTGTGTTCATTTCGCACTTGCGCGTGCAGAAATGCTGTACTTGTCCCGTTTTGCGAGCAAAGATAATGCCCGTTCCTTGGGGGATTTTTTTACCACAAAATGTGCAGTCCATATCATTCCCTCCGTTAGTGGGCCTTTATTTCTTTGGCTTCGCGTTCGGTATTCAGTAACACGAGCAAGTCTCCTTTGCGCAAAAAACCGCGCACATTGCGTCGCTTGACGCGTCCTTTTTCGGGGCCGTCGAGAATCTTACACAATACTTGGGTAATTTCGCCGTGCACGCCTGTGCGTTTCACGACTTCAACGACTTCCGCTGGGGTTCCGGTTTCAGCCATAGTGCATCAGCCCGTTCCCTTATTTCGCCAGCTCGTGTAAGCGCTTGGCGATCGTGTCGAATTCTTTCTGGGTTTCGCCCAAGTCCGTGACAGCGACAGCGGCTGCTCCGACGGCGATTCCTACTTTTTCTCCTAGTTCTTTCTTGGTGTCAACATAGGAGAAGGGCACTTTCTTTTCTTTGCAGATCAAAGGCAAGTGCATGACGACTTCCGCGGGGGAGACGTCTTTGGCGACGAAAACGATTTTGGCGGTATCGCGTTCAATGGCTTTAGTCACTTCATTGATGCCGATGCGCATCTTTCCGTGCTTTTTCTTCAAATCCGAAAGGAATTCGTTCTGTTTCTCTTTCAGGTCGTTAGGGACTTCGTGTGTCATATGGTTTCACCTCAAAACTTCCAAGGGAAGCTTTCATTGGCGGCTTTTAGGGCCACTATACCCCAAGACCCCTAAAAAAAGCTTATAAATGCAAGGCTTGAAGCCGATAAATTAGCTCCCTCTAAGTTGGGCTAATTTCCAGAACAATAACGGCACGCTCCGTATTCCTCGTTGGCTACCAGTCATACTTGGCATTTGTGATAAATAGTGACCCATAATCTGTTGAATTTCATGGTATGCCTTTGGGCAGTTTCGACGGAGCCAGAGGGGACGGATAACTGGGCGGAGTGAGGCCCGAGCATATTCTGACGGATACTTCTCCAGTACAGTCCCCACAATGTTTGGGACACGGTTATGCCGATCCTCATGAAAGTCAATTAAATCATCAAATATTTGGCAGCCCATTGAGAGATTTGAAAAAGCATCTTCAAGTTGTTTTCTTGCGGAAATTGGAACATTTTCAGCCACATTGAGCATTGCCGTGAGCATGCGCGCATCAGCGCCCGAGGTGTTTTCCTTCATGCGCAGCACATTTTCAAGCGTCGGAGGTTGTTTCTCAAATTCGTGGAGTGATTTCCATGCACTTCGACGAAAATTACCTGCAATGCGAAATAACTCCCTTTTTTGTTCAGGAGTAAGTGGCGTTCCTTTCACCCCCTTAACAAAGCGCGAAACATGAGCTCGTGCAGCGGAATCCATTCGATAAGCATGCACATCGAATATATCATGCCGTTGTGCCTGGTCGATTAGCTCATCCAAGCGGCTTACATACTGTACGAATGCCTCTGCCGGCAAAACACTCGTGGCTCGTGGCATCGAACGATTCCACTTGCGCCAGGCATGTGTGATGAGCACCACGAACCCCGCTGTTTTACGAGGAGTTTTGGATAAGCGTTCCGGAAGTTTAAGAGCGGTGCTCGGAGCACTAGCTAGAAACTTGACGCCATGCAGCAAGTCTAATCTTCTTTGTTTGGTGACCACAGTAGAGAAAACAATATGATGTATTTATCTTTTAGCAAACCTCAGCAGCCGTTGTGGCAGAACCAAGCGCAAATCGCTTGTTTTCATTTTGACGCTTTCCGTTAGCAGGCCAATATTGAATTCTGCCCATTCGTGGTCGAAAATAGTCTCATCTAAATAGGTGGGAAGTGGGGGATCGAATCCGAAAGGCGGAACTGACCCCGGCTCGCAGCCTGTCCGTTCGAGTACTTTTTCTTTACTCGCGAGTTTTACTTTTTTGAATCCCATGAGTTTGGCAAACGCATCCAAATCCATTTTCAAGTCCGCCGCAAGCAGCGCGAGTACAATCCCACGCTCGGTTTCTAGCACCATGGCTTTCACTCCATTGTGCAATTCCCCCTTGCGTGCTTGCATGGCTTGCTCGGAAGTAAAAACAGGCTCATGTTTCATGTGCTCGAATGGAATATTCTTTCCTTTCAGGAGATGTTGAATGCGATGAGCTTCAGCAACTGACATACACGAATGAAATGAGGAAAACCAAATAAATAGAACGAAATTAAGCTGAGTTCTTTGCTTTCTTCTTGTGCGAGACTAAGTGTGACCGTGTCGCGTCGATTTCGCTGCGGATTTTCTTGTCCATGGAGAGGATTTCTTTGGCGAGTTTTCCATTCAAATCCACTAATTCATTGTGCTGTTTTTCAAGTGTAGTCAGACAACTGGCGACTTGTTGATTGGAATAGCGGATCAGATAGACTGCCACCAATAGTGAGACGACGAACAGTCCAACGGTGACGATGATTTCAGAGCCTAGCATTGGGATTTCTCCGGGTAAGGGTGATTATGCTTTCTTGGTAGTAACGGTTGCGACTTGTTCAGTCGTGGACTTTGTTCCGAGATTTCCACGTAATTGATCCAATTCCTTTCGGATCGCATTCTCATTGGAAATCATCGTCTTGGTGAGGCGTGCGTTCAATTTCATTAATTCCAAGTTCTTATCGCGCAGGCCAGACACGCTCGTCATCAGCTGCTGGTTGGAATAACGGATTAAGTAGACAGCAACGGCAAGTTGCACGACGAATAAACCCAATGAAACGATCATTTCGGAGCTAACCATAGTCTCACCACTACTCCAACCCAAGAAGTCGGGATATTAAAGCCTTTCTTTTTTGCTTCTTGCGCTCACGTAAGGGAATGTAGCACTTCTCTAGGCGCATGAAGCGCATGAACCAGGGCAAATGAGGATAGGGTTTCAGCAATGGATTGGTCGGCGCCACGTGAGTGTGGAGTTTTTTCCATAGCAAGTAGGCCAATCCCACCAATAATAGGATTCCTGCCGCATATCCGATGACGGCCAACCCATCGCGCGATAATAATGGGGCTTGTTGTCCCACTAAATCAATCATCGCAGCCAGTTTCGTCAAGTCCTCGGATATTTTCAGTAGTTGCGTGTTGAGGTTTTCGAATTTCCCCGCAAGAAATGTTCCTTTTGCGCGTGCCAGATCCGTTTGAATGTCCAACAGTGCTTGTGCTTCATCCGAGACATCGAAACCACGCTGTTGCAGATCTTTCAGTTTGTCTTCGAGTTGGTCCGCGCGCAATTCCAAATCGGCGATGACTTGTGCGTAATAATCATTGGGAGAAGATACCTCGAACATCACCTCGCGTGTTTGTGTCTGACCATACGCAGTGATTTCGACTTGCAGAGCGTGCAATCCCAACACCGCATTAAGTGGGATAAACGCTGCATACGGAAATGAAGCCGTGTCTCCTTTGTTGAGCGTAGTAGTGAAGGTAGATTGACTATACTCCACCCCATTGGGATCCATAATGTGCCATGCCACTTCAATATTCGTTTCGTCAAAATCTCCTCCGTTAGAGAGATTAATCGTGAAGGGGAATGTGAGGCCTTGCGCGCTCTTAGTGGAAGGCGTGGAGAGGTCCACCGTGATGAGGTGCGTCCCTTGCACAGGGAAGGCGCGTTGCAGAGTGGCAAAAGTGGTTTGTCGGTTGAGCGATTTGGCGGAGACATCAACAATCATCGTGCCCAATTCAGTAGGAGTGTAGGCAGGATCCAATATCACTTTCGTTGGAAGATAAGGCGCTACCGCCAGAACCGTTTTTTCTCCAATTACAATAGTCCCGGATGGAAGGGTGATTTTGTATTCGAGCAGATAGTCATTGATAGTAGTGGTGAGATTCAACAAGGTGGCGCTCAATTCCGATGGCTGGTTGCGCGAGGGAGCGGGATCAAGGGCGATGTCGATGATTTGGGCACGACGCGAGCTTCCCCCACCGCCACCGCCGCCACCACCACCGCCACCACCTGTGCCGCCAGTAGTTCCTGTGCTTCCAGTGCTTCCGGTTGAAGAAGAAGTAGTTGTGAATCCCCCTGCCGTGTTCGAATCGTATCGGTTTCCGCATTGGATGACTGTAGTTACATCATAGTTTCCCGCGGGAGAGGGACCAAAAAAATTATAGGAAAATTCTCCATTCGCGGCTTGAGACATGGCGCGATTTGCATCGACAACGCTTCCGTTCAATAAAATAGAGGTGTTGGCATTCACATCATAGACTTTGTTGCCATCCTCATTGTAGACGATGTTTTGGATTGTCCCGAGGGCTCCGACGGCAATTGAGAAATCATTATTGAGAAAGACAATGTCAAAATCGAGATCACCCAAGTAAACGTAACCATTGGCATCCCCTGGCGTGACATTATGCTTGAATGCACGGGCTTGGATAAGATACTCTCCATTAAGGTCAAAATTGTAAGTGTATGAATAAGTCCCAGATAGAGTGTTAGTGAAATTCACGTCGACACTAGTCGAGTCGGGGCGAAATATGGTGGCAAAAACATTGGCATCAACCACTGTGTTCCCATTGTTTCCGGTAACGGTTGCACTGATGGATGTATTTCCAAGCGCAGTAGGGCACAGAGAATAATTGAGTCGAAGTGAATAAGCCGAATCAAAACCCGGGACCCATGTGATGTTGTTGGACGCGTTATTGGCGCTTACGCTAAGGAAAAACAAGGAGAAAAAAAACAAAAACCCAATCCAAAGCACATGCGTGGGACGCATGTGCAAAAGGGGTCAAACGCCTTAATAGTCTTTTTGAGCGCGAGGAGGACACGCGAGTGAGAGTGCACTAATCAACGAACGCTGATGTGCAGTACGATTTGATCTCCTTCTGCGGAGATACTGCCGCGTCCGTTGAAATACAATCCCTTATGATCGATGGCCCATTTTTCGCTAATATTGGCAGGAGGATTAGAGGGATTGATTCCGATTGAATATTCCCCGGGTGCAACGCCTGGTTTCGCACGGACAGTAATAGTGACTTTCTCCGCCCAATTAGGATAAAATCGAGGGAATGTGGGAGAGAGAAGGAAATATGGCTGGGAAGTGGAGTCGGCTTGGATTTCAATATCGAACAATTCACGCGATTTGGCATCCGCGACGAGCATGAGCCCTTGATAATTCTGGATGTTCCACCCGGCTGAGTAGAATACAACAGCTCGCGCGAGGTTGTCTTTAGTAGTGTCAACGACTCCCCATTGCTCGCTGGGATAAGTCAAGTGACCATTGTCTCCCCAATACTCGAGTTCGGGCTGCGACCATGCACGAAAGGCGATGCGGCGATTGGCTCCTGCAGTTTCACCGACATGAAAATAGAATTCGGGCTGGAGATAATAGGCAGGAGTGATGTGGCCTAGTTGCAAGAGGGAACCTGTTGCAATATCATAGGCAACACTTGCAAAGTCGCTTGGAACCGGAGGCAGTGCAGAGAAAATATCCTGTTCGGATTCCAAATCACAACATTGGAGAAAAAAAGATTTGATTTCGTCATACGTGCTCCCAGTATATTGGGCTGCGGCATCGAACAAGCGATAACTGCTTCGGTCGACACGATATAATTCAATAGTATACTTGGCCTTGGAGAGCGTACGTTTTAGTGTTTCATTTTTCTCCACGCGCTGGGTAAATGACAATCCTTCGACACTCGGTTGTGCGATGACCGCATCATTTGATTTGAGCTCAGTCGGAACCACTGGGGCAGGCGCCGGAGTGGATGATTGTAGAAAAAAGAAAACACCCACAAGGAGAGCGGCAACTATCACAATGGGAATGATGGGCAATCGAGACGGAGATGACGCCTTGGCAGAGATATGGTGAGTGGAAGGAGAATCACTCTTAGCATCATGAGGAACAGCAGTCGAAGAGTGAGATGGGTTATCAGCAGTCATTGAATCGCCTCAGTTAATCTGAATCCATGATTATGGATTTGGACATTAATAAATGAATGGGAATTGTTCGGGCGAAGCCCGAAACAATCGACACTTACTCAGCTGAATTCGCTTCCGAGCTGGTATGTTGCATTGTGATCGCCCGCACTGACAAAGGTGTTGAAATCACCCGAATAGCAAAGTTGGGTTGAACCAAATACGGCCAAGCTCGAGATGACACGCGAACCCGCAGTGGCATTGGTAGAATTGAATTGTTTACACGTAGTAGTGTTAGGCGCAGAGGTAGCCCCAGTCACTGAACAATCTTTCTCCCATCCACCCAAGCCGTGCGTTCCACAACCCGTGCTGCCTTGCCAGACTTTCAATACCAAATTGACATCTGCCCCAGAAAAAGCGGCTGCGAAGTTAGCATCAACATTCACAGTGGCAGTCCCGGAATTGGAGACGGTCATTGATGCCTGACTGGAGGATTGGCAGTTCGTGTCACCCACACCAATACGCGTGGACTGTGGCACTACGCGAGCCGCATTCCCGTCCGAATCAGAATCGAATTGGGCATTTGTCTCGACGAAGAAGAATGCACTGGAGGTGCAAGGAGACCCGTACGACACACTAATCGTCTTCACCGTGGCAACGAACCATGTCATGGTCGTCTGCACAACATTCGCAGAAGCGAAAGTAGCCGTCACCAGCAGAACTAATCCCGTTATCGCAATCACATTTAGCAGTCGCATAGTACAAAACCCCAACACTCAATGCTGGAAGGAACCTTTTGCAGTTTATAAATCTGTGCGCATTTTAGGTTCATGCAACAATGGAAGCAGCAGGCGATTTGATGGTTTTCCAGCAAAAGGCAGAGGAAATCACTGTACGCGAAGCGATGACACGCATTGAGTCGGCGCGCGAGCAGGACAGGGAAAGTGCGTTGAAACTAATGGCGCTACGCATGGCTTCTCAAAAATATCTGTGGGGGCTTGCCCAAAAGAAGGGGTGGACACGTTTTGTGGATGAATCGCAACATAAAATTCTTTTCCCGGGGACGAGCTCGCAACATTGGATTGATTATGCACGTAATGGAATGGATTTTTTCAGTCAGCATGTTGAACCACAGTGGAACCGTGGCACGACACGCATGAACGAGCAAGAAAAGATTTCTTTCATGGAATGGACGACTGAGTGGAAACAGAATCTGGAAGAACTCCATCGTGTTTGGGCGCAGCGAATCGAATCGGCATGGAGCGAACGAGCACATGGGGCGCTCGAAAAATTGCAGCAAGAATATGAATCGGAGAATAAGTTGAAAAGCGCGGCTCAGCACGCACGGAGAGAATTCTATCGCACACAGGAAGCAGCAACAGATGCGGCAAGCCAACTGGCTGCGTTCGAATCCGACCCGCAATTTATGCAGACACGTCGCTTGATCGAGATGCGGGACGCATGCATGAACGAGAAACAAACGCTTGAGCAACAATGGAAAGAAGAGTGGGAAGCGGTTGCACCCATTTTGGAGATTCTCTCCAATGAAGCGATGACGGTGCAGGAAATGGAGCGATCCCACGTCCAGATGTTGACTAATTATGTGAAAAATCCTGTTCAAGCACGAGCGCGGGACCCTCACGCGGCAGTATTGAAACGATTGATTGAGTTGGCGCTGCACGAAGTGGAGAAGAATGAATGGCCGCTTCCCACTGCCCAAATGCAGGAATATGAACGTCGTCTCCGCCACGCATTACAAGAAAAATTCTTCGAACGAATGTTCTGGAAAGGCAATGAGTTGGAAGTGGAATCCCAGCAGCTGCAGAAAGAATTGCAAGGAAGAGAAGACTACCGTAAATGGATTTCTTTGCGCAGCATCGCAATGCAATCCAAAAAAGAAGAAGAAAATTGGAACCAGGCATGGCATGAAGGAGAAGCGCAAGCCGCATTGCAACACAAACGGGCGCAGCACGCAGTAGAGGAGCTCAATTCAATCCTCGCGGCGCGAGCACACTGGCAAGTGGTTATTTAATTTTTGAATCTCAACGCACGACGACGGATTGATCCACGAATTGATGCAGCGAATCCAACACATTCTTGTGTTCGGCCGTATCCAGCGCGAGTAAGATCACAAGAGTGGAGGCGTTCCGGTTTTTGCTGATGACCGTGTGACAGAATTTCTCGACGGCCTGTGGGGAATTGTACACCAGCAGCGTGGAGACCGAATCAATGAATAGAAATTTTTTGTTGCTGACGATGTTTTGCATGTTCTCAGAGATGGCCATGTCCATCTCTACTAAAGCAAGTGGGGAGTCGAGATATTGTACGTTTGGAAGTTCAGTAAGGTCTTTTCCTGTGAGTGCGGTGACGACATCCACAAATTTTATTCCAGAGAAAGGAGTATTTCCGCGAACGAGATCCAAGTAGGGCCGGTTCACGCACACATATACTCCGGGCACGTTATTTTGTGAAAAATAATCGATGACCGCGCGCGGGACGGATGCGTATTGTGAAGCGGGGACGACCATCAAAGCACTCGTTCCGGGAGCAAGTTGGGATAATTGTGCGGCGAGTTTTGACTCTTGTTCTTTTCCGGGCTTCAAGTAGTCCAATATCTTGTCATCGGACCACAACTGATTTCCCACTCCCTTCGTATCGGATGGCATGCATGAAGCACGAGAGTTGAAACTAAAAACCTGCGGTTTTGCCAAGAAAAATAATTACGCAACTAGTGAAAGAAAAAAAACTGCAAAAAATAGAAAAAAAAAGAATGATGCCCTTGCGGGCATGCATTCAACTGATTTAGATCGTTCCGCGGCACTGAGCTGAGGCGGTCAAACCAGTTAGGTTTCCTGCGCTGTACGTCAAAGAGTATGTTAAGTTATACGTACCCGAATTCAAATCGACTGCGGGGTCGACCGTGAAAGTAGCGGTTTCTCCTGCCGTCATCGAGGTAGGGGTTTCTGTTACTGCACCTGAAGTGTAGGTGCTAGCTCCACCGTGAGTTCCTGTCACGCTGAAGTCCATGGCGCTGACGCCTTGTCCGGTTTGGTTAACCAAAACCAATTGGGCGCTGCCAGCGGCGATGTTGGACTGGGTAATAACGAAAGGACCCAGTTTGGAGTCGCACGTGTCTCCCTGAATGTTGCTTGGATTGATTAGAATGACCAACGCTGCAACTGCAATAACAATAACGACCAAGGCCCAGCCATAAGTCATCAAGTATTCCAGCGCCGATTGGCCTCGAACACCAAATTTCATACGCATTCGCTCCTCCTTTCTTAGAAAGGTTAATGCTTAGCACGGAAAGGATTTGGACGTTTTAAAGGTTAAGTATACCGGAAACCAAAATGCCCCGATAAAACGGTTATAAACCGGCAAAGGTTCTATGGGAACCGAATGCCAGCGATTACGACCATCGAACGCACCCCCACCGGAGTAAAGGGATTAGATGAATTGATTGAAGGGGGCGTGCCAAAAGGAGCGTTAGTCGCGTTGACCGGAGATCCGGGCGCGGGAAAGACTATTTTTTGCTTGCAATACCTTTACTCGGGAGCGATGCAGCACAATGATGTGGGAGTGTATCTTTCGCTGGAAGAAAAACCGGAAGAGCTCATTCAGACTGCCGCAGTATTTGGGTGGGATTACAATCCCCTCATCAAGTCAGGGAAAATTATCATGCAGACGATTGAATTGTATGACTTTGATAAGTTACGCGACAGTATTGAAGACCTCGTGACGAAAAGCAAGGCCAAGCGCATGGTCATTGACCCCGGTGTCATTTTTCATTTGTATTTTGAAAAAGAATTAGACGCCAGAAAGCGCATTCTTTCTTTGGGAAAGATGCTCAAGAAATTAGGCGTTACCACAGTCATCACCAATGAGAATTCAACGCAACAAACGGGTTTGTTCGGCTTGGAAGAATATGTCGCAGATGGAGTCATCCTGTTGTATCACACCCGCATCGAGAACCGCTTCCAGCGCAGCGTGGGAATATTGAAGATGCGCGAGACAAAGATTTCCGACAAGCTACGACCGGTGCGCATCACGCAAGATGGGATGGAAATTTTGCCCAAAGAAGAATTATTCAATGAATGAATAAGCGCATTCTTTTTCGGTTTGGTCTCACAACTAACGCAGGCATGCGCGTGAAAGATTTACTGATTCAATAGCAGGGGACCGAATGCCGCGTGCATGACGGCGCGTATCAGGAAAAATAATCCAAATGAAACGAGTAGCATGACGGGAAGATATTTCATTCCATCCTTTTCTTTTCCCGTAGCGATTGCGCCCAAAATAAGAGAAGCAAATACCCCTCCAACGAATAGCATGACTTGCGAAAAGAACACGATGAAATCAGGAGAGATGATACTGGCCTTTCCTCCCACGAAACCACTTAATCCCGCAAATCGGCTCCCAGCAGAAGCGATAGCCCCAGGATCGACTGCGGGAGTGGCCCCTGTCTGCGCGGTCATCACTTCAACAATGAAAGAGGACACCGCATAGAGTGCTGGCCCCCCGAACGCCGCAGAGAAGAAAATCAGAATGACATAAATGGAAATGGATGCGCTTGCCTCTGATTGTAATGCCAGTTGCTTGCGCAGGTTATGCGAGAGCTGCATCAACAGATCCGCAATTTCTCCTCCAGAAGAAATTCCGCGTGCCAATAACCAAGTAGTACGCTCCACAAGGGTTGACTTGAGATGTTTGGGAATCTCTAAAATCGCATGCTCCACGGGCGTGCCCGAATAGATTTTGGCCGAAACGCGTCGGAGTTCCGTTTCCAGTGGACCGAATTCGGGGCGTGCACTCATTAGCAGCGCGCGTTCCGTGGTGAGACCCGACTTGATGTTGCTCGCGATGAGTTGTAGCGCATCCGGAAGAATCGCTTCCACTTTCTTTCCGCGACCATCGGCAGAGAGATCCAATAACATGTACATGATCCCGATCATGCCGACGACCGTTCCGACTCCTGCGAGAATACTGAAGAGAATACCGAGATTGAAAGTGGTAATTCCCAAAAATATTGCAATGAGCCCAAGGACGAGGCTGAATATCAGGGTGTTCATCACATACTTGCGCGCTGAAATCTTCAATCCTAAATACATGAATTGTTTTTCGAATGCCGCGTAGATGCCGCGCAGGAATGGGAGTTCGATTCGGAATCCGGTCATGCGCATCAGTCTCCCAGCAGAGAAGGGCGCTTGCTCTTCACGATTCCCATGTACATGAATTGGCCTATTCCCACAAAAGTGAGCAGAACCCAGAAATAGATATCCGTAATGGAAATCTGGGGGAATGAAGACAATACGATCAGGAACGTAATCCCGAGCGCTGGAACGATAACTCCTAACATCATGTACACGAGAGAAAGTATTTTCATCTGGCTCTCATAGTTTCGGATTTGGATGGATTGGGCATCCGTGAGCGAGTCCACGCTTTCAGAGAGGACTTGTGTGATATCTGCGCCGGCGCGCATTCCATTGACGACTTGCCAGATGGTTCGGCGGAAATAGATGCTGGGATTGTTTTCCGCGATGCGTTCCAACGCTGCCTCTTGAATAGTTCCCGTATTGATTTGCTCTACCGCCTTATGAAACTCTATCGAAACAGCCCCATAATTCCCCTCTGCTACCACTTTCATGGAATCGAAAAGACTGACACCTGAACGCAGTTGCACGAGCAGCGTGCGCAACGCAAACACGAGATTGCGATCCAAGTCGCGTACTTTCTTTTTGATTTGGATGATGGGGAATGCCACCAGTTGCACCATCACCAAAATACCAAAGACCCCACTGACCACTAGTGGAAGAATGGGATTGAGCGTCCCGAACACGCGGAAGCTGATCGTGTAGAACACCAAGAAGAAAAATACAAAATAGAATGCGATAATAACGAGGGACATCGTCGCATACTCTTTCGATGAAACTGGGATGTTGGCACGACGCATATCCGCATCCGAAACGGGAAAAACCTTCCCGAATTGCGCCCCCACTCCGATGAGTCGCTTGCTGGCCCAGCGCAGCATGGGCATGGGCAGCACATTGAGCGGCATGGAGAAGCGATAAATCATCTTTTCACCGCCTCAACGAATCCCTGCTTTTTTGAAAATGGTCTCGGGATCCGAATAATATTGCGCGATGGCCTTCCCCACTTCGTTGATGTCACGGATTTTTTCGCGCATCATGTATTCGAGCACGCGTTGTTTTTCCGCCAGATTCTGATTGATTTCTTGTGCCGTGTACCCGGTGTGCAGCGCCAATTCATCGAACAAACGAATACTTTCCGCGTATTTTTCGATTGTATCAGTTTGCGCACGCCAGCGGAATAAAATATTGGGTTTGAGCGTGGTCCCGCCTTGCGCGCCCGATTTCATGGGAACGAATTCTGCTAGCTGGAGAATTCTTCTCACCCCAAGTCGGCGATTGCGAAACATGACCGCATTCAAGTGCACCGCTTCCAATAGCGAGGGAGCGATTTCAATTGGAGGAGATGTCAAGCGCTGAATGGTTTCTTCCGCCGTGTTAGCGTGAACGGTAGCATAAACCGCGTGTCCGGTATGCATGGCTTCGAACATCACTTCGGCTTCTTTCTGCCTTCTTACTTCACCCACAATGATGCGGTCCGGGCGCATACGCAACGCATTCACGAGGAGATCCAGCATGGATATCTGTCCTTTGCCTTCTGCGTTTGGTTCGCGCGTGGTCATGGGAACCCAGTGCAAGAACTCTGGCAATTGCAGTTCGCGCGTGTCTTCGATTGTCAGCACGCGCTGGTTGGGTTGGATGAAGGGCATCATCACATTCAGCAGCGTCGTCTTTCCGCTTCCTGTTCCCCCTGAGACCATGATGTTCAATTCGTATTCCATCGCCAACCAAATCAGCGACATTAGCTCTGCGCTCCCTGTCCCACCATTAATGAAATCCGTTACGGTCCATGGGTCGCGGCGAAAACGACGAATAGTAATCGTATTTCCGCGCGAAGAAATGGGATGCAACGAAGCATTGGCACGATCCCCCGTAACGAGGTGGGCATCCAGCAGGGGATTCAGGATTGTGACTTGTTTTCCAACGCGACGCGCGATGATGCTCGCATAGTTTTGGATCTCTGCTTCAGGGGAAATGAAGATGTTGCTTTTGAGCCAGCCATATTTCTTGTGGTACACCCACACAGGTTCTTCGGCGCTATTGACTACAATTTCTTCGAGATTTCCATCATCCAGCATGAATTCGATGTAGCCTAATCCCACCATTTCGTGGATGATGACAGCAATCAGCTTGTCGCGTTGCTCTTTGGGAATCTCAGGGAGTTGTGTTTCCATGAGGCTTCGCGCCTTTGTGCGGAAATGACCTTTCATTTCTTCCACAAACTTTACATCCAGGAGTTTGTCCCCTGCCACATTCACGTCGGAGATGACTTTGCTCTTGAGGTTGTTGAGCATCGCCCGCGTTCCGGGACCGAACTCGGGAACGCGCAACATGTACCGCTTCACGAAGCCGGCTTCGTCATAGGTGATGTCCACTGCCACATCAATGTCGGACTTGATGGAATAGGACTCGATATTGCCTTGAAACATGACCGAAAAAAGGAATTGGAGGTTATAAGTGCTATGGGAAAGGAAATTGAATCAGCCAAGGGATGCACTGCAACGCTTCACGAGGCGTTCTTGAAATAAATAATGGGTTCGCCGAACGCGGGATAGCGCACCTCGATCAGGCCATTATCTTCGAGCGTCTGCAGTTCTTCTGCGATTTTTTCTTCGTTCATCGCAAGGCGTTTCGTCAATTCATCCAGCTTAATGCTCTTCTGCAAGCGCACGATGTCTAGAATGCGATCAAAATTAGTGACAATGGCATTTGGAGAAGAAGGAATGGGAATCTCAACCCGTGCAGGGGTGGAAGTAGTAGCCACAACAGGAGAAGGTGTCGCAGTAGGAGGCCGCGCAGAAGGAGTTGGAAATTTTACTGGGGTTACGGGTGGTTTTGCAGGAGAAGCAGGTGCCGTATTGAGTGGCTTTATTACTGGCGCAGAGGGCTTTGACGCAGGCAGTGGAGCAGAAGGAAGGGGAGTAGAAGCATGTGGTGGAGCAGGCGATACAGCAGCCGAAGGTGATGGGTTCGATTTAATCCATGGAGCAGGAAAGGGCCACACTGCATTTGGAGAAGAGGAAGAAGTGGCACTTTTAGGCAGGGGCGAGCGCGCGGGAGTAATCGCAGGTGTTGTACGCGGGGAAGGTGGAGTGGAGATAATCGGCTCTGCGCGTGAGGGAGTAGGGGTAACAGCGGTTCGAGATAGTGGAATAGTTGAAGCCGGCATAACCGCTCGGCGCGCCTCGGGGATGACATAAGGCTTTCCGGCATAGGCGGGAGGAAGTGTGGGAGCGGGCTCTCCGTCGGAAAGTGACACGGGGCGTGGCGCGGGAGTAACAGGGGTCAACGTTGAAGGAGGAGTGTCAGGAAGCTGATGCAAGTGCAGAATGCGCGAGAGCGCACTGATGACGCCTGATTTGGGCTTTTCGGGGGACATACCAACGTGAGCAACGCGTTTGAGTATTTAAGTCGCATTCCCTGCAACCTCGACTCCACGCGTGGGGTCGCTCAAATTGCCCGAAAAATCTTTTGCGCGCACAGTATAGAGGAGCGATTCTGCCGCAGAAGGTAAAACATACTGCGTGGCAGTCACTTCTGCAAGTATGGAGTAGGTAATGAATTGTTGTGAGCCAAAATTTTGGCGATAAATCACATACCCACTTACATCACCGGAAGAGCTCGCATCCCAGCGCAGGACTGCAGAGTCATCCTCTTGTGTTACTCGCACATTAGTCGGAGGAGTTGGGGAAATATCATCGAACGCGATGGCCAACGGAAATGTTTGAGTGGTGGAACCAAGTAAGGTGTTTGGATTTCCTTCTGGAGTAATGGAATATAGTTTGGCACCAATGCGTGCAGAACGAATGGGGAGTACAACCGTTGCTTGTGTGGTGTAACTCGCAGAAGGAGCAACAGAATCCAAGCGCACTTGTTGGGGCACTGAAGCTAGTAGATTTTCGGCATTGTCATATACATCCACGTACACCAAAAATAAACCATCTGCCGCAACTGAGGAATTATTTTGTAATGGAATGCTGACTTGTGCCGTGCTCCCTTGGATTACAGAAGCGAGTATTCCGATGTTGAATTGCAATGCAGAAGAAACACACTGCGTGGATGCACATATTTTTCCGGATGGACACCCACAAGCAGTGCAATTATCCACCAACTTCCCATTCACGCACTGTTGTGGTGGAAGCGAACACGCGCCATCTTTCGTTCCGTCGAGGCATCGAATCAGCGTATCCGTGACGGCAATCCCACGAGTGAATGCATAGTCATTCACGCGCAAAGATAGGGGGTGGACCCCTGGACGAGAAAAGACGTGCGTAAAAATCAATTGACATGGATTGGTTGAACAAGGCTGTGTAAGAGTGGCGTCATCGATTGCCAGCGCAACGGTTGTTCCTTGGCCATTTGATATGGTAATGGAAACGGAAATCTCATCCCCTACACGTGCAGCAGAAGGCGTTTGCCACTCCACTTGCGGGATTGAAATGCTTTGTTGTGTGGGCTGTTGCGTATAGAGGTAATACCCACCCACAAAAAGAGCAACAAGCCCGATTGCCAAGAAAAGTGTTTCGCTTGCATTCATTGGGGAAACACCACCACATTGCTTTTGTACGTGTCGAATCCGGGCTTAATGATGGAATAATTGGCGTCCTGATAATAGAAAGAAGTGATTGCCCGGCGGAAAACGACCTCGAGAGTGACATGGATTGGATTTCCACCATGTTCGAAATAAATTCCATTGTTCAGCGTGATTGTGAATGGAGAAGAGTTGCACGGCGGACTGCTACAAGAATAAGTCAATGTATTCGTGTCACTCGGAAGAAAGTAAACGCCAGGATTTTTTTCGTTCGTGGTTAAAGAACAATTCACGCAATTGGCGTCATCGAAGTGCAATGAGAAAAAGGGATAATTGGAATCGGGAGCATACGTGTCAAAGGGGCACATGTTGCCATTGAAGTCGCAGGTCAAAACATTATAATCATCCGTCGTCCCGAGCAAGGACACATTGACATCGATGCGTTCAATGCTTGAGATGAGATCGAAAGACGATGAGCAGCCTAGCGTGGAAGAGTTGGAGAGCGAGAAAGTATTGTCATCGAGCAATTGGTATTGCACGCACGAAGGGAGTAGGTTGAATTTGGCAGTGGAATGAGTTCCACCCCACGCACTGGATTGAGGGACGTTCAGGTCGATGAGTACTCCATCATAAGTATGTTGGGTATTGTTGTCGGTGGCGAAAATGCGATAAGCATTGAGGATATCGAAATACAGTCCAAGTTTTCCGGATGCAAGAGGAAGCCGTTGCGTTGTGCGCAACACATTTCGATCCACCGCATATTGGAATGGCAAGATTCGCTGAGCGATAGAGGGAATTCCTATCCCTGTGTCCAAGGAAATGATGTCATCCGTCACGTCATCATACTTGGAATTGATGCTGTTCAGCACGCTGACTTCAATCGTAGTCTCGGATTGTTTTTCTTGTGTCTGGAGGTGGAACGCAATCGCGGTGATGACTACTCCCACGAACAAGAAGGTAAGGAAAGTAAATAATATCCCTTTCTCACGCATGCCCATCATCCTCGGATCCATGCCCAGTAATCGAGCGTGAAAAACTGGGTCTGTGGGCGCGAATAGCAATAGATGAAATCCTGATTGTTGTTGCTACATTCGGGGATGGTTCCGCTTGGATTCACCACGGCAAACAAATCCCCTTCAGCTGGGACATTCTGCACAAACGTATAGCTAGAGGCTAAGCACCCTGGAGATTGTGAACCACACAAGAAAGGAATGGATTGCGACCCCACCAGCGTCGAGGGAGAAGGATTGCCGCGATAGAATTCCACGTTGGTATTGTTCGTGTCCAGCGTGCCGTGGCTGACGACCTTAACGGTGAGATCCACATTGTTAGTGCTTATTAGATTGCCAGACTGGATGTCCACATTCAAGTCGCGGTAATTGAATGCAGTGGTGATGAATTCATTCCAGTCCTTGGTTTGAGGATTACCATTCGAGTCCAGGTATTGGAATTGAGTAGTGCTCCCAGGAACGGATAACAACGTTGAGCTGCATGCTAGTGCCGTCGTGCAGGGGATGTTGAACGTATAGCTTGATACCCATGGCTGCGGTGCCAGCGTGTTGATGTCGAAGATAATCCCATTCCCCACTAATACCCCGTTTCCATCATCCACGATGACCGTTCCGCTGTTGAAACTGGTATAGATGTTTGCATCTTGCGCAATCACTTGAATAGTTTGCGCAATCAGCTGGTAAACCGCGCTTAAAGCGTTCTGATCAGCCGCATAATAATATTGTCCCCCCGTGAGATTTGCGATGTTCGTCAGCTCTGTCGCATCCGCGTCTTCACCGAAACCAATGGTGTAGATGATAATCCCATTATTGCTGGCAGTGATGGCAGCAGTAGAGGAGTTTGCTCCCATGTTGGTGAGGCCATCTCCCATTAGAATCTGGAACTTGAGCGCGGAAGGATTTGAATATCCCCCGTATGTGATGAAGCGCGCATCCCATCCTGATTGCGCAGTCGTGTTCTGGTATGCCTGTCCATTAGAATAGGGATTGCTCGAGCTTGCACCCCATTGATAGTAGTTCGAAGCATTGTCCGTTGCCGTGGTCGCAGCAAGATAGTATGTCACTCCTGGACTGACAGCCGTCGTACCAAAATTGGCCGTGACCAGCGCGTACGTAGTTCCAACCGAAGAAGAAGGAATAGATACGCTGGAGATTGGACTCCCAGAAATGCTCGAGCGCAATTCGAGGACAAGCGGGGAGGCAGGATTTCCCACTCTCCGGATATAGACATCCGCGCGCGTGAAATAGGGAAGGACCGGTTGATAGGATTGCACGGCGGATTGATTGCTTGAGTTCTGTCCGATGTAGAGGCTCTGGTTTTGGCTTCCAGAATTGCTAACATCCGTTTGGGACATACTGAAATGCGTCGTGGCTGTATTGATTCCTTCCCCGACAGCCGTCCCCCCGCTAGCAACAAGATTGCTTACGGATGTCTTCACGGAAGAATAGGTTCGGGTAAGGGATTGATTCAGTGTAGCGCTACTCGA
Organism: uncultured archaeon; assembly: GCA_964480125.1. Classification (GTDB taxonomy): domain Archaea; phylum Iainarchaeota; class Iainarchaeia; order Iainarchaeales; family VGJJ01; genus VGJJ01. Next base: position 53,572 of record CAYZNV010000002.1, read on the forward strand.
AAAACTAACTAACCCTAATTGGTCGTTCGAACTATTCCACCCATTGAAATCGATGAAAGTATTTGCGGATAACTTGGCTTGGTTCAGTTTGGGGCCCACTCGCAGATCGATTGTGATGAGGCCCGGAATTCCTGAGTCGACGGCGATGTAGGCCCAGTCCCCTTGCACCTCGAGATCGCGATAACTGTAGGGAGTAGCAAAACTATCCACTAGCACAGGAGATGCTGGAGATGAAATGTTTACGACTTGTAATGAGCTGTCATCTGCAATGATCGCATTGGTGTCCTTGAGACGCACCGTGTAAGCTGTGCCGGGAGTATTGTATGTTCCCACTAGCGTAGGAGAGGCAGGATTTGAAATATCCACCACTCTCATTCCTTGCGAACCATTTCCGACATACGCGTAACTCCCTGAAGGCCAGACATCATAGGTGGTGCCACTCGCGATATTACATCCTCCAGTATTGTAGCAATTTGCAACGACGCTGGGTTGCTGGGGATTGGCAATATTGAATATGCGAAATCCATTTGTGCCATTTGCCGCATAAGCATAATCTCCTTGCAGGGTGACGTGATAGGGATCTTCTAGCGGAGACGCCCCAATCACACGCGGAGATGATTTGGTGCTCGTATCCACCACGACTAATCCCGCAACATACTGCGTGCGCAGATACGCATCCCATGTTTGGGATGTAGTATTTTGGTAGGCTTGCCCTCCAGAATAGGGGTTGCTGCCGCGGGCCTTCCACTCATAATAGTTGGAGTTGCTGTTTGAAGGAGTGGTGAGCACGATGAAATAAGTAGTGCCGCTCGTGAGCGGAATGACTCCTGAAAAATTCACGTCTACGTAGGCTCCGCTGGAAGATGTTCCAACGGAAGAAGCGGGAATTGTGATTGTATTCAAGTCGCTTCCAGAAATACTCGTGCGCAAGTGCGCCGTGATGTCTGGAGGACTCCCAATTTTACGCAGGCGCACTCCAAAGCCCGTAATGAAATCCACTCCAGGAGTGAATGACTGCCCTCCACTCGCTTGGGAAGAGGTTCGACCGATGTAGATGTTTTGATTTGGACTCCCATTCGTGGTCGTTTCGACATCTTGGGAAGAAGAAGAAAACGTCGTGACATACGTGATCGTGTCCCGGCTCGTCACACCATAAGCAGTCCCTCCCACATCGAGTTGCGCAGCAGAAGAGGGTGATGATTTTGTGGTCACATTCACGATGCGCAATCCTGAACTTCCGTCCGCGAGATAGGCATAATTGCCATTTACGTCCACATCGTTTGCCGTCCCGGGAGAATTATAAGTTCCAACTAGCAGTGGCAGTCCCGGACTATCGATGTTGACATCGCGCAGTCCTGAAGTTGAATCGGCCAAAAATGCATAGTTCTGATCCACTTCCACTCCTAAAGCCGACGTCGAATTCAGTTGCCCGCCCCAACTCATGCTTCCGGAGCGATCGAAAACCAACATCATGTCGACTGGTCGTCGTGTTCCCGAGTTCGTTGTGACGGTGAGAGAGACGGTGATGTTCTGATCGCACGTCAAAGGACCAGCTGGAAAAATATTCACATCAAAATTGATGTTGGCATCCTCTGCGAAGGCAAGACTTGGGGTGTAAGGTGAATAGATTCCACTCTTGCGCGGGGAAAGCCCTCCCGTGCATTGCGAGGAAGGTTGTTGCTTGAGGAAAATCCTCCTCCCATGAACGAATGGAGCAGAGGACGGAAGCGTCGTTCCATAGGTCAATGCCGTGCGATTGGCATCGGGAAAACAAGTGGTAAAGTCTTGCGCGGATTGGCAGGAGTTCACATCAACAGGATAGCTGGTAAGTTCCACATACAAATCATATTGAGGCGGGAGAAGCGTGCGAATATAGGAATAGATGTTTTGCAATGTTGCGGAAGAAAAACCATTGATGTCGATTTCACTCGAAACAAATCCGGAGTGATCCATAGCAAGAAAAATATCATCGACATATTGATCGGCAACGCGTCTTTCTTCCAAGAAAGAAGTGGGTTGGTTCGGCAAAGAAATGAGTAGCGCAACAGATGAAACAAGGATTAGAGCCAATACCACATCGGCACTGAAGGCAAAACCCCTCGGAGGAGTAGGAGATAATGAGTAGTCATGCAACATACAAGGTCACGGTCACGGTTGTCTCAATTCCATTCACGGTCACAAAACGTCGTACGACGCTCGATTGCACGGATCCGATAGGCATCAACCCCATCGAGAGATTCGCTCCACCAGTGAATTCGATGTAATAGTTAAAATGACTGAGCCGTAATTTCTCGCGCACGAGGTAATAGTCGGTATTTCCCAGGTTGACGAATGCCACGACTTTGTCAGGGTCCAGTACACGATCCCGAATCGCCAAGCCAAAGAATTGCACAGCGTTGTAGTCGGAGAGAGATTCCCAGTCAACAGGGGAACCGGGATTTTTCACGAGATATTCAGCCACATTGGCGGCAGTAGTGTCAAGTGTTTTGCGTTCGAATTGTCGTTCGGTCGCACCCTCAATCGAGCCTTGGAAATAAAATATGCCGGCAATGATGATCATGAATAATGTAACCGCAAACATCACATCTGGAATCGCCGCTTGAGCACGCGAAGAGCGGAGCGCATAGCAAGGTGAGAAGTCGGAACGCATGTGCATTCACCCAAACACCCGCTGCGCCACCACATTTCCAATGGGGTTCACAAGGGTTGCGGTGACCGTTCCGCCTGACCAGAGCGTGCTCGGAGAATTCAAGTAGATACGCGTGGTCGTATTGGTTCCCGTCCCCGTATGCACGCGCGCAGATCCATCCAAGATAAACGGATCAGGAAAAGTGATGAGTGGAATCCCATCCCTCAAGAGCGAAAAACCAGATAACTCCAACGACTGCAACGCAGTGAATTCGAGGAACTCATTTTGGATATTGCGTTCATCGAATTCAGTCTCGGTAATCACAATCAGGGGTTGCCCAAACGCATCGAATCCTGGATTCACATACCCACAGTCAGCGCTGAAATAAAGGGGAAGAATTTCATACGCACATCCCTCGTCCGTGCAAAAGTAATTTTGCCATATTTTTGTCGTGGAAGAGCAAGTGTAACTGTCGGCAGGACATTGTGCGATTACGCAGGCATTCCCACTGCCAGAACCCCCGACGGAGAGTTCGTTGTCAGAAAGTATTTCTTCTTGAGTGGACTGTGAAGAAAAAGCACTTGACTCGTTCTGCCAGAGGCGAGAGAAGAGGGATTTGAATAATTCTCGTTCAGTCTCGGTGCGGAGCACGCGGAGACTGGCAGTTCCCTGGGCATTTGTGTCGGTATTATTTCCAACGAGCTCCGACGTTGCGTCTACGTGCACAAAATTCGTGGCCACAAAATTATTCACGGATTTCACTCGAACGGTCGCGCCTTCAAGGAAAAACTTAGGATTAAGCGAAGCATCGAGGATGAGCTCCACCTTCACCCCTCGCTTGATGGCCGCGCGCAAGTGGTCGCGAAATATTTTGGGGGCAGGAGTCCGGAGCACGGCCTGGATTCGTTGCGTAGCAGAATCGATGTGAGTGAGCACCTTTTCGAGACAGTCGGCTTGGGCACAATCGTACGTGACCGCACACTGCGTCAACGCAATGGATCGCGCCTGATCAGGAGGAATAGTATTTACTTCATTCACTGGCTCTGGGGACGCGACATTCGGCACGATTACCGGAGCGGGTGGAGGAGAGGGAAATACGATGATAAGTGCAATGGCTAATAGAATCAAGACGAACGGTCCCAGCAACCATTGGAACTGAAATCGTATGGGTGGATTGAGGGAATCAGATGAAGGCATCAGGTCACCACCAAATTGATGTTGTCGATATAAATCCCCACTCCCTCATTGGAAAGATCCCAGTCCGATAGCGCCCCACCAAATTCCAGGTAATAACTTCCGCTGCCGCTGACGAGGGAAGCGATATCTTGAATAAAGAATTGAGTTGTATCCGTTGGAGTGTCGGAGAACCATATTTCGGGAGATGCATCCCCATCATCATCACTCGCGTCTTGGGCAGATCCAAGGAAGGTCATCCCGCCATTATTGCCGAAGCGCGCTTTTACCCAAACCTCTTCTCCAGCATCTGCCGCATTACCCCATCCTGCATCCGCATCGATAGAGTACGCGAAGCTCAATAGCAATTGTTCTCCCCCCTGTATGCGCGACCACATCGTGGAATTGATGTCCACTTGGATCCCATACGCACCAGATGCGGCCGCGCCGACAAATGCATTGTCATCCGGCAGCGCCCCAGCAGAAGGCGCTCCTCCACCCATGCGAAGTTGCAGTTGCTGGTTGAGTGGAACATTCGAATCGGAAATGCTCCCATTGCCATTGGGATCCACGTTGAATTGGACGGCTTCCGAAAATGTCCCACCATACGTCCCCGCGGACCAATCCCATCCATCGTTTCCGGCATCAGCTCCGAAGGTATTAGCAATGCTATTGACATCCGATCGGAAATCGAGTGGTTGGGGCAAGTCTGCTCGCATTTCCCACAAGTCCACCGTCTGGCCAATAGAAAGGAAGTTCACATCCAATCGACCATAGTCAATCGAGATAAATGAACCTGAACCATTGGGCTCATACGTCATGCGAATGCGCGCATTGTTGGCGAGATTGTAATCCGTGATGCAACTTGAGAGGTTGGGACTTTGATAAAGTGCTTCCGTGTAGCTGGGAACATAAGCCTCGATGTCCAACCAGGTTGTTCCATTCCAACACTGAATGCGGCGCAAGTTTTCGGATAACCCGATGAGGTTGCCTTGCAGGTGTTTGATGAAGACACTCACATTCGTAATGGTATTAGCCGGAGTCAGACCCAGATTTGAGAACCGAAACTCCACCCAGTCCGGGTCCACCAGTTGATCGTCCGCGGAGTTTGCGTAAGAGACATCATCCGCCTGCACCTCGGTAGACCATATTTGGCCCTGATCGTCCGTTAGCAGAACAATGCCAGCAGTAACATTCGAATTGGATGCAGGAACTTGAATGGGGGGATTGAGAGGAGAATAATTCAAATCATTCGTGAAAATGATGAGCCCATTCACGTCAAAGGCTTTTATGATTCCCCGCGACAAGGAAACATTCGCCACATTCCCCAAGAAAGGACAAATGCGATCGCCCACAAAAATAACCCCAGAAACGATGTTAGTATCATATTCCAATTCCAAGCGCGTTTCCGTGTAGGGAGGATTTGAGCTCATGTAGGTGATGATTGAAGAGAGCTTGGTACAAATCCCTTCTTCTTGGAGGTTTCCCTGCAGCGCACGATTGGATACGCTGCGCGTATGGATAAGGAGGAGCACCACGACAAAGACTAATAACAAAATAAGGATGCTCAGAAGGATTTCAGTCGCCACTTGGGCACGCGTTGCATTCATGTGTTGGTCACGCTTGCATTGGTATCTGTCATGCTCACCTGCAAACGATAAAATCCCTCTTCGAAGTACAATTGCTGCGGCGTCACTCGCGCGCGAGTAAATGCAAATACCGAGGTGCTCCCCCCAACAGGTGGGAGAAAAGTCATCAGCACATAATTCTGATCCACCAAGAAAGTGGTCACGGAAGAAGGCAGTTTGACATCAATGAGCACGGTATTTCCTGGACCTTTAGCATACACGAAATCCACTGCATTTGCTACTTGATCGACAACGGATTGTCCTTGGGTGACTTGAATCGTCGTCGAATAGGAGATGAAAGAGTACGCAAAAAGAATCACTGCCACTCCCATCAGAAAAGCCGTGAAGACAATATACTCGAATGCCACTTGGCCGCGCGGATGCATGTGATGCAAGCAGCAAAACCGCCAATAAAAAGCAAGCACGCAAAAGAAGTGAAATCGCCCCCAATCCCCCATCCAGCCGCATTAAATAGCCCCTTGCTTATGTATATTCATTAGATGGTGGCAGAAGGAAAGCTCAAGCTATATCGCGTTCTCTTAGAGAAATACGGCGAAATAATTAATGAGAAAGAACAACGCACCGTGGGACAGATCAAAGCCCTCATTGATGTCGAGGATCTCAACATCCAGAATCTCATTACACTCTACAAGCCCGAACCCTACCTCTATGAAAAAGATTATCTGGACACCGTGCAGAAAATTTACGAATTCATCACGAAAGAAATCCAGTATGTGCCTAACGACCTTAACCTCAATTTTTGGCTTTCACCAAAAGAAATACTCAAGAACAAAATCTCAGACGATGAAGATCTTTCCGTACTGCTATGCTCCGCCATGGCCGCGCTCGGAGACAATAACGCATTTGTTTATTTGATGGAACTCGAAGACGGAAGCACACACGCAGTGGTGTTGAGCACGATCAACAACGTAACGCTACTACTAGACCCTTGCCTACAGCATGGTTTCTTCAAATACTATGGAGAAAAAGCATACGTGTTCAAGAAATACCAATTCAACGGGAAGAAAATCAAACGCGCCATCTACCGATTCAATGCCCAAGTGTATGAGCAGTTCGTATAGGCAACAAAAAACAATCCAGGCAAAAGTCAATAAAGTCATTCCAGCAAAAGGATACTATGCCCTCACTCCAATTAACTAGCCAACAACTCCATGCATTCGCTGAAAAATGGAATGAGGAATGGAAGAATGCCTACTTCAATCAGTTCCGCGCAGTAGGGGAAAATACATTCCAATTCAAGATCAACACCAAGCAAGAAAAGATTTCGTTGCTAATCAAACTCCCCAATCTCGTGTGGGTTTCCCAGCGGAAGTGGGATGTATTAGAAACACAACCCCCCATCGTCAACAAAACAAAAACCCTATTCGAGAACCAAAAAATAATTTCCGTCGCACAACACGGAAACGATCGGATTCTCGTGATTAACTGCGCGAACATCCTACTCATACTCGAGCTATTCGGCGAGGGCAACATCATTGTTACGGAAAACAACGACTCCAAAAAAATAATCGCCGTGCATGCCGCGCGCGAGTGGAAAGGAAGGACATTGAAAGGCGGCCAACCCTATCAATTCCCACTGAATCAAGCCACGATTGAAAAAAAACACGATGAAACGGAAATAAACAAAGAAGAAATAAAGAAATTATTTATTCGGATCGAGTCAGCTGCCATGGGACAGCAGGACGAAGAACAAGAAAGAGTGGTGCGCGAAACCAAATCACAAATCCAAAAGAAAGCGCTCGAAATCAATCTCGAGCGACAACAAAAGCAAATGCACGAATGGGAAAATGAAATGAAAGAGCTGCAACGCAAAGGAGAATGGATTTATTCTCACTTCGCCGAAGTCGAAGCAATCATTCAAGCGCTACAACGCGCCAAAAAACAAAAAATAAACGAAAAAGAAGCACTTAAAGAATTACAAAATAAAATCAACGGAATCAAAAATATTAATTTTGAAAAAACAAGTGTTGAGTGGGAAGCAGAATAACCATTCATTTCTTTTTTGAATAAATAAAACCCCATTTTTCAAGATTCTCAACCGCGGCAGATTTGTTTTCATTAGAACTGCGAGTAGGAAAACGTTTCTTGAGGCGTTTTATCTCATAATAAAGGGCTTCTCTCGAGCTCAATCCCAAGCGATGATATAAGTCTCCGACATGCGCGACGCGCGTGTAACCATGACTTTGAGCCCAACGCAATAATCCTCGAAACGAGTGAGGAGTATCCTTCTGATTCAAAAAGCTCAGGGTTACTTCCCCCGTAGTTCCGCGTTGAATGGAACGATACCGTTTGCGCATTCGCATGATAGAAGAGAGAATGAGGAACTAGAAAAAAGAATCCCTGGAAGGGGGTTTGCAAGCAGTTTCCTACTTGCAATGAATGTAATCCCGTATTGCTGAGAACCTAAGCTGGTAATCTCGCGCTCGTCCACGATGAAAACATCGGAAACGGCCGTAACGGCTGCGTAAGGGACTTGGATGACCCTTTCCTGCAGGTTGGCTTTCTTGATAACGCGCGACTCGGCGTCGACTTCGACAATCAAGGCCTCAATATTGCCCGTATTCTCGTCCACTAACAAGTCGGATAAGCGACCGACCTCGTCGCCGCGATTCGTGATCACGCGTTTCGTAGCCAATTGGCGTGCGATTGCAAATTTGTACATATAGGAAACCCCCTTATTGCTGGAGGAACGAATTTCAGATATAAAAACGTTTACCTAAGACAAGGCCAAATACGCAAAGGCGGAGAGCGAATCGCCGATTAGTCCTTGGAACGCATCCTTTTCAGAGGTTTTCTTCCAGGGTGCCGGGGAAAAATATCCTTCAATGCCTGTTCCTCGAGAAAGCGGCGTGCCAGGGATGGAGGCGCGTCCACTTCATCCATGAAACGCTTCTTTTTCTTCAATGGATGGGGATCCTTAGTCAGAGGCATGTCTAAAGAAAGAAATCCGAGTTTATATGGGTGTTTTGAGCCCAAAATAAGGCCAAAATCCCCTTTTATGTCGTTTATTTTTAACGATTCGGGAGAAAGAAGAGATTATGGCACTCCCCATTCTCCAGAATCAACCTACTCAAATAGCCGAAGAGCAGACCGGTGCATTCGATGGAGAACTCATTCAGGTGGGGGGAGAATCAAAACTCCAAGTGGAAGGGACCTATCAGCAAGAGCTGGAACGCCAGCAATACCGAATGGTGGGAAGCCACTCCGCAGTAAAAGTATGTGGATGGACAAAAAATATGCTCCGCGGCGAAGGCGGTTGTTACAAATTGAAATTTTATGGAATTCAATCCCACCAATGCATGCAGATGACTGTGAATTTCAGTTGTGCCAATCGCTGCACCTTCTGCTGGAGAGGGACAAAAGCGCCGGTAGAGAAAGAATGGAATTGGAAAATGGACTCTCCCTCCTTCATCATCGACGAAGCGCTCAAAGCCCACCACTTGTTGTTGAAAGGATTTGGAGGAAATCAAAAAGTTCCCCAAGTCATGTTTGAAGCATCCCAGCACGTAGGGCACGTCGCGCTTTCATTGACGGGAGAACCCATTGCATATCCCAAAATCAATGAGCTCTGTGAAAACTTTCATCGCAAACACATTTCCACATTCATTGTGACAAATGCTCAATACCCTGAAGCCATCAAGAATCTCAATACCATCACGCAACTCTATCTTAGCGTGGATGCGCCCAACAAAGAAGTGCTGAAGCAGCTTGACATCCCTCTTTTTTCGGATTACTGGGAGCGCTACAATCAATCATTGGATGAATGCGCCAAAAAAAAATATCGCACTACGGCAAGACTTACAGTAGTAAAAGGAATCAATGACATTGAACCAGAAAATTATGCCAAGCTTATCCGACAAGGAGACTTTGACTTTATCGAAATCAAAGGATATATGCACGTGGGAGAATCACAGAAGCGCTTGCCCCGGAGCGCCATGCCCGACTTCGCGTACGTCAAAGAATTTGGAATGAAAGTCCTTGCATTCCTACAGGGAAATGGGGAAGATGATTATGAGTTTGCCTCGGAGCACTTGCCGAGCGACGTCATTCTGCTTGCCAAGAAAAAATACCACAAAAAAACATGGATTGACTTCAACCGTTTCTTTGAACTCATGAACATTGAACATCCCCCCAAGAACTTGGAAGCGATGGAATATTCCAAGGCCCGAGAAGAAGTAAAAGAGAGCGAAAAAGATTTTGGCGTGGTACAATAGCAGTTTTACTTCTTCTTTTTCTTAACACGCGGATCGGAAAAAAATCTTTCAGTGATGCGCGCGTGCAAGTCACCAGTAAAGTGAAATTCTCTCGTGCGAGATGTCGCGCGCAAGCGAGTGCGTTTTACTTTGTAATCTTTCACGATCAATCCGATTGGCCTCTTCCCCATGCGTAATTCTCGTATGATTGCGGGCTTGGTCCCTTCCACTTGTACTTCCGAGCGCGCACGCACAATAGGTTTTCCATTTACCTCGAATCGCACCACGCGGCGGATTATTTTTGGAGTCACGACTTGTTTTTCGAGAAAAAATTTGGCATCAGGAAAAGTAGAATACACGTGCAGCGACGTGCCATTTGAATGTTGCAATAACGGCGCATACCAACGAGGACGCATACAGAAGGAGGAAAAATGAAGTTCTTAAATAGAACCTAGACCAGGAATTTTTTCCACCAAGCGCCAAAAAACGAAAGGATATAAACCAAATTTGCTTATCACTTGGAATGGAAGACGAAGCACGCCCTCACAAGAAAGGAAAACCATCCATCGAGATGATTGTATTCGCACTTATCCTCGTGATTGGCATTATCATCGGAGTTTATTCCGCGCAATACCTCCAAGAATTCGTTTCTCCAGAGCAATACAAGTTGACGCAAGAAGCCAAATTATTGCGCACACAAAATCAACTGCTAAAAGAAAAAGTGGACTGTCTCACGAATGGAATCAACCAGAATCGCGGGAAAGCCAGTTTGACGGAATGCGGTTAGTCAAATTATTTTCCCTAGATTTTTAAGTTGAACCCAGGCATGCGGCTTGCATGCAAAAGTTTATCCCGATATTATTGCTCCTCCTCATCGTCGCGGGATGTTTGGATGCCAAACTCTCCCAAGGCGAAGCAGCAACCTGCATGCGCGCCAGCAGCGCGGAACTGACCCACATTCCTTCATGCACGACGAGTACGGCATGCCAGAGTGCATTTCGGAAGACACAAGAAAGTGGAATTGGAACGCTAACCGGCAGCAGCACTTTCGTCGAACGCGCAGAGCGAGAGGCCATCAGCGGGTGGTTACGCGCAACGGATGCGGTTCAACGATTGCAGAAAGTCAGGAACGCATGCGCAAATGGAACCATTGGAGAATTATGGGGACAAGCCCAGCAAGCAGGAAGTATATTGGGTGAAACCCTTCTTCACAGCGAAAGAAGTCAAATCTATTCCTGGCAAGCGCTACAGCAGACAATGAAAGAAGCCGAACGAATGGAACTGGATGAGGCACGGGATTCAAAGGCATTTGCCGCTTTCACGAGCGCGGTAGAACTCATACAAGAAGTGAAAACACACAATCCACGAAGCGTGTTGGCGCAAAAAGTACAGGCCAATAATCAATATTTTGTTGAACTAGCGAAACGGATAAACGGAAAAGACCCCGCAACGTATGATGTTGACATCGCTAGCGGGTTCGACTTACTCAAGACTCCAGTGAAGATCCTCGAGCCAGGCAATGCAGGAAAAATAATCATCGCATTCTTCCCAACATGGAATAGTTTCCTTAATTCCGTGCGAACGCGAAAGAACGCAGTAAAAGGAGTCCAAGTACTAGAGGAATTGGTGGCCAGCGAAATGGTTTACCATGCGGAAGCAGGCATTGCCCCAAACCAAGGAATACATGCAGCAATAATTCAAAAAATAAAATCCATCGAAGAAGGAATTAGAGAATTACAGCAAGAAGAAAAACAACATGAAGAAGAAGCCGATCAAAAACTGGCCGCACTTGCAAACTATATTCATGAGACACGCGCGCAATGGAATGAAAATAAGGAAAAATATGAGTGGCTCGAAAGCTGGGGAGAGAACACCCCACTAATTCCAGAAGAACGAATCAGCGTGCTTGAAGATGCAATAAATTCCCTCTCTTTACAGGCGGAAAAACTTCACGCTGCCCGGGCGGAAAACACCCATCCAATTGGAATTCGTATTGCCGCATGGAGAGAGTGGAAATTAGAACTGGCGCGAATAAGCGAAGAAGCCGACGCGATTAGTCAGCATCATACAACTGCAGAAAAAGAGTGCCGTAACCTTGGAAAGGAACTCATGAGCGAGGACACTGCTTCTCCGGCACGAATCGCGGCAAAAGAAGTCGTTGAAGCGAACGATATCAGAGTATGGGAATACTGCACGCAACTAATGACAGTAATGCAGAAAGATGCAGGATTAATTATCTCCCCAGCTATTGCAGTGAAAGAAAAAAATTCTCTTGCGGCCTGCGTCGAAAAAACAAATGCATACATCAAAAGCATGCGCATTGGAAATACGATTAGTAGAGAAGAGTGGCTTTCCACCCACTATCAAGACACCACACTCGCGCGCGCGGCGTGTGAGAGCACGCTACAGCAAATGGAGGCGGCATATGAGCAAAGCAGCAGCGTGATTGAATGGAATAGAAGCAAAGAAGAGGCACGCGAATTGATTTCCATCAGCATGCAACTCGAAACGAGAGGAAAAAACCAGTCGACGTTTTCTAGTATCACGAAAAAGATAAAGCAATTATTGAATGAAGAAAAAAAACCCCTTTCATTTGATGAATTACAAAAAAATAGTTCAGAACTTGAAAAAGCAATGGAGGAAATGAGAGAACACATTAGAGAAACGCTCCAAGAAATTGCAGAAAAACAACGGTGGAAAGTTGTTTCTCCAGCCATCACTCCAATGAATGCGGAAGTAGAGATGGTGCTGCGTTGGGAGATGAAGAACCCAGTTGGAAGAACCATTAGCTTTCCCATAGCATTGTCCATTAATTCTATTCCAGGAATTGAAATTATTGAATCATCAATGGCATGGAATAAAAGTGAGCAGAGAATTATTGTGACATCAACACAATGGGATGAACCCATTCGAATCATGGCAAAAGCAAAAGGAATCGCTGCGCATGCGATTGAAGAAAAGAGCTTGGGAGAACTAATCGGAAATCAAGTCCGAACACGCATCACGCTCGATGTACAAGCAAAAGCAGACACGACGTTACGACTGGAAATGCACCCATATGGGATTGCCCCACAAGATGTCATTGAGATCCGGCGCGACGATGGACAACCTTTTCCATTGACAAGTGGAGAGGCAGTCATTCCACTCTCTGAGGAAAACACAAAAATAGTGATTGATGCCATGCAGCGAGACGTCATTCGCTCAACCACCAACCTAAAGGAAATCCAGACACGTGAGGGGGTACAAATTACTTCCTATGAAGTGGAGTGGGAAAATACCTCTGAAAAAGCGTTTCGGCTGAGTGCTAGCACAGGAATACGTACCGACCCAATCGAAACGCTTTCCATTCATGTCGCGGACGAGCTCGGCGCAGACAGTTCATGGGAATATTCAGAAGGGCAAGGAATTGTTATTCAGTCACAAGAAATTGGAGCCAAGAGCAAGAGAATATTTTCAATAGTCACTACACAACCCGCTGGAACGGAAAGCTGGCAAGTGCTCAAGGAGAATCTCCTACAAGAGATTATCCACTACACCTCAAGCCCTTTCTCCAGCATCGCTGCGAAAGCAATTACGTTGCGTCACCGCGTTGAACAATGGGAAGAGGCAGATGATTCGAAGAAGTGGGCAGAAGGATTACAGAGGTGGCAGTTGGAACTAGAATCCCTCGCGGCCGAAGAAAATATGCATTGGCAAAAGAAAGCCGCGCTGACGAAAAGAAAAAGTGCCCTCAAAGAAATTGATACCCCAGAATGGAAAAGACAACGCGAAGCAGCGGATACATTCATGACAGAAAATAATTTTACTGGAGCCCAAAACGCATTGGAATGGTTAGAACAGCAATCCGAGCACGAACTGTCGCCAGAACCAGGAGCGCAAAACGTGGATAATGAGAAAAAGAATGAATTGTTGAGAGAGATCACACAACTCAATCAAAAAGTTTCCATGGCACGCGAATCGAGCACAGCATATACGCAAGAGCAAGGGATTACATGCAACAAGTTATTGGAGGTCGATTTTGTTTGTCCGCTTAGTGAGAATCAACTCAAGGATTTGAGAGGAGAATTAGATGCCATCCAAAAAGAATTACGCGAGAATGAAAAGCGAATATCCAAGGACACTCCAACGAGCACAATGGTTGATTCGAGTTTTGATGTGATGACTCGACTCCAAAATCAAATCAACACAATCGACTCACGCATCGCTGGAGCGCGAAAGGCGCTGCAAGAAAATGCAGAGCAAACGACTCGTGCGCTTGGGGAGTATGAAATTATGGAGGAAGAATGGAAGAACAATGTTCAGAAGGCATCCAATACAATCCAGGAAAGACAATATGGAAAAGCCATTTATGTGGGGAGAAATCTATTGAATTATGCACAGTCCAAAAAAATAGGGAGCACTGGCCTGTCAATTCTACCGGAAAAAACACTACCAGTGGTTGGAGTAATATTGGTAGTTGGGGGAATAGGGATAGCGCACTGGTGGAAAAAGAAAAAACAAAAACCTGTTGCACTGAAATCAATTCCGCGAGCAAGCGAAAACGTTATGGATCTTCCAAAACAGGAAATAAAAAATGACGAGCCCATGATGCCAAATATGAAAATGGAACCCCCACCAACGCCACCAAACCAAACAGAACCAATACCCCAATCCCGGCCGATGACCAAAAAGAATTGAAAGTAGTAGTGGTGTTCCAGACTTGAAAGAAAATAGAAGTGAGAAAGAGAAGCACCACACTCAAGAAAAGAGGGATTAGGGTTAGAACGACAACTTCAATGGAATGCAATTCACTCCAAGAAAGCCAGAAGCCGAAGCCGAATGCGAATAACACCAAGGCGTAGAGGCGATAATCTGGGAAAAAATAGAGTGCAAGAAAAGAAACGAGTGTGAACCACGAAACGAGTTCAAGATAGTTCAATTCCATTTCAAATCACTTTACATTCACGGGCATCAAATAAATACCATTCGGGTATTGCGCGCGGATGTAGGGGTTTTCCTGGGATAACTGCTCGGCTGGAACATAGGTGAATTCATTGGAAACAAACTCAGGATAAAGATGATATCCAGAGAGCTTGGCAGTGGAAGCATTCAGTATGATGACAACATCCTGTTCGGTGATAGTTGGATCCACAGAAAATTGAACAGAAGCTCCGCCAGGAAACAATAACCCTTGACGACCTGCTTGTTCGACGTAGGCCTGAGGTTCATCACGGAATAATTTTTCTATCGTTTGAGTTAATTTTCCAGTAAAAGGGTTTGAGGGCTCTAATACCCCTGTTACAAGACCAGTGGGAGCGGAAAGAGTAGAGGGAGAAAGATAATATACCGCTCCAATCGCCAGCGCAATCAGGACAACAAAACCAATTGTAAAACGATTCATTTCCATAGTACCCAGGAGAACAGAATCAACTTATTTAAAGGTAGGCAAGAGACAAACAAAAAAAGATGAAAAAATAAGATAGTGTTTTGCGAAAACGCAAAACAGATACAATGCTGCTATTGCGTGGCAACAGCAACTTGCCCTTCAATCGAGGACTTTGGTCGGCGAAAGTTGGCGTAAGGGCGGAATTTGGTTTTGGTCCAGGCAGTAGGCTGCTTGGAGCGCAACTTGAATTCCTCTTCAAGCAACTTAAGACGGAGTTCCTCATTTGCGACGAGTTTCATTTCGACCCCTTCCCAGTGTGTTTTTGGCTCTTGATTGAAAAAATGTCCCCTTTCGACGCGAATCAAAAGAAGAGTAGGAACTAATACATGGGGCTTAAGTAGTATAAAAGGATTACTCGTTTATTTATTTAGAAGCGCAGTGAAAGCCGACCAGGAACTCCTTTTTAAACCTCAAGAGGCGATTTTAATGCATGAAGCCAGTAAAAAACCGCCGATTACCAACGGGAAAAATTGAAAAACCAGAAGATAAGATTTGGCGCCAGGAATTTGACAAGCTTACGAAGGATGATCACCTTGAGAAGCTCCATATGCTTGGGTTAGACGACGAAGAAGTTGAAGAACTGGCTGAAGACTTTGAAGAAGTCAAGAAGGGCAAGAAAGGCAAGATTTTGCAAGAACTAGAAGAAGAAGCAGGCCCAGCCCCGGCTGAGGGAGAAGAGCAACTTCCTTCCAAGAAACACTCAAAACCCCTACCTAAAGAAGAAGATGAATCCGAAGACGACGAAGAGTAGTAAATGACATCGGCACTATTTTATCCTGCAAAACAATAGTTAGAGTATGGAAGAAAATTTTTCTGCTC
>CAYZNV010000003.1:0-68910 GCA_964480125.1 uncultured archaeon
GCAAACACGGAAATCACTCCCAATAGAAGGAAAAAAACCCCAAAGACTGCCACAGCCTTCTCGTCTCGATGCACATACTCTACCACGCGCATGAAACCATATCCTGCCACAATCGCATAGAATGGAAGCGCGAACACCATCAGGCGCGTGCCCATCATTCCAATCGCCAGCGAGAGCAGCAACCACACCAACAAGGGAAAGGGTAATTTTTTCCATTGCATTAATGCAAAAAAGAAGAACGCCCACGCCAGAGGAAAAAGCAAAAAGAAATCAATCAACTGAAAACGAGAAAACTCAGAAGCGGAAAGCGCTACGTGCGAAGCATAATTCGCTAATTGCAATCCTTGCAACTGCATCCACGCAAAAAACATTCCCATCATCCCAAGCAGTGCAACTGGGATTAAGGGAGAAACGGATTCCTTGCGCACGAGACTGGTTACAAATAATACTCCCAGTAGTGCAGCGAGCACTAGTGCAGAAAGAGGGTGCACGAGCACGAGCAAGATACTCATGAGGGTCGCTAGCATACTACGGCGCTGCAACCATAGGAGGAGAATGAAAGGAATGAGTGTTGTCGCAATGCCATCCGGGCGCAAAAAACCACTCGTGCGCAGCACGGCAATCGTAGAGAGAACGGCGAATAATGCGGAAGCAAGTGCTACCCCATTGGACTTCGACCAATAACGCGCCAGGAAAAAAACACTAATCCCAAAGAGCGCTCCCACTAGGATGCCCATCCACTTGTATGCGATTTCAACGGACAAACCCGAAAAAATACTCACCATTGCAATGAGTAGGTGCAGTACAGGAGGATAGGAGTATGCGCGCCCTTGCTCGGAGAGTGCATCCCATTGTGGAATCGCATGCGTGTCAATGATTTGTTGTGCCATGCGCGCGTGGAAGAACGCATCCGGATCAGAGAATTCAGCGAACTGCAATGGAACGCTTCGCACCGTAATGCCCAACAAAAAAATCAGTAACAGAATCCAAGGGACCGCGCGCGGAGATTCCATCCATGAAAAAAAAGAATGGGCTTTTGATGGATTGGAAGAAGACATTCGCATCACGACTCGAATAAAGCACTCTTCTCAATCGCAAAATCCTGTATCGAGCGCGGCCAATCTTTTGAAGGAGTGATTGCGCTTCCCCATTTTACTTTCTTGGATTGAATGCGCAAGGATTTGTATAGCGCGGGAAAGATGGTTTTGGGTAGAGAGGAAAGATTTCCCACAAACACTACTACTATTTCTTGCTTTCCGGATTTGATTCCCACACGGGATTGTGCTTCAGGGATTTGCCTTTGCCCTGCAAGATGGCACAATAGTTCCATTTCGGGCTTCTTGGCCTGCATGGAATGAGACTTCCACGCGAGATGAGACGCATAGGCTGCCCACGCGAGGTGGTGCTTCCCCCCAACGGCTGCAGGGGAAAAAACCTGAAAAAAACCCTCAATTCCAGAGGGCAACTCAGAATATAGCTTTTTAAGCCATTCCTGGGGTGCTTTGGTAGTTATTGTTCCTTCGCAATAGCAAAGGCCATCTTTTCCGTTGGGAAACACCATTCGAGAAAGGGGCATACGCTGAATAGGAACGATCACAGATTTAAGGATACGGGGATTGACACACATGACGCAATGGCATTTGAAAAGTATGCGCAAAGAAACCGGCGGACTACGCAACAGCGTAAACGGAAAGACCAAGCGCCTCTATACCAAGGGTGGAGACTTCACCACGACCACGATGGCCGATCAGAGCGAAATGCTCGTCACCGCGGGAAGAGGAAAGACATCCAAGGCCAAATTGCGCAAAGCCATGGTTGCTAATGTCACGGACCCCAAGACCAAGAAAACAACGAAGATGAAAATTATCCAAGTCCACGAAAACAAAGCCAATCGCTTGTACGTGAGACGAAACATCATCACAAAAGGAACACAGATCGAAGTCGAACTGAATGGCAGCAAGCACTACGCCCAGGTCACTTCACGCCCCGGACAAGATGGAGCAGTCAACGCCATCATGCAAGATGTCGCACCTGCATCCGTTGAAGCCAAAGCCGCAAAAGCAGCCAAAGCCGGCAGCAACAAAAAAGCCGCAGCCCCTGCACCCGCAGCAAAAGCAAAGAAAGCAGAAAAGAAATAATTTGATATTCCCCCGATGAGCTCGGGGGCACTCATTTCTTTATCGCGATTTGATATTTTTTCTCACTCTATTCTTACCCCCATTGTTGATTTTGGCACTGTTTTGGGCTTATTTTTATATAGCGTAAAGCCAAGGAGATTAGTATGTCTGAAACCGAATTACAGCAAATCAAGCACTCCCTCGCGAGCATTCAGAAAGAACTCCATGAGTTTCGTGCTATTTTTGAGGAATCCAAATACGCATTGGCCCACGATGCAGAATTCGCCAAGCGCGTAGAAAAAGCCTGGGAAAAATATGAAAGCGGAAAGCTCATCAAGAAAAACAAGGACGCATTTCTCAAGGAATTGGGAACATGGTAAATGTCCAATTCGATTCTGCTTTTGAAAAAACCGTTCGAAAAATCAAAGATGAAGCATTAAAGCAGCGCGTAAAGAAACAAATCCAAAAAATAATTGAAAATCCAGAAATAGGAAAGCCCATGCGCTTTGCGCGAAAAGGAACACGCGAGTTGTATGTGCCGCCCTTCCGATTGGCCTATGCATATATCTCGGCAGATGATACTATTGTTTTTCTCGAATTATACCATAAGGATGAACAGTAGACAAATGCGAATCTAAAAAACCATGAACTTGAAATTCTCATTTCCTTTTTTCTTTTATTAGACGCTCGGCTTCAAAATCTCTAATCATAAAGACGAGCATGAAGGCCAGCACAATTGTGATTGCAATTGCAATAGTTAGAGAATCCACTAACGAATTTCCACCATAAAAGAATGATATTGCAAATATCACCGCAGCCATAATGAGCAAACGAATATTTATGACTGCACGAATTGCATCTGTTGCTTTCAAATTGTACCGAGTAACCCTCATGCACTGATATGAAAAAAACCGCAATAAAAATAGAATTCCCTTCCACTTTTGCACTAATTCCCACGCTGGGCTATTTAAGCTTCCAATACTTTATTTATAAACAAAACATCCTTCTTTATATATAAGTTCAGCCGTATATTAGTTATCGACTCGTTCTTGTGATATTTCTTTTCCGTGAAAACGGTGAACTATCCCACGTGCGTGTGAGCCTATCCCAAAACCGAACCCCAGGTGATCCCCTGAATGTCTAACCTTGTTTGTCCCGAGTGCGGAAGCACTAAAGTAAGAAAGGACTCCGAAAAAGGAGAAGTTGTCTGCCAGCAGTGCGGCCTAATTGTTTCTGAAGATGAAATGGATTTTGGAAAGGAATGGAGAACCTTCGACGGAGACGGATTCGAAGATTCTGCTCGTACTGGTTCCCCCATGAAGTATGTCAAGTTGAATAAGGGACTTGTCACCATGATTGACCGCCGCGGATCTGACTCGCGCGGAAACAAACTCTCAAGCAAATCCAAAGCCCAAATGTATCGCCTCATCAAGTGGCACAAAAGAGCGTCAATTTCCTCATCCATGCAGCGTAATTTGAGCATTGCATTGACGGAACTACGCCGCGTTGCATCCTACCTCAACATCCCCGAGCAGCTGGTGGAAGCAGCCGCATTGCTTTACCGAAAGACTGTAAAGAAAGGCTTGATTCGCGGACGCTTAATCGAAGCCGTTGTTGCTGCAGTATTGTACACGGTCTGTAGAACCTACCAAGTTCCACGCACGCTCAACGAAATGGCCGAAGCCAGTGGTTTGACCAAGAAAGAAATTGGCCGAACCTATCGCTTCCTCGTGAGAGAACTGAAGTTGGAAGTTCCACTGACCAACCCCATCCACTACATTCCTCGCTTTGCTTCCGAGCTCAATTTGAGCGGAGAAGTCCAAGAAGAAGGAAGAAAGATCCTCGAGGATGCCATTGGAAAAGGACTCATCTCCGGAAGAGGCCCTACGGGCGTTGCAGCCGCCGCTGTTTACATTGCGGGTTTGCTGAAAGGCGAGCGCCGAACGCAGAAAGAAGTGGCGAATGTGGCAGGAGTGACCGAAGTTACGATCCGCAATCGCTACCGCGAATTGAAGAAACGCTTGGATATTGAAGTCAGCGCATAATCAGCGCTTGCTTTTCTTCTTTTTATATTTTTTACTACGCTCAATTATTTTTTTGCGTAATTCAATTAACTCTGGACGAACTTTTTCTTTTCGCGAGAATGGAATCGCATTAGCTCTTTTAATGATTTGTTGTAAATGATTTGCAGATATCTTTCCTTCGTTATGAAGTCGTTGAGCTTCACTTATGTATTCATCCTTCGTTGTTCTGCGTTCAGCCATTTTATTATAGGCACTCTCTCTAAAATTGCCAGTGAATAGAGAATTGCCATCAAATGGTTCTTTTCCTAGTTGTCTGAAAATACTTTCTTTTACGGGTGGAAACCAACCTTTTTTATCTGGCATCCTTTGTGCATTTTGCAATCGCGGATTAGGTTCTAGCCGCAGCATCCTGGATTGATATAATGCATTAATTGCATCAGTGGTTTGAAGATGTCTTTTCTCCAGTTCACGCTTTTCATTCTGCATTCGGGTTTTAATTCTTTCAGTTAATTCAGATCTCTTTCTTTCAAGCTGCTTAGGCGTTAATCGTTTTGCAGGCACACACAGAGAATTCAATGTAGCTATAAATACTTTCCGGTTAACAGAATTACAATAATTTGTCTCGCCAACCAAAAGAGTTCCAACGCAAGGAGGACTTGAATTCTTATTTTTTCTTTTCAATATTTTCCTTCTAATATTTTTTTTGTGTCTAATCGAAAGTGGCGTGGTAATAATGGAATGTTCCAATTAGTACCCACTAGCGCGCCGGTTTTATCTACGTAGATATACTTCCACTGCTTCAAGAAAGTAGCTATCTCCCCATATTCCGCTGCGCCTCGGTGCAATACACGTGCAAGTTTATGATGCGCATGGATAATCTTGCTCTTGTAAGCCTGTGCGTTCTTCAACCAATACGCAGAACCAATAAGCGCAGCAAAGCCAGCCATGATGGTAAGCCCCTCGCGTAAGGATGAATTTCTCAGGAGCTGCCCTCCCAATATCAACCCGAACGCCCACTTGGGACTCATTTTCCATTCACGCATAATAGCTTTCTTGCGTTTCAAGCGCAATCGCGACAGCCGCTTGACGGCATTCAATGTACTCGCTTCATTTTGTTCAAATTCTCCTAGCGGGGTCGCGATGGTAGAAGTATATACTTTCAAAATTGCCGCACGCTTGGGCATCTTTGAAGGCTTATTCCCAATTTGAAAAAAACCCCATTTCCATCTTCTTCGTTTGAGGGGATTTCTTCCATTAGGAAAAGAGATGAAGAACATAGATGAAAAACTATCAGGAAGTATATAATTACAATTACTGATGCAAAATGACCATTTACAACCATTCCTTTCCCACGTGATGGGTTTCGCGTTCTTCTAATAGGCGTTCTTTCAGCCTCACCATGTCCACGGGACGCATGGGCTTGCCTTTCTCGAGGAAATGCTCCACATTCTCAGTAAAGACGTGCCCTCCAATGATTTCACTCAACACCACATAGTCTGCCCCCGCTTTGTAGAGGTCCCAGGCATCCTCGTAATAGCTGGCCTTCACAAAAACAGGCACTTTGGGATAGTTGCGCTTGAGATAATTCAACACAAACTTTGCCTCTTCTTCATCGGGCATCGTGCACACCACTAGGCGCGCTTTCTCCACGTGCAAGTGATCCAATATCTCCGTATTATGCGCATTCCCAAATACCCCCATCATCCCTTTCTTGCGGAAGAACTCCACTACATTGGGATCGTGATCCACTACTACAATAGGAAACTCGCGCGAAAGATTCATCGCCATGTGCTTACCCGTCCTTCCTCCCCCAAGAATGATAATGTGATGATGCAATCTTTTTTCCGAGACATGCTGCAATGCTTTCATCTTGCGAGAAAATAACTCATAGTTGGAAAAGAACTTCAACTTTGATGCGCGCTTCAAATCCTCCACCAGGCGCGGACCGTGCTCCATGATGTATGGGGTCACGGCCATCGAAAAAGCAGCCAAGAGAATCGTAAACGAATACTCGGCCTGTGGGATTACAGCCGAATTCTTTCCCTGCACCAACAGAATCAAAGAAAACTCGGACATCTGCAATAAACCAAATGCCACTTTTGAAGCAGTCTGCGTTCCATATCCCGCCACTTGTGTAATCACATAGAATACAAGAGGCTTGAGAATGAACAACAACGCAACAATGGAAACCGCATACGAAAGAGGAACCGCTCCCACATTGAAATCAAGCTGGGTCCCGAGTGCAACAAAGAATAACATCACAAAGAAATCACGCAGCCCACGCATCGAGCTGGCGGCTTCCACGTTGTAAGGGAGACGCGCAATGGCCAATCCCCCCAAGAAAGCCCCAATCGCCAGGGAGAGCTGTAAGAAATACGCCAATCCAATAAAGGCAAAGCACGTCGCAAGCGCGGTGAGGTATAACAACTCACTACTATGCGCCGCACTCGCATACAAGCGAGGAAAGGCCATTTTAGAGAGAAGCACGAGCGCACCAATCAACACAATTCCCTTCAGCGCAAGCAACTCAAAATAACCAATATTCAATGAGCTCACGTCCGCGGCGAGCAGGGGCAGCGCCAGGATGACAGCCAAATCTTGCACCAACAAAAAACCCAAAATCAATTGCCCGTGCAGAGAAGAAAGCATTTTCTTGTCTTGGAGCAATTTCACCACGAGCATGGTAGAAGAAAGCGCCACCGCAAGACCCACATACATACCCGCTTGTAATCCAAGCGAAGGAAGGACAAATAACACAATCAAAATCGTCAACAAAATCTGAGCAAAACCTCCAATCAAGAGCGTTGGACCAGATTTCAAAAACTTCAATAAATCGGTTTCTGCTCCCACCGTAAAAAGGAGAAAAATAATTCCTAGTTCAGAAACAAGCGCAATTTCTTCTGGGGAATTAATGAGCTTCAACCCAGCCGGGCCCACAATAATCCCCGCGAGCAAATAACCCAAGAGCGCGGGTTGCTTGAACCAGCGCGCGATGAATAGCGAAAAGGCCGCCGCCACAATCATGAAGCCCAACGTCAACAAAATAGAGAGTTCGGCCGCCATGAGAGAAAGAAAAAAGTTGAGATTATAAATGAAAAGGAATTATGTTGCAGTCGTTACTTTTTCTCCTTCAACTCAAATCCTTCTTTGGTATCCAGGATCGTAAAACCTTCTTTCTCTATTTGCGCGCGCAATGCATCGCTTTGCGCCCAATCCTTTTTGGCGCGGGCTTCTTCGCGCTGCTGCGCGAGCTGCAATACATGCGCAGGGACAATGGCATCGTCTTGCGAAAAATCAAATACTCCCAATATTTCATCCACTTCTTTCAGGAATTCCAAAATCTTACGCGTGTCGGCTTTGCTTAATTTTTGTTGGTCCATGAGGCCATTCACGCGACGCTGGAACATGGAGAGTTCCCCTAGCGCTTCTGCGGTATTGATGTCGTCATCGAACGCGGCGTTGACCTTTTCATTCGTCTGCTCAACGAGACCATTGATTTCGTTATTGGAATGTGACCCGGAGTATTTCTGCAGGCGTTGAATGAAGTCATTCCACTTTTCGAGCGTGGTCTGTGCGGCACGGATGCTTTCCCATGTGAAATTGAGCTCGGAACGATAGTGCGTCGTCAGCAAAAGAAAGCGATACGCCAATGGTTTGAGGTGGTGATTTTCAATATCCCGGACGAGAAAGACATTCTTCAGGGACTTGGACATCTTCTGATTGTCCACGCGCATGAATGCGGAGTGCAACCAATAGTCCGCAAACTTCTTTCCCGTTGCTGCCTCGCTTTGCGCGATCTCGTTGGGATGATGAATGTTGATGTGATCATTTCCCCCCGTATGAATGTCAAAGTGCTCCCCCAAGTATTTCATGCTCATCGCCGAACACTCAATGTGCCAGCCCGGATATCCTCTTCCCCAGGGAGAATCCCATTGCTGCAAGTGATGGGGCTGATTTAATTGCCATAAACGAAAATCTGCCGGATGCTTTTTGGCATCATCGCGCTCGACATTTTGTCGCACGGCCTTGAGTTCATCCATATTTAGGTTGGCCATCTTTCCATAGCTTGGGAATTTCTGTGTATCGAAATACACGCCAGAAGGAGTAGTGTAGGTATACCCTTTTTTTTCGAGTTTTTGGATAAGCACAATCATTTCCTGCACATGCTGGCGCGCCCGCACGAGATGATGGGGTAATTGGATGCGTAGCTTTTCGAGATCATACACAAACGCATCCGTGTAGAAATCCGCAATCTCATCGGGGCTTTTTTTCTGCTCGCGCGCGGCTTTTTCTATTTTATCCTCTCCCGAGTCATCATCGCTCACGAGGTGCCCTACATCCGTGATGTTCATGACGTGCGTGAGCTTGTATTTTCTTTTTTCGAGAAGGCGACGCAATACATCCCATGCCACGTACGGGCGCAGATTCCCGATGTGTGCGAAATAATATACGGTGGGACCGCAGCAATACATCCCCACTTTCTGCCCGGGCTCTTTATGGAAGAGTTCCTTGGAGCGGGAAAGCGTGTTGTATAATTGGATGACCATATACCCCTCAACTGGGGCGAAAAAGCAATTAAAGGAATGCGCGTTTTAGCTGAAAATTATGCCCCTACGAGCGAAGCAAAGAAGCCCGTGAGCGAGCTGACGATGAAGGAATAGAGGAGCATGACAACAATGCTCCAGAACACGCTGGCCTTGAGATAGGTGCTAATGGAGAGGTAGAGCGCATAAATGGAATACAAAACCAGCACCACAAAAAGCAAAAAGAAAATCAGCGTGATGAGAATGGTAACATCCGATATGTTCGAAAGAAATTCATTCATGACCAATTCAAATTCCTGCGGACCAATTGTTCCATTCTCTAACTCTTGAAAGCTTGCCGGGAGTTGGGGCGCAAGAACGAATGGAAAAATAAACCCAATCAATACCAGCATCAAAAAAGAATAGAAACTCAAACTTGCGAGCATGGAAAGAGCTTGCACGAACGTGTGAGAATTGGGTTGGATGCGCTTGAAAATCATCCCAAGGACAAATAACAAAACAGCCCCGCTCACGAGGCGAACCACATCCCCTAAGAGATTTACGAGCAAGGACTGCACGTCCAGTTGTCCTACTAATACGATCATCATCAGCGTCGCGAAGAGAGTGGCGAGAATGGCCAACCCAAACGCACGAACGGCCGAAGGCTGCTCAAACGCATGAAAAATGGCCTGCTTGGGCCGGAAGAGCAAATCCGAATAATAGGACATACCGCTCAAACTCAAAATTGGAGACTATATAAACGGGTGCCCGTGCCCAGCCTTCATAGGCACCCAAGCTAGCGCGTGACCTTGAGGGCTTCAAATTCTTCTTTCAATTTTAGGATTTTGGGATGCTCTAAGTGCTTGCGCGCGGGAGCGAGGATATCCGCAAGCGTTTGTCCTACGCCTGCTTTCAAATCCATGGGATGCAATTTCCCATGCGCAAAATCGGCTTCGAGTTCCTTGTAATTGGAATAGGAAACGTTTCCCCCGAACTTTTCCGGGCGAGAAATTTGAATTTCTTTGGTGAAAGGAAACACTAAGTGCTGCGCCCAATCCAGCACCGGATTATATCCAATTTCTTTTTCCATGCAAAACGCATGGTTGATTTTTTTCTTCACTTCGGTTTCAGAATCACCCAAAAACACCGCGCTCCCTGCGACGGACTTTGACATCTTCATCGCAGCACGCACCTCGCTTAAATTTTCTTGGGGAATCGGCCACACTGGGGGCTTTTGCAATCCAGAGACTAAGTGATGATGCACCGCAATGGGCGTAATGGCTTTACCCTGGTGCTTAATCCCATGGTATTGCAACTTTTCCGCGACTTCTCTCGCAACTACATGCGCCTTACGTTGGTCCATTCCCGCGTGTGCAATAGTGAGTTGCTGGAAATAAATGTCCGCAACTTGCATCGCAGGATACAACAACTTGGCAAAATCCAAACTCTCGCCTTCTTTCCTTCCAAGAATAGTAATCGAACGCTGCATGCGCGCAAGCGTAGTATGCTTCGCCACATCCACGACGGTTTCCCAATACCCATCTTGCTGGTGGTATAACTCGCTCCCCAGCACAAAGCGGATTTTTTCCTCATCCACTCCCACTACTTTTGCGGCCGCCGAAAAACATTCTTTGAAATAACCCTTTCCCACGCGCTGAATGGCCTGCTTGTCCCCGCCAAGTTTGTCATTGATCCACGCATGCCAGTCCGCCAAAAAAATAGAACAATCCGCTCCAGCTTCCATGAAATGCTTCATGTGATAGAGGGACTTGATGGCTGCGCCAATGTGGGGCGTGCCCGAAATCTCAAACCCAATGTAATGTTTTAATGGAACGCCGGTTTCAATGGCATGCTTCAATGAGTCAGAGGTGAGAATCTCCTCAAGCCCCGTGGAAAAATGCTCCATGCGCGAATGTGTGTCCATAGGCATCATGTAGAAAAGCAAAGATAAAAAGAGAAGGGTGCAAGCACGCCTGCCACCCTGAAGAGAAAATGAAAGGGAAAACGACTAGAAGTCGTCTCCGCCATCGCCATCGGAATCATCCGAAAAATCATCATCTCCGTCTTCGCCTTCTTCATCTTCAAAGTCAAATTCTTCATCGTCCGAGTCGCCTTCTTCGAAGTCGCCGCCGTCTCCGTCATCGCCGTCAATCGTAAAGCGTTCCAGGTAGTCAATTGCTTGCATATAATCCACACTCCTGCGGAAAAAGTATTACTCTTAGTCCCCCAACCATTTATAAAGATTCTATCGAGGGGGGCAAAATACATCCCAAAGAAAAAGGATTAATGTAGCAGGCCAGTTTCGGCTGGCCACAGCGAGAACAGGTGACCGCTTCGCGGCACCTGATTGTACCAATTTCTGGCTGGCCACAGCGAGAAAGGGTATCGCTAGCGCGACACCCAATATGATTGTTTTTTACTCCTACAAAATGTGTAATGTGCCGAATTTACCCGTGCTAAGCTGTAATTGCCCTTTATACTCGGAAACCCAGCCGTTTTCAATGCGGATTTTTGTGCCTTCATTGACTTGGTCAATCTGTTCATTCCAGAGAGACACTTGGACTTCGCCCGTTTCGTCTTTTCCCGCAACATTGCATACTTTTCCCTGCCCCTTGGCGGAAGCAAATTCGCGAGGTTCACCCTTGGAAACCACCTCAAGCTCAATAAAGACATTCCCCATGCGAGGTTTCAATTGTTTGACTTTCATTAATTCGGCCATACTAACCAACTCCATCCTGAAAAGCGGCAAACCTAGGTCTACACACCCTACGTTAGCAGTATTTCCTCTCCCCTCATTAAAAAAACCAATCTGTAATTTTGCACAAGAACGACCGGTTTTAAAGCAAAATGTCTCTTTGTTGGAGCGTATTATCCCATTCTAGGAGGAACATTACATGACATTAGTTGGACAAAAAGCCCCCGAATTCAATAGCATGGCCTATCACGATGGAAAATTCAAAAAAGTGAGCCTGAAAGACTACAAAGGAAAGTGGGTCGTGTTATTCTTCTATCCACTAGACTTCACGTTCGTCTGCCCCACCGAAATAAAGGGATTCGCCCGCAGCGAAGGAGAATTCAAGAAACTCAACGCAGCCATTGTGGGCGCGAGCACGGACTCGGAACACTCCCACAAAGCATGGATCGAACGCGATATGCCTGAAATTAAATTCCCCATTCTCGCGGACACCAATCACCACGTCGCACGCTCTTTTGGAGTATTGAAAGAAGACCAAGGAATCGCGTACCGAGGAACATTCATCATCGACCCCGAAGGATTCATCCGCTTCGAAACAGTAACAGACTTGGACGTGGGACGCAGCGTCAAAGAAACACTACGCGTATTACAAGCATTCCAAACCGGAGGACTATGCGAAGTCGACTGGGCACCCGGCATGGAAAATTTGAATAAGAAGAAAAAGTAATTGTCCAGTTTCGATTGGACCAACCGAGCACAGGTGACCGCTATCGCGGCACCTGATTTTTTCTATTTATCATTTTTCTCTCCCATACTTATCCTCAAAGCGCACAATATCATTCTCATCAAATTCCCCAAATGCAATCTCCAATACGCGCGCATGCTTAGAAGCGCTTAGTCTATGTTTGGTTTCGCGTGGCACGAACAATGTTTCCCCCACTTTGAGGAAATGCTTTTCTCCCGCGGCCTCGGCAATAATGCCTTCATCCAATGCAATCCATAACTCATCTCTGTGATGATGCAATTGCAAACTCAAAATTTCCCCGCTCTTAATCGCAATAATCTTCACGGTCGAAAGCTGATTGTGCGTGTACTGAGTAAAACTTCCCCAGGGACGCGACTCGAAATAGATTCTGGAAATGGGATTAACCGCGGAATTCTGCACCAAAACATCACCAATCCCCATCCGTGCCCGAAAGGATAAATAATTTCTGGTGGATTGCTCGATGCATCCAAAAAAATCCATTTTTAAAGCCGACCCAATTCCTTTCGACGTATGCTCGCATTCATCCTGCGCCCATTCGTCTCACGCTTCATTGCGGGAGAGAATATGGAAGAGGCATTCCGCTATGCCAAGACCCTGCACGCCAGGAAGGTAACGCCTATCTTCGATGCACTTGGGGAGCACGCCCAAAAGAAAGCCGAAATCGTACGCGTAATGGGACAATACCTGGAATTGCTCGAGAAAATGAGCACGGGAAACGTGAAAGGAGCCATTGCGGTCAAGCTCACTGCGCTCGGAATGGACATTGATCCGCTCTTATGTTATCGCGCGACTCTGCGCATTGTGCAGCGAGCAGAGGATATGAATTGTATTGTGTGGTTGGACATGGAGAATTCCCCCTACACCACGCGCACACTATCCATGTACAACAAACTACGCCAACAGCACGCGAATGTGGGAATATGCATCCAAGCATGCCTGAAGCGATCCAAGAAAGACGTGCTCGCACTATTATTGGATTCTCCCCGCATTCGATTGGTAAAAGGAGCGTATGGGGAATCAAAAGAAATCGCATTCCAATCCCATGAAGAAATTAGGAAAAACTACAAAGCGCTCGCACACTTGTGCGCAGAAAAACATGCTCCACTTGCCATTGCCACTCACGATCCCGTGCTATTGCGCCATGCCATGGAATTACGCGTGCCCAAAAATATGATTGAATTCCAATTATTGAAAGGCGTGCGTGGAGACGAAGAAAGAATGCTCGTGGAAAATGGATTCAGCGTGAAAGAATATTGTGCCTTTGGGACGGAGTGGCAGCCCTATGTCATACGGCGCATCCAAGAATATTTGAGAAATATAAAATGGTTTTTACACGACCTTTTTGGCTCGAGTGGGTAATCCCACGCGTTTTCGGAGATTGCGCAAGTGAGTAGTCATCGTTTGTGGACTGATTTTGAGCAATAATGCAACCTTTCTGCGCGTATAGCCCTTGGAAAGCAAATTAATTATTTTGCGCTGCATCGTGCCAGGCTTTGTTGCTTTGATAAGACCACTCCACTCAATGCGGTTGGATTCCTGCAAGGGGGCAGGAGATTCCACCTCGTCCGGCAACATGCTGAGTATCCGCACTTTTTTCTTTTTACGACCGAATTTCTTACGAATCGCGTCAATCATCATGAAACCCACACGGCTACGCACAAATTTTTTCCATTTAACCGCAATAGATTCGTTGCTATTGATTTTTTTGGGGTCGAAGAACATCACTTCATTCTCGAGGCGAGAAAACACCAGGCTGATCATCTCATCTTTTGGGATAATCGTCTCCTTAATCCATTTTTCCAAGAGAGGATAGACCATAAATAACAATTGACGACGCCTTCCCTTGGAGAGCCTATTCTTCACCCGCACGCGATGGAATTTCGAATTAGCCTTAGCAATGGCAACTACCTGCTCTTCCTTGGTGCGCAAACCATTCAAACGGATAAATTCATAAATAAAATTTATTGATGGCACTGGTCGACCGGCCGCGTGCTTCATCAATTCCTCATGAATCTCTTTCGGGATCGCGTGAGGCGCCATCTTTTCGATCGTGCGTATAAACCAAAAACGAGGCAACTCCAATACCCAATTACGCGCGGGACCCGAGCGCTTCATCCGGCGATAGAAGTCAAACAATGCCCTTCTGGTATGGGGCTTTGATTTATTCTCAGGAGATAATTGACGCAACAACATGACGGTGAGCGAATAAGGTACGTGCGCGCGCTCACTGATATCCCTTGCAGTAGTAAAAGGCAATAACCGGCGCTTAGAAAAATATCCACGCTGGCGGGGAGTCATATCCCTAAGAGTACGTTCCACCCAACTATTCACAGGGCGCTTTCCTGGCATGCATAATAGAGAACGAACAGAGTATAAAAATCTGGAGAAAAAAATAAGACAGGTGCAATCACATTGCACCTGGATATCGGCACCGCGCGACGAATCGCGCGCTAGATATACTTCAAATCAAAATCATTGCTTCCGCCGCTGCGCGCAGGGGCTGCATTGCTGCGGCCCAGGCTGGTTCCGCTGGATTGCTTTCCTTTGTTGATGAAAGGACTTTTCACGCCAGTGAAGACCGTGATGATTTCCACTTTGTTGTCGAATGTGGGATTGATTCTTGCGCCCCAAATGACAGTAGCGCGTGTATCAATCTGTTCGGTCAACATCATTCCAATCGCATTGGCTTCTCCGAGCGTGAGTTCGGGTCCTCCGGTAATGTGATTCAACGCACCCTTTGCGCCGGCGATGTCGACGTCCAACAAGGTGTTGTTGAGCGTGTCCGCAACGGCTTCTTCGACGCGATTAACGGACTTGCTTTCTCCCACTGCAATCATGGACAAGCCGTGACCGGTCATGATGCTTCTGACGTCAGCGAAGTCCAAGTTGATCAAGGAAGGCTGGGTAATGGTTTCCGTGATTCCGCTTACCACGCGAGCCACCAATTCATCCGCCACGCGGAAAGCGTCTTGGATGGGGAGGTTGGGCACTAATTCTGCCAAGCGATTGTTGTCGATCACAATGACGGTATCGCAGATATCGCTCAAGCGCTGAATTCCTTCCTCTGCTTTGATGGTTCTCGCTCGTTCGAGGGAGAAGGGGTAGGTGACCATGGCAATAACAATGGCGCCTTGTGCTTTTGCAATTTCCGCAACGACAGGAGCAGAACCTGTTCCGGTTCCTCCACCCATTCCAGCGGAGACAAACAACATATCCACTCCCTTGAGCACGGCCTCTAAGTCGCTCTTGGAGACTTCGGCTGCTTTGGCTCCGATCTCAGGATATCCACCCGCACCCAATCCGCGAGTGACACTTTTTCCGATGAGAATCTTAGTAATGTTATCCGAGATAATGGACAAGTGCTGCTTATCCGTGTTGATGGCAACCAACTGCGCGCCCGCGACATTCATGCTCGCGAGACGGTTAACGGCATTACATCCGGCACCGCCGCATCCCATTACCATAATCTTTGGAACAGACAAATCATCCATTCGAGTTTCTTTTTCACTATTCATTGCAGGTCCTTTGCGGACTGCTTCATCAATCATGGAACGCATGGTTTCACCCCTGGTTTTCCCCTATTGCTCCTGCGCGCGAACAAAGTGATTTACTTCTACTACACGCAAAGACGCGGATCCATTTCTGTTGTATTACTCATTTTTACATTAATAAACGTATTCGAGCAACACGCGAGGAAAAAATCATTCATTCAAAAAAACAACCACTATATTATGTAGCGACGAGCGAGTGTGAGTATTATTCCACCGTCAAGCGAAAAGAACCCTTTTTCACTTGAAAGGAAGGCCACCAATTCTCAACCGTAAAAGATTCGGTTGCAGTAAATTCCGGAACAACTTGCTGTTGTCCCGCGCGTACATTCGTGTAGGAGAATAAATCCACTCCCACTGTCTTGATTGCCTGGCCTCCGAATGAGTTGTTGGTAGTAGAAGAATTGAAAATCAGATTCACCTTATCGCCTTGATTTACTTTGATCTCGGTCACGCGCGCATTGGAGGCGTCAAAAAAACCATCATCGTTTGCCGTCAGGGAGAATGATTTTGCAGTGGGAGAAGAACTCACCGCCACTGGAACAGCATTAGCCGCAGCCGCGCGATTGATTTGATCCACATAGCTCCCGGTGCAGTAATCGGGGCCAATCGCATACACATCATAGATTCCATTCGCATTCTTTTCGAGTAAGCACGTGGCAGATGTTCCTGCAAAAGCACTCTCCGAGTCCGCACTCACATACACGCGGACCTTGCATAATTCTTTTCCTTCCGCGAGAGAAGCAATATCCAACCCTGCGGATTCAAAATCCAATACTTGCCCATCCGAAGTAGACCAGAAGGACGCAGTGGCACGACCGCATGTTTCAAGGGCATCCTCAAAACACTCTTCGCCCTCATCTCCATTGCCACAGACCTGCAATAACTCCCCTGGCCCCGAAGTAGTAATAGGATCGGGAAGCGAATCAATGTAGGCATCCAAATCCTCTCTGTTTGTGCTCGGAGGAGCCGTCGAGGTATTCGTTGGAGGAGATGAATTCGAAACGCACCCCAAAAAAAGAATCGCCAGCAACGCGACCAACAACACGGAATGGAAACGCATAACCATGTGTATGCTCAGGGGCATATAAATGTTAAGGAATCCGATGGGCTGGGAAATGACCCAAATTAGGAGTAGCGCTCTTCCTGCCAGGGATCGGCCGTATTTGAGTAACCTCGGACTTCCCAAAAACCAGGCTCATCCTTTTCCACGAATTTCAATTTCCTCAACCACTTCGCGGACTTATAGAAATACTTGTGCGGCACCAGCGTGCGAACAGGGCCTCCGTGCTTGGCTTCGATTAGTTGTCCATCGTACCCATCCGCGACCATCACATTGGGCTTCAGCATCTCCGCGAGAGAAAGAGAAGTCGTGTGACCTCCCTCGCATTCCATTATTACAAATTTTGCCTTTTTAGTAGGTTTAATGATTTTGACTAAATCAGTAAAAAGAATCCCACGCCACTTCGTATCCAACTTGCTCCAAGTAGTCACGCAATGAATGTCCACTTGCACATTGGAATGAGGAAGTTTTTGCAGCTGCTCAAAATTCCATTTCTGGGGTTTTTCTATTTCCCCATACACTTCCAAATCCCAATTATTCACATTCAACTCATCATGAATCCGTCCACTCTGCAGCACGGGAAAAGCTTTGGTTTCGAATTGCCCGGGAGGGACACGAGGAGAGGGCATGCACGAATGATGCGCTCATTGGAATTTAATGATTCTCCCAATTCCACAAAGAGATGATAATTCACTATCCACTATGAAAATCCAACCCCCAAAACTGAGATTTATTAACCCAAAACCTGCTTCATCCCTATATGGTCTTTGAATTCCTGAAGAAACTCCTTGGAGGAAAGAAACCCGAACCCAAGGAAGAAACACGCGAAGAGAATCCATTCGGAGAAGCAGAAGAAACAACGCATTCCACTCACCACCCCAAAACACACTCCACGCACGCACACAAAAAAGCAAACGCGCGAATGGATGATGTCTCGGACCCGGACGATGAGACGAAAGCCGATTACCCAGAGAAGCTTACTGAAATCCCTGAAGACGAAGAAGCAGATGAAACGGAAATGGAACCCGTATTAGTTCCAAAAAAAGGAACGCAGCGCTTTTCCAATGAAGAAGCACTCAAGGTTATGGAAGCCGCGCTCTTCATGAGCAGCAAGGGGCTTAGTATTGAAGAATTAGGAAATACCGCAGCGCTACCATTGCTCAAAGCACGCGAATTGATTCCCGAGCTGGTGGATGGATTTAATGCACGCAACTCGGCATTAGAAATCGTTGAAGATTTGGGAGGGTATCGCATGAAGGTGCGCTCTCCCTTTGATGAAAAAGTCAACCATCTTGCTGGAGGAACCGAACTCTCCGCGGGAGAAATGAAAACGCTCGCGTTCATTGCCTACAAGCAACCCTTAATCCAATCCCAACTCGTGCAAGTGCGCTCGAATACTGCATATGAGCACTTGCAGCGATTAGTGGAAATGGGATTTGTTTCAAAAGAACCCAAAGGACGCACCTACATTTTACGCACTACCAAAAAGTTCTCCGAATACTTTGGCGCGCACGCATTGAAACTACGCCCCATGACAGTGGAAGAAAAACTCGAAAGCCGCTCGCGCAACATGCAAGCGGAAGAGAATAAGGGCGACCAGAGCGCGAGCGAAGATTTAGTGTAATCACCCATCCAAATTATGCCCCAATCAAATGACATCATCGGAGAGTTCTACGAAAAATATCCATACCCATTACTCTCTAATCTCTCGCGCAAGCATCTCGAAACATATGCGGATCAACTCCTCGCGTGCGCTAATCTCACCACTAAAAAACTCCAAGGAAAAACCATCCTCGACGCAGGATGTGGCACTGGAGAAATCGCATGCAGCATGGCCACACGAGCCAAAAAAGTGATAGGGATTGACTTGAGCAACGCATCACTTACTCACGCGCGCGGATTGGCCAAAAAATATTCCTTGGAGAATATCACATTCACACAGCAGGATATTTTGCAGTTACAAATCAAAGAGCAATTTGACCTCGTGACATCGTTTGGAGTATTACACCACACGCAGAAACCAGAAAAAGGATTTGAAAACATCGCACAACGCGTGAAGCCAAATGGATTATTGATTGTGGGGTTTTATCACTCCCTTGGAGGATGGAAGCAACGCGCGCAGAAATGGGTGGTTGGAATGCTCGCAGGCAGAGAAACCCAAAAACGACTTGCATTCCTTGAAAGACTCCTCAATAAAAAACTCGGACCCCACCAACGCGCATTTTGGGCCGATCGCATTGCCAATCCGCGCGAAAAATATTATTCCATTCCTGCAATGAAAAAGAGATTTGAAGAAAATGGGTTTGCTATTGTGGGAATACAAGCACACAAACCCCAATTCAGCGTGAAAAATATTGCCAGCGCGATTGATGTTCTTTTGTTTGAGTTGTTTTTGTTGGTGAATGGATTCAGGTTCGTTATCATGGCAGGGAAGAAAAATACAAAGAACGGCCTAGCCAAGCACGTTTAACCACATAAGATTATAATGCAAAATGCATTTCCTCGAGCATGCGATTACGTTTCCCCACACGAGCTGTTCGTGCAATGCGACTAATCAAACAATCAGAAGCGCTCGAAAAGAAAGTAGATGCGCATGCGACAAAAGAAATAGAAAGCAAACGTAAGGCATACTGGGGAAATGGTGCAGCGGCAAAGAAACATAAATTAGTCGCAGTAACCCATAAGTTACGACAGGCAATTATACTCAAAAAGATTGCACAGAACTATGATAGATACGCAAAACTTATGCTCGCCGCTCAGAGAAAAGAAGATAATGCTTTCAATAGTAAAAGAACAAAAAGGCTACTTTCTAAAAGAATAGAGCAAATAAAAAAACAGTTGGGAAGCAACAGCTCTGCCGAGGAAATAATTCAATATCTAGATGAAATTACTACTTGGGCGCGCCGAATCCCTTCAAAGCGCACGGCGGCACTCATTTTGAAACTATTGCCGCGCATGAAACGCATCGTAGAACGCACGAATTTAGCATCAAAATAATTTCGTCTGATAACGTGCATCCAATAAACGCACATTCGTCCCCCACTTCTTGCGCGCGCACGTGGGGAGGGAATTGAATTCCTGGATGTACTTTTGCAGGAAAGAAATCGTACGCTCATCGTGCGGATAACCACTTCCAATGTCCCCATAGTGTTGGAATTCTTCCTGGATTTTTCTAATCTCACGATCGCGCTCGACTTTGGCAAGAATCGAAGCGGCAGAAACAATGGGATAATTCACATCCGCTTTGTGTTCTGCGACAATTTTGGGCTTGAACGTGAGGTAGGCATAAATGCGCTTTCCAAAGTTGCTTGCGAGCGGATCAGGGGAATCCACATACACGACTTCGGGTTTTACTTTGAGGTTATTGAGCAAGAGACCAATCTTCATGGCCTCAATCTCATTCAGGGAATCGCTCTCCATCAACGCATCCATTTCAGGGGCGTGCAATTGTACGGTTGCAAAATCGGAAAGCGTGGACTGCATTAAGGGAAAGAGTCTTTCGCGCTCGGGCTCGGGAATGAGCTTGGAGTCTTTTGCTCCTAATTCTCGCAAAATAGCCTCTTTTTCGACCTCAATGACGGCCGCGGCTAGCACCATCGGACCGATGGCTGGACCCCTACCTGCTTCGTCAACCCCACAAATGAGCATAGTAGGAGTAACGGCTCATAGGTTTATAGGTCATAGGCCTAAACCCAATAGCCAGCTCGAGCACCCCCAGGGCGTGGCTTTATAAGCGTTTTTCAGGGCTTTTCTCATATGAATGGCGTAATCAAGAACTACCGACGCGGGAAGAACACCCAGCACGAAAATCAGTATGTGATTGAAGTGGATGGCGTGGAAAGCAAGGCCCAGGCCTCCGGATTGACCGGAAAGAAAGTCACATGGGTATCGGTTGGAAACACCAAAATTGTAGGCAAAGTCATGGCCCCCCACGGAAGCTCTGGAGCCGTGCGAGCAAAGTTCCTCAAAGGACTGCCCGGACAAGCCATTGGACAGCGCGTCTCAATCCAATAGCTTCCCTATTCTTTCTTTAATTTTTTCTAATTCATTTTCTTTATGCATCCCGAAGTGTCCAAGAAATTGCCCAAAATCTTAGTCGGCTGCCCCACCCACCAATACAAGGCCGATTCGCTCCAGGCATTCTTCGAAGGAATTCAAAGCCTGACATATCAAAATTTTGATGTCGTGCTAGAGGACAATTCCCCCACCCCTCATTATGCCGACAAACTCAAACTACTTGCCAAGCAATGGGAAGCAACCCATCCCGGGCACACGTTTCGAGTCATTTATTCCGGAGAAACCACTCCAAAAGCCCGCGCGCGATTAGTGCATGGGCGCAATTTGATTCGAGAAATTGTGCTAAAAGAAAACTATGATTATTTTCTTTCATTAGAACAAGACGTCGTTCCCCCAAGCGACATCATTGAACGCCTCCTGCAACACCAAAAATCATTTGTGAGCGGGGTGTACTGGAATAAGGAAACTACCACGGAAGGACAACAAAAACTCGCAGTAATGGCGGGAATCTATCTCAACGAAGAAGAGAAAAAGAAAAAACTCGTGCGCAGCATCGGACTCATGCAGCTCCTTCCCTCGCGGCTGATTGAAGTGGCATACACGGGATTAGGATGTGCGCTCATCACACGCTCGCTATTGGAAAAAATCCATTTCCGATATGATGAAACCCAACGCGCATGTGATGATGTATATTTCTGTTTAGATGCGGAAGCACTTGGAGAAAAAATCTATTTAGATTCAAGCATCTGGTGCGCGCACCACTTCAATGACGCATTCAAGAAAAGCAAGTACTGACGCTTCGTTAAATCTATAAGCTCTTGAATGACATTCTATTCATGCCAAAGGTAAAACGATTCCACTCTCCACATGTGCGAGAGTTACTGCAACATATGGTGAAACAACCACCTGCGAGGCGCATTGGAAGACGTCCAAGCGCACATCTCCATACAATACGAAAATTTGGACGAACGTTTATGGATACGTTTCCAGAAAAAATTGTTCGTAATGCACATGGAATTGTAAGAATCAATGTCAATTTCAGCGCAAACGAATCAGGCATTGCCATCGCAACCCTGGATGGCCTTGGAAATATGCACAAAACATTATGCGGCCACATCAAAATAGGATTTGAGCCGGAAGCACTTATTGTTGAAGCCATTCAGGGGCACTTCGATAGAAAAGATAGAGTCAAGCAAGTCAATACCGTTCTCGGGAAACCATGGGCCAATTACTCATTGGAGTTAGCCGAGGAACACGCACGCAGATGCGGACTAAAACATGTAAAAATTGCCTCACCAAGAACCAATTACTGGTTTGAACATCCAGAAAAATTGACGAAAACAGATGAGGGGTGGAAATATTTGGAATTAACAAACCCGGAAGAAAAGAAAGAAATTCAGCAGCGCATGCTAACATCTTACGCCATCATCGCCAAAAAGATGGGATACAAAAAACAAGGCGAATTCTATGTCAAAGAATTATAGTCGTGTTTACTTTTCCAGATTTATTTCTACAATCGTCACGGGCACCTGAATCCCTAAGCGCTGCAATATCTCGGGATGCATTTCTCCCATGAAACCGTGCAATTTTCGAAGCTGCACATTTGCCGTGCGCCCTTCGATGAAACCAGGGAGGATTTCCGCAGAATAAGTTGCATCCACTCCAATCTGCCGCGCCAGCGCTTCCACGACTGCTTTCATTTCGGTAAAAGAAGAAGTCGCATGCGCAAGGACCACACACAACTTACTGCGCGTGCGCGTTCCCGTGTCCGTTTTGGAATCCATTTCGATGACATGGCCTACTTCAAATAATTTGAAAGGCAAACGCTTGCTTCTATTTGCAAGTAACGCGCGCAGCGTTTCGGGATAGAGCATGTTGCGGCACATTGTGAGACCTTGCTCTTTTACCATCCCCAATTGCACGTGCGGGGTTTCTTCTCTTGAAAAGGATTTGAAGTGATGCTCGTGCGAAGTAAGCACCCACGTGATGACTTCGTGGAATCCCAATCCCACCATGCAGGATTTCACATCATCCTCGAATTGGGTTTGGGGGAGAACCCCTCCAACCGTAAATACCTCTGGAACCACCGGTTTGAGATTGTCATAATTATAGGCACGCGCAATGTCATCCACCAAATCCAAGGGATGCAATACATCCGCGCGAAAGAAAGGATGTTGTACTGTCAATTGTTTGGGATTGACTTTTGTAACGTTGTACATCATGCGCTCCAGCAGAGGAACGATTTTTTCGGCTTGGAGATTCGTGCCAAGCGTTTGATTGACTAATTCCACTTCCACCACGTGCTCATGCATGTGCAATTCCGGCGTGACAATGGTGCGCTCGGGAAATTCCACGTGCACCTCATAGATTTCTCCGCCCATATCCGAGAAGAGCAGTGCAAGCATATCCGCAATCGCACTCTGCGTCGGCCAATAATGCCCAGAGACTTCCACAAAGAGATCACGATCTTTTTCCGTGACTTTCCCTACTGTATGCGAATTGATGATGGGAGGCATCGAGAGAATATGATTTTTTGCATCCATGAAAATGGGATAAATAGGCATTCCATGCAAGAGATGCGCATATTTCTTTCCTTTGGGATGCTGCTCGAGAATTTCTTTTCCCGTTAGGGGGGATTGCATCTCTAAGGGCTGGAATTTGATCTCATGGGGTTTCATTCCCTTGAAGGAGACTGGCCAGTGAATCACGGAAAGAGGATAGATTCCAATCGAAGCCTTTTTGCGATCACGCGCGAATGTCGCGTGCAATTTTTCTTGCACCCAAATGATTTCTTTTAATTTCTCCTCATCGATGCGTAGATTTTTTACCACAAAAGCGGCCGTGTAAGGACGCACGGGCTGCACTGATTTTTCCACGATCACTCTGTAATCGGATTTTCTCTTTTCAATCGTGGGAGTGCCTTTCGTGTAACCCAAGAATGCATTCAGCCCACGAGCCAAACCAGGAGTGGAAACCAAATCGATGCGTTCGGCAGTGATGTCAATCTTTGTTTCGGTGGGATTAGCATCTTCCAATTCCAGACCCATCTGATAGAGCGTTTGCTCGAGCTTCGTCATCGTGAGGGGCTTCTTCATGTAGCTGTTCAAATTCTGCAAGGAGGTATCGAGCATGACCATGTTATTTCCCTCCCTCGTGTAGGTGCTTTTCCTTTATTTCAGAACCTTCCCACGTGTGAGTGGTTTCATTATAGGTGCGAATGAAATCCAAATCCACCTCGGGACCCATCACTTCTTTCGTTGTTTTCTTGTCGTGCAAGAGCATGGCCAGTCTTTCTACGCCAAGCCCCCATGAAATAACCGGAACATCAATCCCTAATGGCTTCAATGTCTCGGGGCGAAAAATTCCAGAATTAATGAGTTCCACCCATTTTTTGAGCTTGGGATTGTAGGCATAGGCTTCCATGCTGGGCTCGGTGTAGGGGTTATAGGTGGGTTTGAATTTGATTTCTTTCAATCCCAGCTTGGAATAGAACTCTTGAATAATTCCCATCAAGTGGCGCAGATTCATCCCCTCGGCAAGAATGTAGCCATCCACTTGATGGAATTCCGCGAGGTGCGTAGCATCAATAGCTTCATTGCGAAACACTCTACCAATTGAGAATCGTTTCACAGGCAGTTTTTGGGGCTGTGCCATCGTGCGATAGGTCGTAGCACTTCCGTGCGTGCGCAAGAGCAATTGCATTCCCACCTGGGGATTCCACTCATATCCATGCCCGCGCGAGCCAGTCTTTCCTCCATGTTCATGCGTGGCCTTGACGCGCTTCACCAAGTCCGCATCCTCCAATACTGCTTTGCCGGGAAGATAAAAAGTATCTTGAATTTCGCGCGCGGGATGATCTTGGGGAATGAACATCACATCCATATTCCAGAATGCACTTTCCACTAAGGGAGAAGACATCTCATAGAAACCCATTTCCACCATAATGCGGCGGATGTCCCGCATCGTATGCGTGAGGGGGTGTAATCTTCCCGGAAAATTTTCTTCCACCGGAATATTCACATCATAGGGCTTGAATGCAGCATCTTTCCATTTCCCTGAAACAATCAGCTCAGGAGTAAGTTGGGCAATTTTTGTTTGAGAAATAGGAATGGCCGTTTTGAGAATATCCAATCCTTTTGAGGTAATGGAAAGCAATTCCTCATTTCGTGTTTTGCTTTCAATCAACCCACGGACTTTGAGCTCAACAACAGTAGGAGTGTTTGCCTCCACGCTTTCCCCGCGCGCAATGGATTGTAGGACAAGGAATAAAGCAGAATTGGCAGCAGCTTTTTTCCCGAGCGCAGTGATTTCGAGCAGGGTTTTTTCTCCTTCTTTTTTGATTGAAACCCAATTTGATTTCTTCGCGAGACCGAATGCCACAGAGAAAGTTTGAGGACTCGGAAAAAAAGACTGGAGCTTTGGAAGTTCCATCGCTTGCGCGTGCAACAACTCCAATAACTTCATTTCTGGCAAGCCCTTTTCATCAATGGCTTGTTGGCCATTTTTTGTCAAGGAAAAGGATTCGCTTTTTTCTCGCTGCACGGAAACCCAGGCATTCTGTTCCAACTCGGCCAAGGCGCGACGCACCACATCGGGGGAAATCTTCATTTTCTGTGCAATGGACTCAATGGAATGCAATTTCTTGTCTTGGAGGGACTGTACGATCCCATAGAGCACGGCATCCAGCTGCATAGCAAAGCAAAAGGAGATAAAAGACTTTAAACGACCCCCTGCAAGGCATTTTTAAGCCAAGAAAACACGAGTATGGAATGCGAAAAGGAATTGTACTAATGGGATTCCTGGGGATTATTTTACTATCCGGCTGCATTGGATTGCCCCCGGAAAGCGGGTATGACATCGAGAATCAGCCCCTTCCCCAAGTCGATTCGGCGCTTTCCTGCGAGCAGGATGCGGATTGCGTGTATGCCATCAACGCATTCGACTCTCCACGCTGTTCCTCTCCCAACTGCCCGCCCGAAGAAGAAACACAGCCCCAACCCTATGCGGAAGGATATGAATGGGAAAATGGGTTCAGAGAAGGATGCATCAATCCCGCTTCCACGCAAGGAAAAGATGCACGCGGAGAAGAATTCCAAATCAACCCACGCGCAAGTTGTTCCTGCGTCGCGATTGAGAACTCCACTCAAAAGATGTGCCAGTCGAATTAGGAATGAAAATTATTCCAATCCCAACAACAACACCATAGCCCCAATTCCAGCAAGTACGGCAAGCAATTGCAAAACGGACTTATTCCATTTCACTTCCTTGTGCAACTCGGGAATCAAATCCGCGGCCGCGATGTAGATGAAATTTCCCGCAGCGAATGGAACGAGCCACGTCACGGAATCCTGGAAAGCAGAACCAAAATACAACACAATCCCTGCGCCGATAATGGCAGTTACCGCAGTAAGGAGATTGAACAACAGCGCGCGAGACACGGTGAATCCCCCATGCACCAAAATACCAAAGTCGCCAATCTCCTGTGGAATCTCATGCAAGATGACGGCTACCGTGGTGGCGAGACCCACGGGAAATGAAACCAAGTAGGCCGCTGCAATAACCATGCCATCAATGAAATTATGCACGGCATCCCCGAACAAATTCACAATCGCAAAGGGGTGCGCATGGTGCATGTGTGCTTCCTCGGGAATGTGGCAGTGTCTCCAATGAATGACTTTTTCAACAATGAAAAGAGTAAGAATTCCCGCCATCACGCTCAATGAAACTTCCAAACCAAAACCCATTTCCTCCACGACCTCGGGAAGGAGATGGATGAACGCATCCCCCAATAATGCCCCAGCAGCAAATGCAACTAAGTACGTAAGGATGGACTTCAATCGCTTTTGGTTTAATGAGAGCGTGAAAACGCCGGCAAGCGAGACCAGACTTACTACGACTACTGAACCCAGTACGTTTTCCCAGACCATTCCTACACCACAATAAAGTCAAATAGCAAGCCTTTTTATGAGCTCCTAGGGGTCATTCTAGTATTGGCCTACTGAACCATTGCAAAATGGTTCCAAGGTAGTCCTTCGTATGATCGGGACGAAAACCGATTGCGGGGTTGGCAGAGTGGTCTATAGCGGCAGCCTGCTAAGCTGTTCTGGGAAACCAGGCGAGGGTTCGAATCCCTCACCCCGCGATTTTTACTATTTGTTTTAACAAGCTCAGAAGACAAATACTAAGCTATGAAATGGCCCGAATACTTGATGCTAATTCGACATGATAAGTCGGCATACAATGCACTCAAGGACCAGAAAAAAGAACACCCGCGTTATGGGGAGTTCTTGAAAGCATGGGAAACAAAACCCGGGCACCCTGAAACCATTGAACTCGCAAAAGAGATCCAACAATTATTTGCACTCAAAATCAGTGATGCCCAAACGCCATTGGCAAAAGACGAAGGGCACCAAGCTGTTGAAACGGGAAAAAAACTACGCGAAAAATATGCCCTCCCTGATGTTATTTTTGTCTCTCCATATTTGCGCGCCCAGCTCACCCTCCAAAAAATCACCGAAGGGTGGCCGGAGTTGAAGAGTGTAAAGAAGTACAACGAAGAACGCATCCGCGAACAAGAACATGGGCTTGCAATTATTTACAATGATTGGCGCGTATTCCAAACACTCCATCCAGAGCAACGCTTAATGCGCGAACAAGAAGGAAATTATTGGTACCGTTACCCCCAAGGAGAAAATGTTCCGGATGTGCGATTGCGCACGCATAATTGGATGGGAACACTTATCCGCGATTTTGCAGGAAAAAAAGTACTTGCAGTAACACACCACCTCACTATCCTCTCACTTCGGGCCAATTTTGAGCGATTGGATGAAAGTGGTTTCTTGCACCTAGATGAGCATGAAAAACCCATTAATTGTGGCATAACCGTTTATCGTGGATTCCCTGAAAAAGGTAAAAATGGAAAACTCGAGCTAGAAAATTACAATCAAAAGTTCTACTGACAGCGAATGATTATTTACAATACTGATCAAATGCTTTCGTAAGTTTTTCGGCAAGTAGTGCGGGATCCCTTCCTTCAATATCGGAACGCTGCAATGCAAACACACACTTTCCATCTTTCAGCAAAAAAATAGAAGGAGAAGAAGGAGGAAATTCTGCAACTACTGCACGCGCGCGCTGTGTGGCCTCGCGATCCACTCCTGCAAAAACAGTCACGGAGTGGGTGGGTTTCACGTGATGAGACATCGCCATTTTCACTGCAGGACGCGCACACCCTGCACCACAACCACAAACAGAATTAACCACTAATAGCGTTGTGCCTTTCTGCGCAAAGGTGTGTTCCACTTCTTCAACCGTATGCAGGGCTTTGACCCCTACTTGTGTGAGTTCAGCCTCCATCGGAATAGTCATTGCGGGAGGGTACATGGGTGGGAGTTGCATACAAGAAAATGGGATTAAACCATTTATTAGGGAGTCACTTTACTCTTATAAATTGCAACAATTGCATTAATGTATGAGCACACACCCAAAGAAAGAATACCTATTCCGAGAATCAGAACCTACACCACTTGAAATCGTTGATGCAAAAGGG
This sequence comes from uncultured archaeon, assembly GCA_964480125.1. Classification (GTDB taxonomy): domain Archaea; phylum Iainarchaeota; class Iainarchaeia; order Iainarchaeales; family VGJJ01; genus VGJJ01. Next base: position 28,303 of record CAYZNV010000003.1, read on the forward strand.
ACATATTTGATTGCAAAAAATGGAAAAAAATACTTGGACTTTATGGCAGGGTGGTGTGTCGGAAACGCAGGGTGGAAAAAGAAAGAAATCAGGGATGCAATTAGAGGATTTGATGGACCAGAGTACGTTAACCCCGGCCACCTCTACGAACGATGGGAGGTATTGGCTGAAAAACTAGTTCACTTATTGCCCTCAAAAGAAGGAGCGTGCTTTCGTGCAACAGGGGGAACGGAGGCCGTGGAACTTGCGCTCAAGATTTCACGAGCATACAATAATCGTAAAAAGTTCATTGCATTCAATGGAGCCTATCATGGGCAATCACTTGCATGCTTAGCATTAGTGCGATACCCCATCCACGAAAAACACTTTGGAAAGTTTCCAGCAGAATATTTGCAAGTTGATGCGAAAAACTGGGAAAAAACAACACACGAAACAGTTAAACTCATCAAAAGCAAGGAGATATCTGCATTTATTTCAGAACCCATCATATGCAATTTAGGAGTAATTATTCCACCTCAAGAATTTTTTGATAGCGTACAAGAAGCCTGTAAGGAAACAGAAACGCTGTTCATCAGCGATGAAGTCGCAACAGGATTTGGAAGAACAGGAAAGTGGTTTGGATTTGAACACTACAACACGGACCCGGATATTGTGACGATGGCAAAAGGATTCAGCTCAGGCTATGCAGCAATTGGATCTACTATTGCAAAACCAGAAGTTGCAGAATCGATGCGATTTGAGTTTAGTAATTATTCTACGTTTGGATGGCACCCCTTCTCAGTAGAAGCAGCCATTTCGAATATTGACTACATCAAAAAGCATGATTTAATTGAGGAGTCCAATAAGAGTGGGGGATATTTGTCCAAACAACTCTCAGAATTCTGTAAACCTGAAGGTAGAGGGTTATGCATTGGATTTGAAGAAAAGAAAGCCGGAACAGGCCAACGTTGCTTTGAGGATGGACTAATCATTACCATGCTCGAAGGAAGAATTGCATTATTTCCCCCATTGGATGTTTCAAAAAAAGAAATAGACGCGGCAGTGAAGATTATTGAAAAAAATTACAGTAAATAATATCACTCCAAGTTTTTGGGATCGATTCCCAGGCGTTTCAATACGTGCAATTTTTGGGCATCGCTCATACTCATCCAATTGCATACTTCTTCTAAGGTGCGTCCGCAGCTCAAACAAATTTCCCCATTGGTCTCACATACTTTATTGCAGGGAGAAGGAACGGACATTATGATAAGTTGAAGCGAAAAGTAGTTATTGGGTACTGCGAAGCAGCTACCCATTCTCGGCGCGCCCGGTCAAAACACGGGCGATTAGAATCTCCAATTCCAATCGTGCTGGTGCTTGAAGAACAAATACGCGAGATGAATCCATGAAAGCAAGAATGGAAATAACAAGAACGAAATACTCGGGCCCACTAACGTGGAAGTGGAAGTCTGGATGTTCTCAGTAACGAAGAAAGTAATAACCGTATTCGCGTACACAGGAGAAGGAACTGCATCCACGGCTTGTAAGATTTGCACTAATGGAAAAATGGGAGAGAAAGTGAGCAGCACGCTCAACAGACTTGTGAAAAAGATGGCAATTGTGAGAGGGTTCTTGTGAATGTACACATTGCCCAATCCAGGCAATAATAAGTTAGAAAAAATAGAAACGAAAATGGATTTCTGCCCTTCACTTTTTTGGATTTTCCTGGAATTGGATTGGATCGCTTTCCAGTCTTTCTTTACATTGATTGCTTTTTCCTTCTGCGTGATTGGCCAAATCTTACTTCTCTTGAAGTGCCCCAACTCATTCACATCAAAATCCTCAGGATCAAATGTCTGTGCTTGCGCGAGTTTGCGCTTTGAATTTTTTTTAGTGGAACGAGCCATTCTCCAAAGCAGAAAATCCGACTATATAAAAGGAATATTCTCAGGAGTAAGCGGTTTAGAATGAAACGAACAAAATCAGCGCAATAAATCCATTTCGGGCCGGAAAACAACTTGCGTCCGGAAAACTCAATTGGTTACTGCTTACAATTGGACACTAGAAACTAGTATCCGGTTGTTTGCTTCTGCTGCATGTAGCAATCTCGGCAGAACACAGGTCTTCCGGCTTTGGGCTGGAAAGGAACTTGTGTGGCTTTACCGCACTTACTGCATGTTGCATCGTACATCTGGCGTGGACCTTGTTGAAAGTCTCCGCGAGGTTGGAATGCCATGTTTTTCGACTCCTTTTTTACTCGATCTCAAGCCTTTTGAGGGGCCTAAGTAGACCATTTTGGGTTCCAAGGAGTTATAAAGCCATGGATGGGAAAGCGCCAAAATAAGCCCTTTTATGCAAGAAATTGGGTTTATGACCCCCATTAGGGGGTTTGGTAAAAAGCATCCATCCAACTAAATGGAACTATTTTCCCCATAATGTCTCCTTTTGAAAAAAAACCTAAGGAACCACTATCTTTGCTGTCATTGCGATTGTCGCCAAATGCCACTACTTTCCCCGAGGGCACTATCCCATCCGCTGCGCGGAGTTGTTCCATCAGCGCAGAATAATGCGATGGGCCAACGGGCTCCAACAGATAAGGCTCAAGCAGCTGCACGCTGTTGCGATACAGTGCATTCCCGCGCAACTCGAGCCTATCTCCTTCCACTGCCACAATGCGCTTAACCAATGGAATGACGGAGGAGATCTGGACAATATCCCCATGGGCGAGGGATTGAGTAGAATAATAATCCGAAACAAACAGAATACGTTGATTGCTTTGAAGTGAGGGATTCATGGAATTACCCACCACTTGAATGAATGTGCACGTGTGTATTTGGCAATACTTTTGACTCAACCCTGGAAAGAAATCCAGCCCGGCTTTGGATTCCAAAAAATACATCCCGCCCATGAGCCCAACGAGCATCATGAGAATGACGGCTCCGCTGACTAACACCCAGGAATGCGTCATATTCACACCACTTACCCTTGGGATAAAAGCCTGCCCAAAAGCACCCTTTAAATGGATTCCTTCAACCTCTTCTAGTAAGCCAATATCCCTGCACGGGTAGCGAAGCGGTCAAACGCGCCAGACTCAAGATCTGGTGACTTAGTGTCTTCGGCGGTTCGAATCCGCCCTCGTGCATGCACGCTTCCGATCGTGCGCACCGGAATCCAGGCACCATTTCTGAATGGTGCCTGTCCGTTCATCATTTTTCTCCATCGAACGCATCGCATGATCATGCGCGAGATTCTCTGTGATGCAATAATTTACTCATTTCCTCGCGCAACGCAAGCGGAATGGAAGTGATGCCTCCACTCATGTTCAGCGCATGCGTAAAACCATGCGAGCGAAGAAATTGAGTCACACCCATGCTGCGATTCCCATGTGCACAGAGGATAAGGAGAGGAGCGTCTTTGGGAAAACGATCAAAGTCCGAGGGTTTGGCACTGGACAATGGAATCAAAATAGAATTTGCAATGTGCTCCTGATCCCACTCCCATTGCTCACGGACATCCACGATTATCGCATGTGAATCCGAACGCAATAATGCAAGCACTTGCTCGGGAGAAACATGCAGGGACTGAAAATCATCAGCAGAAGCCAAAGCAGGGGAAGCCATACTATTATTTCCTCATTCCGAGGAATTTAAAATGAGATTTTCATTTTCTCAAGGTATATGCCCGAAACCCTTCCTGGAAAAAAGCTACGCTGGAAGAAAATAGAAAAAGAACTCGAGCAATTATACCCCTCCCCCAAAGTGGGGCTGGAATACGAGGATCCATTCGAGCTGACCATTGCCACCATTTTGAGCGCACAATGCACGGATGCGCGCGTGAACATGGTCACAAAAAAATTATTCAAGAAATACAAAAAACCACACGACTACTTACGCGTTCCCCCAGCGGAATTGGAAAAAGACATCCACTCCACAGGATTCTACAAAAACAAAGCAAAAAACATCCGCGGGTGCTGCGCGCGATTGATTGAAGTGTTTGGAGGAAAAGTCCCCCAAACCATGGAAGAACTCATTACACTCCCGGGAGTAGGAAGGAAGACCGCTAATATTGTGTTGTGGGGAGGATTCGGAAAGCTTGAGGGAATTGCCGTTGACACGCACGTTTTTCGCGTTTCGCGAAGACTTGGATTAGCAAAAGGAAATTCTCCCGAAAAAGTAGAACAAGAACTCATGCAGCTCGTGGAAAAACAAAAATGGGGAGACTTTACGAACGTGCTCATCTGGCATGGAAGAAAAGTATGCGATGCGCGCAAACCAAACTGCAGTGGATGCGTGTTATTGAAAAAGAAAATATGTCCTCAAATAGGAGTGAAAACCCATGCATGAAATACTTCGTCACAATCGCACCATTGGATTCATCCTCCTTGCAGTAGCAGTCGTCGTGGGTGCTTACATGCTGTTCAACTCTACACCCGTTGCGCCTCCCGCCTATCACGTGCATGCGGATTTTGCCGTGTATGTGAATGGAGAAAAACTAGACTTTGCGCAGCAACGATATATGAGCGAAAAAGCCCCCGGAAAAACCCTTGCAAAATATGTGCACTTGCACGGGGAAGATGGAAACGTATTACACTTCCACGCGCCCAGAGTCACGCTCGGGGATTTTTTTGAGAGCATTGGAATGGAATTGGATGAGAATTGCTTCACGGACGATCGCAATGCCACCTATTGCAAGGACGGATTTACCGCAGGAAATGTGCCAGGGGATTATTGTTATCTGAATGACCAAAACCAACGGATTTGCACTCAAAACCAGGAAATCAAAACACTCAAATTCTATGTGAATGGGCAGTTACATGAGAAATTTGGAAACTATGTCCCAAAAGACTTGGATCGCATCCTCATCACGTATGGGAATGAAACCCCTGCGCAGCTGCATGCGCAACTCCAAAGCATCACGGATAATGCCTGCATCCAATCCCTCAAGTGCCCCGAGAGAGGCACTCCCACTCCCGAGGACGGATGCGATGTCACGGACGCATGCGTGGCGGATTTGGATGCGCTCAGTAGTGAATAGTCACCATCAGTGAGCAGCATGAATCAGCCTTAAATGCCTCGCGGAGAGAGAAGAAATATATGGAGCTCCGCGCGCGCATTGGAAGCATTGAAGAAACACGTCGCTTGCTCGAAGAATTAGGCGGAAAAAAGCTAAACGAGTATGCGTTCGAGGATCGCATCTACTTCTTGCAAGGAGAAACATCCCTCGAAAAAGGATACGTGCGGATTCGCTCCCCTTCACCCGAAGAAGCCGTTCAACGGTACAAGATTGTGAAGAAAGTAGTATATGATGGAAAACAATTAGAGACATATCGCAGTTTTTCTTCCACCCTCGAACTCGCCAAAGCCAAAATCCAAGGGCATTGGAATGCCTGCATCATCGCACGCAAGGGAACACAATACCAATTGGGAAATGGATGTATGTATGTCGAGGAAATAGAAGAATATGGCAATAGCATCGAAGCCGAATATGCCAGCGAAATGGAAGCCCGAGAGTGGTTACACCAATTGAATGTAAACGAGATATCCATGCATTCCTTGCCGCTACTATTCATGATCCATAAGAACAAGCCAAAACCCTAATTAACTCCTGCAACCAGCATCCATACAAATGTCCCTCAACAAAGAAATCGCGGCCATCTTCTATGCCATGGCGGATTTATTGGACTTATTGGGAGTGGAATGGAAACCCATCGCATTCCATAAAGCCGCACGCACCCTAGAGAATTATCCCGAACCCATCGAGCGCATCGTGAAAGAAAAAGGAATCAAAGGAGTAATGGAACTCCCGGGAATCGGAGAAGGAATTGGAAAGAAAATAGTACAATATGTAGAAGAAAAGAAGATGGATGAGTATGAGAAACTAAAGAAAGAAGTCCCAGCTGGAGTAAGAGAAATGCTCGCCGTCCCGGGAATGGGACCCAAAAAGGCAGCGCGATTGTATAAAGAATTGAAAATCGACTCGCTCGAAAAACTAGAAAAGCTTGCACGCAATGAGAAAATACGCGTTCTCGCGGGATTTGGAGAAAAAAGCGAAGAGGATATTCTGATGGGATTGGAATTAGTGAAGAAAGGACAAGAAAGAAAACTCATGGGAATTATTCTCCCATACGCACGCGAGCTCGCAAAGAAAATAGAAAAAATTCCAGGAGTACAGCGCGTAGAGTTGGCAGGGAGTTTGCGCCGGCGCAGGGAAACAGTCAAGGACATCGACATCCTCGCGCTCGCCAAGGACGGAAAGAAAGTCATGGATGCGTTCGTGCATCTGTCGGATGTAGAAAAAGTCGTCTCGAAAGGAGACACTAAGTCCGCCGTCATTTTGAAAATGGGACTCAACTGCGACCTGCGCGTGCTTTCTCCAGAGGTATATGGCGCGGGACTGGTGCACTTCACAGGAAGCAAAGAACACAATGTCGCGCTGCGCACGCTTGCCATCAAAAAAGGAATGAAATTGGATGAATATGGGCTGTTTGAAAGCAAAAGCGGAAAAAATATTGCATGCAAGAGCGAGGAAGACGTGTATGCCAAGCTAGGCATGTCTTATGTGCCTCCAGAAATGCGAGAAAATAATGGAGAAATAGAATTGGCACAGCAGAAGAAGCTCCCAGAGCTCATTCCTTATGAAAGCATTCGAGGGGATCTGCACACGCACACGAGTTGGAGCGATGGAGCCAATACCACTGAAGAAATGGTGCGGCGCGCCGTGGAATTGGGGTATGAATACTATGCCATTACCGACCACTCCAAGAGCGATGTCATCGCCAATGGGCTGAATGAGAAGCGCGTCAAAGAACACTTCAAAGAGATAGATGCCCTGCAAAAGAAATTCCCACGAATCAAGCTATTGAAAGGCGCCGAAGTGGCCATATTGAGCAATGGAAAACTGGATTATGGAAATGAATTGTTGAAAGAAATGGACATTGTCGCGGCAAGCGTCCACTCGGGATTCAAAACCCCAGCAAAAGAAATGACCAAGCGATTACTTACTGCAATGGAAAATGAATATGTGACGTTTTTGGCACACCCAACTGGAAGGTTACTAAACCAGCGCAACCCCTACGAGTATGATATTGAAAAAATACTCGATACTGCGGCGGAAAAAGGCATCGCCGTAGAAGTGAATGCCTTTCCCTCGCGCATGGACTTCGACGCTGAACATATCAAGCTTGCGCTACAGAAAAAAGTCAAGCTCGTCATCAATACGGACTCGCATTCCGTGCAGAACTTGGATTTTATGGAATTTGGGATTGCACAAGCCCGCAGGGGATGGGCCAAGAAAGAAGATGTGCTGAATACATTGCCATGGAAAAAATTCCAAAAAGAAATGATGAAATAAATTACACGGCATCGAATGAAAAAATATTCCCTTTTTCATGGAAAGAGAAAAAATAATTCAATTTTTCCGAGTGATACGAAAAATTTCTCACTCATCGATATGTATAACGACCCAAAAAGTAGATTTAAAAGTGCAACTCATGGAACTGTATGGATTCACCCTTGCAATTGGCGTTGATTTTTCGCCAATATCAACGTGACTTACCTACGCACTTACCTACATACCAGAATCAACAAACAAAATAAACGAGCCAGTCAAACCTCCCAGACGTGATATGCCATGATGTCAATCCCCGTAATGAAAACCTTCACCGAAAACCTCAATCAATTATGTACGGATTTCCAGCAGAATGTAAAAGAGAGCGAGCACCCCAGCATCGATAAGAAAGTCCAGCTCTCCGCTGAGACATTAGAACAATTCCTCCTCACTCAGCACTTCACCCCCGTGCAAGAGAACACGCTGTTGAAATTGGACTCAATCGCGCAACTCGTCCCCCAAACCCAGGCAGCCTATCGCTATTACCAAGAAGACCTCGAGCGCTCCTATGCGCAAGAGCTGGTGGCCAACAACGAATCAGAATTGGACTTTACCCATTCCCACTTGCGCCGAGAAGGAATGCTCGCCTCAAAAGAAGCCCATTTCTCCAACCTCAGCGAACACGATCGTGTGCTCGTCATCGGAACGGGGTATTTTCCGCTGCATGCCATGGTGTATGCAGGGCAGTTCGATGCCAAAGTCATCGGATTAGAAGCCCAGCAGCACGTGCGCGAGCATGCGTCGCGAGTCATTGAGAGCATGGAACTGGATTCCCAAATCAAAATCCAGGACATCCGCAACCTCTACGCGCAAGCCGCCAAAGCCAATGTGATTTTCGTGTCGCGCGACATGAATGATAAGGTCCCCCTTATCAATTCCCTAGCCGAACACCTCAAGCCCGGCACACGTGTGATGTGCAGAACAGGATTTGGATTGCGCGCCATGCTCCACGCCCACGTGCCCCACAAACAATTACAGGGATTCACCCAAATGGGAGTATTGGACGCAGGAAAGAGCAGCTTACAGAGCTCACTCTGTTTGCTGAGATAGAACCTTAGAAAAAGCACATCAAATCAGGTATCGCTTAGCGATACCTGTTCTCGGTCCGCCCGGACGAAACCGGGCCGAAACGGGTCCCGCAGTGCGGACAAAACTTATCGCGCCAATCCACCCATTTCCCGCACGCATGGCAATGGATGAATTTTCCAGGAACACGACGCGGGTGCTCGCGCAACCATTTTTGGGTTTGTATCAGCGCAAGGAGGCGCTGTTCAATCTTTGGAGCATTACTTCCATAGAAGACGCGGTGTTGCATCATCTCATTATGCTCATACGCCACGTGCAATTCCTTTGAAACAAATCCCTTTGATTCTATTTCAACTAAATCATGCAAGTAGAGCTCGAACAAAACTTCTGGAAATTTCAATGACTCCGCTTGCTTGCTGAGGAAGAGCACGCGTTGCGTGGTGGCGACTAATACTCCATTCAGGCGCGCCGCCACGGGAATATTTTCTTGAACGGGAATCTTTTGAGGCAACATCCCAAAGAGGGGCTTTTCTTCTTCGACCCATTGCGCTTCAAGTTTGAATCCATCCATTTGCATGGGGAAGAAAAATAACACGGCCTCGCGGGGATGCAAAAAAATGTGGGAAATCCATTCCATGCTCATACTATGCGAGGCGAAATTGGACTATTTAATGGAAATTATCTCACGGGGCTGATGCACTCGATTCCAGAGGAAAGATTGTAATAACCTTGCCCCGAACGAAAGAGGCATCAACAAAACCATAATCCAGGCTGTCAAAACCATATTCTATGTTATCGGAAACCGCAACTATTTTTTGCTCGGGAACAATACGCTCGAACGAAGGAGAAGGAAACCTAAAAAGATTGAATGAATCAGGAGTGAAGGGGCTCCCAAAAGGATGCATACGAACCACCACCCCATTCACTGCGAGATTACCTTCAGTAGTGAGATGAATACGATCCCTTGGCAATCCAATTACGCGTTTCACACGCAAACTATTGTCCACGTTGAAATCAATGATGATGATATCATTTCGCTGCAATGGGCGAGAAGAATAATAATCCACTGCAATACGAATGGAATCCCCGTCCCGGATGGTGGGATCCATCGAGTACCCTTGCACGGGTTTGATGATGCATTCAAATGAGATGCACGGGTTTTTTTCCTGCATCAATGAATAATTCAGGATAAAAGGTGCAGCAAACACTCCAATCAAAAATAACAACAAACCAAAAAATAGAATCATGATACCATTCAATCGCACAATCGAGTTCACCTGACGCATGCAAAAATTAGTCCGCCTTGATTTATTGGATTATCGGCAGACATTCACACAAACCCCAAGCGTGGCATACCACCAAGTATCAGGAGTATACAATCCATTGGAGAATACCCCTGTTCCGGGCCCAGCAAATGAGGCAGGAGAAGTGGAGAACTGTAATGTAAGATTACTTACACCATTCAATTTCCCTTCACCCCCATTTTCACTAGCACTAGGCTCGCCGGTTCCGGTGTCGCCAGGCGGAATGCCGCCCCCTGGTTCCCCTGTTGAGGTATAGGTGCCTGAATAGAGTGGCCCACCCCACGCGTCCTTTTCGAGTAGGGGATAATCATACGCAATATTACCATTCGGACCAATCACGCTGTCCCGATCCTGACACGAACAAGGGACTGACGAATTCCCAGTGATACGACAAGTCTGGTTAGCAGGACAACTCCCACCACACCACGCACCCTGTCCCCCGGCATAGGTGTGCTGAGCACATGACGTGCCAGTAAGACCGCCACCACCAGTGGGACCCCCACCCGAGCCATTGCCGCCAGTCGAAGCGCTACCTCCACCAGGAGTCCCGCCACCCGGACCGCCTCCAGGAGTATAGGGCGAGGCATTGGATCCAGTAACAAGGTGATAGTAGAAAGTCGGATTACCCCCGACAACAGAGTGATAAATAGGAGGACCGGGGGGAAACTGATGACTTGATCCTTGAGTAGGAACAACAGTGAAAGGAATATCAATCGCAGTCGGAACACAATAGTTTGCCACCAGCGTGGGATGAGATAAAGGGCATGAAGGAGCAGAACAAACACCAGTTGCATCATCCACTGTCAATTGAGGAGAAATCGCCCCCGATTGACTGCCTAACACCTTTGGACCATTCGCCCAAGGACAACTCAATTCAAGCAGTTTGTTGTTCGCCGGAGCCCCTTGCGCTAGCACTACTTTTGGAGCCAAATAATTGACCTTCAAGTAACTTGCATGGGAAGAATCAATTGCGAGCACTTCCACTGGATGAAATGTAGCAAGCCCTCCTACGAACAACGCAACCCCTACCACCAAAAGGAATCCAATGATTGCGATTCGAGAAATCAAAACGCTCATGTTCATGCGTTCTTGGTGCATACATTCACCATATTCCCCACGTGACCCGCGAAGAATGAGATATCATAATTGATGATGGTTCCTGAAGCATATACCGGCGTCAAAGTATACGTCAAACCCAATCCATTAGGTTCGAAATAATATCCCTTTGACGTGTAAGTAATCCCGCCAATCGTGGGACATGCAATCTGATTTGCGCCATTAGGGCAGTTTGCTGCTGAATAAGTCGAAACCTGCGATTGCAAATCAAATGGCTGACCAGGCGCCGCCACCGGCAACGGGCCTCCTGCGATTGGGCATTTCATGTAAATCACATCATTCCCTGCAGCCGCTGCAATAATCTGGTCGCGGGTCCAGGTCTCAAGATGATTAGAATTCAGCGCCAGATTCGCAGTATTCGCTGTAACGGCACTCTCTGCAACAACTCCAGAACCCGTACCCCATGCTGCCGCTTGGACAAACTTTTGCATCGTCGCTAGTGGTTCAGGAACGGGAACGCCTGCAACAGTAGGAGTAATGGGCGCCGGCCAACCGGAAGGCCAACCACTAAAGGCTTGAGTGAAATCAATTTCTCCCACGGGATGACTAACTGCACCCGAACCGGGAGTCGAACCCGCTTGAGCAGAAACACCCACGATCAAACCAAGTGCCACCAATCCCACCACTGCAACCACCACTAAATGCGTAGGAATCGAAATCGCACTCGTGCCAGGAGAAGCACGCGAAGTAGTCGATTGTTGACTGGAATGTTTTTTTTCAGAAAAGCGTCCGGGCATGTGACACACCTATGCAAGAGGGACAAATGCCGCCTATAAATACCTTGCTCCACTCCTGTCGCGCAGAACCATACAAAAATGCACCCAAAGCCACTCTCATCCAAAGAACTCATTCAAGCGCTTCTGCTTGGGAGGAGAAGCAAAGCCCCCCACGCGCAAACCCGCCCGGCGCAAGGGAAGAGGAGCATTCAGGAGAAGGGATTGGAACAATTGCTCGGCCTCCAAAAAAAATTGCTCGGAAGAAACGCATGGAACATGAAGCGTCGTGGAGCGAGTCATCTGTTTCAGCGCAATATCAATCCCAACCACACTAATCTGAGTGAAAAACTTTCCCTGCGCCGCGGTCTCATCCCATAATTCTTGGGACTTTTCTCTCACGAGCTCGCGCAAGTCATTCCAATCCTGCGTGTCGCGCTGCAGCGTCCAAATGCTCGAGCGCTGTTGCTTCTCATAATTCGTCTCGAGTGGAGACTCATCCACTCCCCGAGAAGCATGGAAGAAATACTGTCCGCGCGCCGCACCAAAAAGAGAAACCAACTCGCTCGCACCCCCACTGCGGAGCTGCGCAATCGATAGGATGTTTTTTTCGGAAAGCAATTGCTCGGTCTTGGGACCCACTCCCAGTAATGCCTTCACGGGCAATGGATCCAAAAAAGACTGCACCTCATCGGGCCTCACCACTGTGAAACCATTTGGCTTTCTAAAATCAGAAGCAATCTTTGCTACTAACTTATTGGGGGCAATCCCAATAGAACAACCCAAATTAAATTCCTTCAAAATCTTTTGTTGAAATTCCCTCATGAGCTTCTCGGCAAGCCCATAGTCTCCCTGCGCTTTCTGCGTGAGATCGGCATACGCTTCATCGATGCTCGCCATCTCCACCGCATCCCCATACGCAAATAGCTTCGTGAAGATTTGCTCGGAAAGCTGACCATACAGCGTATGATTCACCGGTAAAAAATGACCCAATGGACATAAGGACTTCGCCTGCGCGATGGGCATGCCGGCTTTCACTCCTAGCTTGCGCGCATCATAACTCGCAGAGCTCACGACTCCCGAATCCAGCGTGCGACCCGAAAAAACGCACACCACGATGGGTTCATTCTTCCACTCGGGATGGGCATTCGCCTCAATGGAAGCGAAGAAGGCATTCATGTCCACGTGCGCAATAATCCGAGCCGGCATAACCATCATTCTCCTCGCAAGGAGAAAATACTATTGCTTGAACCATGGGTAATTAAAAGTCCATTTTCGTGATGGTATATATCGCGCTCTTCCAGCGGAAAATAGGTGAAACCATGGTACAAGAACTCAACTCCAACAGCTTCCAATCCAATGTCCTTGAGAGCAAGCTCCCCGTCATCGTGGATTTCTGGGCAGCATGGTGCGGCCCCTGCAAGCTGCTTTCTCCCATTTTCGAGGATTTAGAGAAAGAATTCAAAGGAAAATTGCACTTCACCAAAATCAATGTGGATGAGAATCCTGCCATCGCGCAGAATTATGACATCATGAGCATTCCCTGCTTAGTGCTATTCCACAAAGGAAAAGAAGCCGAACGATTTGTGGGATTGATGCAGAAAGCCGAATTGAAGAAACTCATCAGCGATGCGTTACAGAAAATCTAACGCACCCACTATCCTTTTTTTATTGGACTTATTTCACTACAAAATAAATTCCACGCGCATAACGCTGCAATTCCGCAACGAAGCGCTTAGGGATCATCTTTTTCCGCGAGATGGCCCAAATCCTAAAATGGTGCGCGTGCACCTCAAAGGCATTCCATCCACGCGAGGAAAAACGCAACTCCACGTGAGACGCATCCACGTGCACGCGCTTGAGGGGGGGATGCAATAGTAGTGCGTCCGCGAGCGAAACCGATTTCGCATTCGCCTTCACAGGAAAAAGCATGGACTCATCCAATGGAATGTGATGCGACGCAATCCATTTCATCCAACCCGAGGAACGCTGCTTCTTCCCAGCGGCAGGAAGCAAAAATGCCAAGCGCTTCGCGAGAGAATGAAAGAAACGCGCTTTCGCCGTAGAAAAAGAATGCCGCGCACGATGAGGAGCCGAGCGCACGCGATGGGAAAGCGAAGAAGGAATATGAGAAATACGCACCACCATCGTGCGCCACACCCTCTCAAATGAAGGAATTTTTTTTTCCTGATTGTAAATCGAAAGCAATGTCGCGGCGAACGACAACAACGCAAGCAGGGCCACTAACCAAAGCCACCCCCACCCAGAAAGGGAAGCAAACGAAACGAGCTGGAGCAATACACTCATACTCCCACGCAAAAAATCCAACAATATAAATGACCGCTATGCCTGTGCATCGCGCGGTGGGATATTACTTCAAATCCCCGGCGCCGCCCCTAACCACGAACCAATGAGGAATCCCGCGAGCGCAGCTCCGGTTCCAATAAGCGCCAATTCGATCCCTGAGCGCCACCACACAATTTTGGTAAAGCGTCCCTTTATTGCGCCGGCAATGAAAAGCACCACCAAGGAAAAGGGAACAGAAATTTCAATCGCCGTCTTCACGGGAAACAAAAAGAAAGGAATCAATGGGAATATCGCCCCGATGAGAGCAGCAATACCCACTACTATGCCCGAACGCAATGGAGACTCGCCGTCCTTGAAGAGCTTCAATTCCTCCTCCATCATCACCTGCAACCAACGCGCACGATTCGAGGTGAGTTTCTTCACTACTAGTTCAAGCTCTTTCCCGCGAAAACCCTTTTCATAATAAATACGCCGCACTTCCTCTCGTTCTTCTCCTGGCGCGCGCGCAATCTCATCCTCTTCGCGCTTCTTTTCACGATCATAGAATTCCAACGCAGCCTTGCTCGAGGTGTAAGCAACCGCTCCCATGGAAATCCCTTCCGCAAACATCGCCGCGAGACCGGAAATAATAATGAGGCGCGCATCCTGTGTGGCGGTTGCAACTCCCAGCACGAGCCCGAGGACATTCACCAATCCATCTTGCCCGCCCAAAATCAAATCACGCAACCACGTGCCGCCCTGCTCGTCATGGGGATCATGCCCCGTGGCATGGGGGGATTTCCAATTGCGCAAGTGTTTGCGAGGCATGCTATCAACCAAAAAAGTAGACTATTTAATGGCACGCGAATGGAGTTACTCGGATTTTGGAGCCAATGGTTCTTTCGCCACCACGGTGCTCACGAAAATCTCCCCAAATAAGGTGTCTTGCCACGCGGCGAGCTTTCCTCCATTCACCAAAAAAAGCAAGCCCAAGAACAATTCGATCACGTGATTGGTTTTCTTCCCCTCAACCATGTGGGAAAAGAGAGCCAATCCTGTCGTGTCGGCATGCCTCTTCGCGGAGAGCATGACTTCATCCATGACTGCGTTCACATTCATCCCTTGGAAAGGAATCTGGAATTGAGGCCTGTTGCGCCCAGAGAGCTCGCGTTGGACTTTTGTTTTTGTTTTTTCAAGAATGGATTCAATGCTCTCCACCAATTGATCCAGGGTCACTTTTCCTTCTCTCACCAAGCGCGGATTCACCAGCTCGGGCATCATCCCGCCCAGCAACTGCTCTTCCGTCAAAAGAGATTTGAAATCCATGTCGGCATCTTCTTCAATTGAACTCAAGCGCAGCGCACGGGCTTTGAACTTGAGCAAAATCGCGGAAGCCAAAATAGCATTCGCGGGCAAGCGCAAATCAGAATGTTGCATGCTCTTTATCTTTTCGAGATATTTTTGCGCGAGAATCTTCACATCAATATTCCAGGGATCCATCTTTTCGGATTTGATGACAGAAATGAGAATAGTCTTCCAGTCCGGCTGATCGATCAACGAAACAAAATCCTCAGGATTCTGCAACACCACTGAGGTCTCAATCGTCTGCGCATCATCAAAATCGGAATCCAACTCATCCACGACTTCCTCGCGCGCAACGGATTTGAGTTTCTTGGGCATCAGAGGAAGTAGCCCGCTTGGGCATTTTAAGGGTTGCCCGTTGGTGGAACCGCAAACATATAAGAAGCCCAAAAAAGTGCATCGCATAGACGAGGAAAAAACACCATGCAACGCATTCCATCAGGGATCATCGGATTGGACGAGCTCATCGAAGGGGGTTTCCCGGAAGGAAGCTCCATCCTCATTAGCGGGGGACCTGGAGCCGGAAAGACAATCGCAGCGATGCAATTCATCTATGAGGGCGCACGCACGTACGGGGAACCAGGCCTGTATGTGACGCTCGAAAGCAACTTGAAAGACATCACGTGGAACATGCAACGATTCAATTGGGACATCAAATCCATGCAAGAAAAGAACCTCATGAAAATTTATCGATTGAATCTAGGAAACGTAAAGAACGGCGAAGCCATGGAAGAACAGATCCAACGCGAGCTAGAGATCATCGCGCGCATGGTAGATAGCATTGGCGCCAAGCGCCTGGCCATTGACTCTACAACATCATTTGGAGTATGGATTCAAGACCAAGGAAGCCTGAGGCATATTTTGTTCGAGTTCGTGAATAAACTCAAAGACATTGGATGCACCACCGTGTTGACAAGCGAAGTCGCCAACGAAGACGCAGGAAAAAACAAATTCTCAGCGTTTGGAGTGGAAGAGTTTGTAGTGGACGGAGTTATCGCCCTTTATTTCGTCCCACCAAACCGAAGCATCTTCATCCGAAAGCTGCGCGGAACCAATCACACGAAAGCCATTCACGCGTATGACATCACGGACAAAGGAATCGAAGTACGCCCACGCGATGAAATGCTCTGGAGCTCGTTGCGCTGATAAATTATTTGCAAGCAGAAAATGCAATTATTTACTGATGGAATCCAAGAGCGGTTTTATTTCTTTAAGCACATCCTGATGAACCTGTTCAATCGAGGCATTGGCATTAATGATGTGAAACTTTTCCTTTGGCAATAATTTTGGGAGAGTCGCATAATTGGCTTTCACGCGTTCCAAAAAATCCTTTTTCTCAAAGGTATCCATCCCTTGCTTCCCGTGCGTGCGCTTGACACAATTGTCCACGCTCGCGTTGAAAATCAACACCAAATCAGGAATAGGAAAACCAGCATTGTCATCAATGGTTCGTGCAACCGGAATGCCTTGGGCTGCCTGGTATGCGATGGTGGAATACTTGTAGCGATCACAAATGATAATGGCCTTCTGCTCGAGCAAAGGGATGATTTGATTATCCACATGCTGCTCGCGATCCAACACAAACAATTCCAACAAACGTTCTTTATTTTCCTCAAAGGATTTCATCTCACGCAATCGCTGCGAGAGCTCTAAACCATACTTTGATTTGGTGGGCTCACGCGTCAAAAGAATCGAATCGACAACCTTGTAATTGGAAAAAATCCAGTTCACGAGCAGCTGTGCCTGCGTGGTCTTACCGCAACCATCAATACCCTCACAGACAATAAACAATCCCTTCGAAACCATTCCAACCAACTCCAAAAAACACGCCTAGCGCAATAATCCTAATGCAACCTTTGCTTGTTTTAAGGCTGACTGCGGAGAGCGATTCGCATCGATATAGAAGACCGGATAGCGCTGTGCAGCCCACTCCACTAATGGAAGGGTTTCTTTTGTGTAAACGCGATAACGCGCTTCAAGGACTTTCTTCGAGTCATCATTACGATGAAATAACTTTCCACCACACGCATTGCAGATGCCTTTCTTTTTCGGGCGGAGCTGCAACCCATAAATGCGCTTGCACGATTGACATTGTGAACGCGAGCGAATCCGTTTCCAGCTCGTGGCCTTATCCGTCGAAAAAAGCAAGAATGCAGTAAATTCCAATCCACCTTTCTTCAAAGCTTTTTCCATATCTAGGGCCTGCGCAATATTACGTGGAGTCCCGTCCAACAACATATTTTTTTTTCTATTCTCACGATAAAAATTTTCTTCAAGGTTTTCAACCCACGCATTTGGGACAAGGCGACCAGATTTCAAGTAAGCGCGTATTTCATGCGCTCGCTTACTATTTCCTTTTGCCGCTTCACGCAATGCCTCTCCCGCAGAAAAAGATTTCCACCCCTCTTTTTCCACCAGCGATTGCGCCAGGGTTCCTTTTCCGGAAGCAGGGGGTCCAAGCAAAACAATAATCATACTCCCACGAAAAAGTCAGACTTATTAAGCATGAATTAAGGAATGGCAGCGATTATTTTTTCGACCCATTCACGCGAAGGACAGCACACATCTGGACTTTGCGCGGGGAAAATTGCAATACCTTTCGGATGTCCTCCACTTCCGCAGTTCCTTTGACTTTTTTCAATCCAAGCTGGAGCTTCTTCCACATCGCATGCAGGGGCTTTTTGTTGGAGACAAAGGCATAGCAGTGAATCCTTCCCCCGCGCGGAGAAAGACACTTTATGGCTTCGGAAAGGTATTTAGTGGCACTCTCAGGGGCGGGCATGATGACGTGATCGCATTGTCCAAGAATGTGCCCAACTTTTTTCACGTCCGCGTGGATGGGAACGACAATATCCTGGACTTTGTTCTTGCGCACATTCATTTCAAGCCAGGGAATCGCATCAGGATTCCACTCAATCGCAAACACGCGCGCGGGTTTGGCATGCTTCGCCAGCGTCACCGCATATGGACCCACGCCCGCGAAAAAGACCGCGACGGTCTCGCCCTTCTTCACATAAGAAGCGATGCGCTGGCGTTCCGTGCCTAAGCGAGGAGAAAAGAAAACCTTTCCCGGCATCAACTCAAAATCACAATTCCATTCCTTGTATGAAGTGGATGAAATCTTTTTGCCCGCAATGAAGCGAACTTTTTCCAGGCGAAACTTTCCCTCGTGCTCGCCTACTTTCTCATACACGGATTCCACATTCTTCACGGCGTGCATCAAAGCCGAAGCAATTTTCTTCTTCTTTTTCTGGAGTTTTTTGGGAATCTCAATGAGGGCCAGCTTCCCCAACACATCAAAAGCAAAAATAGCCTCTTGCATTTCCGCAGGAGAAAGGAACTGCGACATCAACTCGCGGAACGAAGGCGCGTGCGTCATATCATCACACAATCGGGATTTTCCTTATAAGGCTCTGCCTCAATAGAAAGAATATGGCATTTGATATTGGAACATTCATCCAAGAACATTTCATCCAAACCATGCTCGACCCCACAGTGCCGGGATACAATCCGGTGAATACGATTGCGTATGGGCTCATTTTGCTGGGAATTGCATTCTATCTCATCTATCCATTCCTCAACAAGCGCGGGATCAAATTTGATTTCGCTTTTTTACAGATGCTATTCCCCTACATCATTTTCGGAAGCAGCCTGCGCGTGTTGGAGGATCAACAGTTGCTCGTGCGTAGTGCAAACCCACTCGAATTCGGATTCTATCTCTTCACCCCAGGAATATGGTTTCTCACATTTGCATTCGTTGCGATTGGAATGATCATCGCATGGTTCGCGGAAAAGAAATTCAATCACCATTTTCACACCATCGCAACACTCTTCGGCGCGCTCATTGCCATTCCATTAGTAATATTCAATCTCTTACAGTTCACCGAGTGGCCTGCATTCATCGCCATCATTGCGCTCGCGAGCATCCTTTCATACGGCGTATTTTGGATTGGAAAGAAAAAGCAATGGAAATTCTTGGAGCAACCACTCGCAAAGGCGGCATTCTTCGGACAGCTATTGGATGCATCCGCGACATTTATTGCGTTGCAATTCTTTTCCTGCGGCGAACAACACTTTCTCCCGCGCTTACTCTTTGGAGCATTTGGTCCTGTTTCGTTCTTCTTCGTGAAGATTCCGTTGATGTTGTTGGTGCTGCATTACATCCACAAAGAATTCACCACGGATGAAAAAGCCGACAAGAATTTGCTGGGATTCATCCTCTTATTCCTGGCTATTTTGGGATTCGCAACGGGATTAAGGGATCTACTTACGGTGGCCGTTGGAACGTGCAATTAGGGCATATTTAATAGGCCATTTCCGCGAGTGATGTCATATGTTTCGCCTCATTGGGATTGGATTGAACCCCCGACAGCTCACGCTCGAAGCCCTGCATGCCATCCAGGCCAGCGATAAAGTGTATGTGGAAAATTACACCTCCAAGTTCGCCGAAGGAGACATCCAAAAATTAGAAACCATTATCCAAAAACCCATTCACATGCTCCAGCGCAAGGACGTGGAGGATTATTCAGAGTCTTTTTTGAACGAAGCGCGGACGCATTCCATTGCACTGCTTATTTTCGGAAACCCTCTCACTGCCACAACGCACATTTCATTATTGGAATACTGCAAGCAAGAAAAAATATCCTATGAAGTCATCCCGGGTATTTCCATCTTCAATTATCGCGGAATATGTGGGTTGGACGAATATCGTTTTGGACGCACCACTACGTTTGTTTTTCCACGCGAAGGAGACGAGCCGCTTTCTCCATTTGATGTGATCGTAAAAAACAAATCCATGGGACTGCATACGCACTGCTTGTTCGATTTGCACCCCGACGCACAGCGATTCATGAGCGTGGATGAAGCGATTGGATTCATTCGAAGAGCCGCACAAGCACGCGAGATTTCAACGCATGATTGGATTGGAGTGGGATTAGGAGGAATGGGAAATAGCAAGCAACTCGTACGCGCGGGAAAACTAGATTTTTTGGAGAAACAAATATGGAATATTTTCCCGCAGAGCCTCATCATTTGCGGCACGTTGCAGGAGTATGAGCATGAAGCGCTGCAAAAATTAGGAGGAATGAAATGATGGCGAAAAAAATAACCAAGAAAACAAAAATAACAAAATCCAACGCAAACCAAAGCCTTGAACGCGCGCTCGAAACGAAAGTGGCACGCTATGAATCGCTCACAAAAAAGGGATTAGAAAAAATCTCTATTCTCGCGCGGAAGGGGAGCAAAGAATATGCGATTGCGCTGGATTTTATCTCCATGGCACAAAATTATTTCAATGACGCCAAACACTTCCGAGCACACGGGGAAATGCTTATTTCACTCGCGGCTTTCTCGTACGCCCACGCATGGTTAGACGCAGGCGTGCGCGCGGGACTCTTCGATGGAAAGGGCGACGACCAATTATTCACATTGCCATGAACGACGAGGGAATATGATGCGCATTGCAGAAGGAAATGAGGAAGTTGAGTGTAAAAACTACTTGTTAATCGCGGCCCAACATGCCGAAAAATCCGATTGTTTTCAATCAGCGCGAGGAAGTATTATCGTTAAGGAGAACGAGATAATCGGAACGGGATACAATGCATTTCCAGCTGGAAAAAGAGATGATAGTTGTAAAATGAACCAACTAGAAAAAAACTTCAAATCTGATCGAAGTTGTTGTGTTCATGCAGAACAACGTGCAATCATGCAAGCGCTTATGAATGAACCAAAAAAGCTCATTGGTTCACGCATCTACTACGTTCGATTAGGAGAGAATAAAGAACCTGTTTTTTCTCGTCAACCATCTTGTACCGTTTGCAGTAAAATGGCATTAGATGCTGGGATTGCTGAATTTGTGTTATGGCACAAAGAAGGAATTACAATTTATACTACTGAAGAGTATAATCGTTTATCCTTCGCGTACAGTGAGTAGTTACGTCTAAGGCGAAATAATTCCAAGATCAACAAGAAATTCCTTGGCTTCGTATAGAACTTTCTCTTTCGATTTTCCCCCAACTTCAATAATGTGAGTGGCATATTGTTTAGTTGGTTCAATATACTGGTGGTGCATGGGCAATAATATTTTCTCAATATAAACTGGATCAATAAATTTTGTTCGGCGGCGTACGCGCAACTCATCCGGCAGATCAAGAAAAATACTACTATGCAGCTTGCTGCGCACATGCTTATCCCATAATGCCAAATAGCCTTCGAGGAGCATTATTCTCTTGGGAGCTATCATAAAACTAATGCGTCCTTTTTCTTTATACTCTGGATTAAATCGCTCACTTTTTGTTTGAACATTAATTGTTTCCCCTTTTTCTAGCGCATTAATATCCTCCAGTAATCGAGTAAAGTTAATTGCAGCTGGGTCATCCCAATTGGGCAAACCATCAACCATAGAAAGCTCTTCACGTTTGCGCTGATAGTCATCCAATTGCAGTAGCCCAATGTCATTTGGAAACATATCCATTAACCCAAAGCCAAGGGTAGATTTTCCTGAGCCGCTTCCACCGGCGATTCCAACAAAAATAGGTTTCATAGTAGAGTTATATCCGTGAGGAAATATATTTATCGCATAGTTATTACGTTTCCGAAAGACCAACTTAAAAACCCCAAATCCATTCATGCGATATGAAAGTCTACAAACGCAACCCCCTCGACATGGATTTGGGAGGAATCGAAGGGCTCCTACTCCCTGCGTTGGGTGTGCTCGTCGTATTATTTTTGGCCTTCCTGCTTATCGGGGGAACCAATGCAAATGTGCTTTCCGCGCGACTAGTGCAGAATCCCTTATCGCTTTCCGCGAATGATTCCACCATTCTGCAGGTGCACGTGTACAACCCCACTGCACAAATGGCCCAAGACATGGTCGTGCAAGTGAACGCCCCCAGCGCACCATTGCTATCCATTTCCCCAAAAAGACAAACCATCCCCTTCCTTGGAGGAGACGAAACACGCACGCTCGAATTCCTGGTGTTGCCCGTGGATGCGAGTGGAAACCCATTCACGCCCGGAAGCTACGTCATCACAATCTCCACGCAACTCAATGGAAAACCCTATGACACGCAAGTGCAAGTCAACGTGGTAAAGTGAGTCATGAAAAAGATACATGTTTCTGGACCCGTTACGGGCAAGTCATTTTTTCCAAGTTTACAGGGATCCAAAAACGCCGCCCTCCCAATCATTGCAGCTGCTGCCATGTGCAAGAAAATAATTACACTCTCCAATATCCCACTGCTCGATGATGTTGAAAATCTCATTGCAGTCCTCCAATTCATCGGAGTAAAAATTAAACGTATCAGCACGCACTCGCTGCAAATTGATGGTTCAACCATCAAAAAGTGGAAACTCCCTTCGCATCTAACAAAACAATCACGGGGGTCGATGTATGGATTAATCCCGGCATTATCTACATTCAACAAATGCAAATTGGGGGTCACTGGCGGAGACGCATTTAATCGTTCATTCGTACTCCAAGAAAGAGTATTGCATGCTTTTGGATTTGCTTGTAAGTACCAAAAGAACGGAATTGCCATCAATGGCACAATAAAGCCAGCTCACTTTAGGATCGGCGGAAAAGGAATCATCTCTAATTCAATGGCAGTAATACTATCATCCATGTGTGAGAAAAAAAGCACCATTGAAGAAATAGACTTTGAGCCAGAGGTCGAAGCAGTAATCGCTTTCATGCAAAGACTAGGGGTTAAAATCAAACGAAGGCGGCACGCAATAACTATTACTCCACCAAAGTCCTTCAGGTCCATTCATTTTCAAGTCCCCTCTGATCGGATTCAGGCACAAACATGGGTGCTGATTGGAATTGCAACACATACAGCCATCTCAATCCCTTCTTCGATGCTTGCAAATTTTGGCGCTTTTACGGAATGCATCAAAGAGATGGGGGTGAAAGTGCAATCCAGCAAAAAACACACCCGATTTATCCCACCGAAGAAGCTCTTGCCCGCGCGCTTCACCACCAATCGTTTCCCTGCCATCCACTCCGATATCGTGCCTATTTTTGTTGCCCTACTCACACAATCCCACGGAAATTCATCCATTCGTGAGAGCTATCCCATTAATCGTTTTGCCTATGTCCCTGCGCTAAAACAAATGGGTGCAGTCATCAGCCACACAAAAGACACCATTCAAGTTATGGGGCCCACCCCGATTGCTGGAAAAATAATCACGGAAAACATGGGCATTCGTGAAACGATGGCCGTCATCCTGGCAGGATTAATCGGATCAGGCAAAACCACAATTCAAAATGGACAGGCGATTTTGCGTGGATACGAGTGGCAGTTCATGAATGAGATCAATCGGCTTGCAAAAGGACAAGTAATCCAACTTGATGGTTTTGACCGCCTCCAATAAAAAGCCCTTTTTGGTCCCATCAACATGACCAGCAATTTTGTCCCACAACTATTCCAAGAAGAATTCTTTGAACAGAATAAAATAGACTCGCTCTATATCGTTTCGAATGAACAGTTAGTGGATCCCCTCCTGTGCAAGCTTACGGGAATCACCCAACTCAATTTTGGATATCGTTTTTTACAAACTGCAGAAAAAAATCTCCTCTTATGCAGCCCGCTTGAAGCCCGCAGCGTGGGAAAGCAATACCGAGGAAGGATGAAAATTATCCGCTCGCACAAGGACATCTACAAAAACCTCCATGCGTTCTTCGACAAGAAGCGCGTGGGGTTGAATCATGCATATATGACGGCGGGGCAACTCCTCGCACTCAAAGAAAAATTCCCCAAAACAAAATTCATCGACGTCAGTAATGCCCTCTATCAATCGCGCGGGATCAAGACAAAAGAAGAAATCAAAAAAATAAGCGAGGCCGCGCACATCTCGCAAGAAGTATCTCACCAATTCCCAGAGTGGGTGCACAAAAACATTACCGAACAGCAATTAATGGCACGCATCAATTATGAATTCGCCCGCAACGCATGCGAGGAAGCATTTCCCACACTGGTTTGTTTTGGAGACAATGCGCGAGACATCCATCACTTCGTTTCCAATAAAAAATTAAAGAAAAATGAGACAATCCTCATTGATTTCGGGGCGAAGCATGAGGGATATTGCTCTGATCTTTCTCGCACGATGCACTTCGGAAAAGCCAGCGAGGGAAAGCACGCATTCTATGCAAAAACATTTGAGGCACAAGAAGCAGGAATTGCTGAATTAGTCCCCGGAAACCCTTCAAAGAAAGCCCACCTTGCAGCGGAAAAAGTGTTGGGGCACAAAATCCCTCATGGGCTAGGGCATGGCGTGGGATTGGAGACGCATGATTCCCCGGGTGTTATTTCTCCCTACCAAGAATGGAAAGTTTCCCCCGGAATGGTGTTGGCCGTGGAGCCAGGATATTATGGCAGTAGCGGGGGAATACGCATCGAAGACAACATCGTCATCACGCACGGTGGAAACAAACGCCTGAGCAAAGCACCGAAACACCTGATCGAGGTTTAGGCCGTGCCCACTCCATCAAGAAGACGTGCAGAAAGTGAACGGCTACGTCGTGTGAAATGGAATATGAAAATCAGCCCTGGAGTGGTCAATCCGAATGATCTGCACGGAAGTAGTGCGACCCACCATGGACACCATCACTCGGCATCATACAAAGCCTATCATTTCATGCCGTTTTTGGTTGGATTAGATATGTATCGAAAACTGGGAAGGGTAATACTGGATGTAGGTAGCGGCAGCATGCGCATCACCGATTCCCATGGGCACAATCGCTTGCGTGCATACTATCCAACCGAAGGGAAAAAAATCATTCGCGTCGACTTGGCATTCAAAAAACGCAGCCAAATCGATGCGGGAATGCTGGAAGTCCGAGCCGACATCGAAAATACGGCATTGAACACGCCCGAACAAAAAAAGCGATTTCTGGCCATCGCCAAGTTCCTCGAAATTGATCCACGCGAGAAAAAACCACATGTCGATACGTTGCTGTTATCAGATGTGTTGAATTATGTCAATTATCGCAGAGCCATCCTCGGATTGCTTCGATTCGTGAAACCGGGTGGAAGAATTATCATCTATAATCGCCCCGAGCACGGATTTTCAACTTTGTATTCAGAAAAACGACCAAGAGATAATGCGACCCTCATCCGTTCCCTCAAGCGCATGGGGCTCGAACTGGATTATGTCCACTATGAAACCCCTGAAGAAGCCGAGGAAATAATCGGGATTCGAGCCCGTCGAGGCATTCAAGGCAGGGGATATGTCCCAGATGACAAAGAAAAACGCACCATTATCATCGTCGCACGCAAGAAAGCGCAGTGAGTGTCTTGCGGGGGACAATTCCAAATATAAGTCTGCGCGCACCCATCATACCACATGGAACTCGAACAAGCCAAGGAAGCGCTCGATCGCGCGCTGGCGAGGAAGGACTTGATCATGTTGATTGGGGATTGCCGCGTGCAATACCATGGACGCGCCGCGAGCAATCTCCCCACAGGATCGCGCTTGCTCCTGATTAAGGGGGATGGAAGTTTTGCCATCCACCAAAACAAGCTACTACGACCTACTAATTATTTGATGGCCAATTCATGGTCTACGAAAATGGATGAAGGAAAACTCGTGATTGCGGCGACGAAGCGCGCTCCGAAAGAATCGCTTACGGTGACGCTGGAAAAAGTAGAGATGCTCAATTTGCACACCATGGAAGACAAAAAAAGCGATTTCAAATTAGTGGGAAGCGAACGCGAACTCAGCAATCAATTGATGGATGATTTAGAGGTATTGGAGAAAGGACTAAAACCCCTCAAGCAGGAATCCCACCTGCGCAAGGGAATGATTGATATTTTGGCGGAGGATAAGGATGGGAATCTTGTCGTGATTGAACTCAAACGAAGGCAAGCCGATTATGATTCCGTCATGCAACTGCATCGCTACGTGCCCGAAGTCAAGAAGACAAAAGGAAGAACCATTTTAGTCGCACCCGAAATACGCAAGACCGCAATGGAGTTGCTCAAGAACAATGGATTGGAATACCGCTCATACCAATTTGATGTCACACAACCCAAAGCAACGATTGCAGGAATTGAAAAGAAACAGAAAACCATTTTCGAAGCGTTTGATGAAAATACGGTTGTAAAAAAGAAAGAAATAAAAAAATAAAAGAAAAATCAGGTATCGCAACGCGATACCTGTTCTCGCTGCAGCCAGCCGAAACTGGCTCGGCCGAAACAGGCCTACTTCGTTCTCCATCCATCGTACAACAATGGGACGCCGCTCACAATCGCGAGAACCGCGGACCCATACGTGCCGATGAGGCTGGGCATGAATGCGATCGCCAAAAATACAATGGCATTCAGCACGCCGACTCCATAATAGAATTTCTCACGGGCTTTCCAGGTGTACCCGGTCGCAAGGAATCCGATTGCCATCAATAATGCCCAGAATCCCCATGCGGTGAAAAACAATGGAACGATTTTCATGACAGCGAGCCAGTGATAGATCATCCCCAGGACGGCGACGATAATCCATACCTTCACCACGTCCAACTTCATGGCATTGGGCATCCACTTAAGCATCGCAACCACTCCAATGATCGTCAAGACCGTCCATAAGATCATGGGCTGTGGGAAGTTAGGGTCCATGAGCAGGAACTGATAGACACCATACCCAATAAAACAAATCAAACCCCATAAGAAAATACTCTTACCAATGTGATTCATGACATCCCTCCAATAGGATGATAGTAAGACGGCGAATTACTCTTTATAGATGCATGCCATCCCGCGTGGCACGGCAGCATGCGAACCGGAATATACAATTAAAAGCACCCCCTCCATCCATTTGAGATGCAATCCAAAATCCATGCTACTCTTTTTTCCTTCATCCTCGTACTAGCAATGATTGGGACAATACCGAGTGCATGGGGTCTAGCCGAAGAGCCCCCAGCTGAACTCGATGACACACTCGCGGATATAATCGAGGACGGGATTGCGGTCTCTTATACCACGCAAGCATGGTCTTCCCAGTACAATTTCCCCCAATCCTATTTCTCAGTGGACGCGCTGGATTTCTATGATAATGCTATTGATTTTGGAGGAGTAGGATATTTCGCAATCGGCCTTTCTTATTTGCAGAACCCCCAGCTCGCAGACCTGGATATCAATCAAAACACTCAGACTGAAATCCGAGCGCTTGCCGATCGCATGCTGCCATTCGTGTGGACTCCCGATGGAACGACGTGGGGAACGCACCACAAAGGAGTATTACCCAATGGAGTGACAACGAATGTGGTCACGGAATTGAAAGGAATCAATGGCACCAGCAACGCATGTAATGAATTGAGTATCAAATACAACGCATGGGCCGTCCCTGAGAGCACGACGAATGCGCTTACCACATCCAACCTCGAATCCATCAGCGGAATCGGCACCCTATTCTTGTTGGCATCCACCACGAACACGCCAAATACCACTGCATATCTCACTACGGCCAAAAACATGGGAGAACTTTTACTTTCGGCAATCATCACACCCGAAAGCGAATCATTCGGTATTCATCCCTCACAGCTCATCGACGATTACAATAATTCCATCCCCATTGGAATGATGCCGCGCGAATTCATCATCAAGACGGATAGCCCTGACACCCCATTGTGCAGCGATGGGGGCACCATCAAAATCCAGGAGAATGAAAAAACCCAATTAGCATTCACCGCACTTTTCTTCGACCGCTTGTTTCAGGCAACCGATGATGCACGATTTGAGCGAGCAAAAGACTATCTCATCGACGGAATCCTTTCCCTGCAGGAATGCGATGGAAGTTTTCGCAATTACTCACGCTGGGAAGGACCGGGAAAGCGCGTCGTGACATGCACGCCGTCCGACGGGAGTGCGGAATACGAGCCCTATCCCTCTAATGCCACGCTCGCAGACACGCGCGGTCTTTTCTTGGACAATGCTACTATCCTCTATTTGTTGCTCCAAGCCCAACCCACGATTTACTCTGATGATGCACGCTTCCGCAAGGCCGTACAATTCCTATTGGAACTCGAAGAAAAGGATGGTGGAAATGGATACCGCACGAATGGGAGCCCATTGCGATATGCATCCTACTCCCTTCCTGAAAAGAGCGAGCCCCTGGCGCGATTGCTGATATCTAATGTTTTCCTACGCTCTTCCTGCGAAGAAAGCGATTCATCCATCGAAGAAAGATTGCAATCAAAGGCATATTATCTGATGAACGCCAGCCAAGCCTATATCCAAACCGATATCGATTCCAAAATCAACAACGCAGTCGGACCCACTGTGGGCCCCCACTTCACTGCAATCGCTGCGACCGCGAATAGCTGGAAAATCATCACCAAAGGATGCGCAGACTGCGTCGATGTGGATGGAGACGGGCACATTGATGGGGCGTGCGCTGGAGACACTGAGAAATACGATTGCAATGAAAATGACGCGAGTATTTTTCCCGGGGCCACAGAAGTATGCGATGAAGTCGACAATGATTGTGATGGAAAAGTGGATGATGGATTCGATGCCGATGATGATGGCGTAAGCATTTGCGCCAACGACTGCAACGATAATGATGATAAAGTCTATCCAGGAGCACGCGAGCTATTGGATGAAAAGGATAATGACTGCAACGAAAAAACCGACGACACTGGAATTTTGGTGCGTGTCATGGATGATTTGAATAATGGAATTCCAAATATCCAAGTCCATTTCACTGCACATGGGAATGCGTGCGTGAATTCATTCGCACTGCGCGTGGAAAACATTCCCTCGATTGTGCAGCAATGCAAAATAGAAGCCGAATGCACGACTGACCTGAATGGCTCCTGTCTCGGATTCTTCGAAAAAAATGGAGAATACGACGCCATCGCGGCAGTGGGAAATGAAGCCCTCTTTTCGGATGCCACTACATTCATCGTCGGAAACCGCATCAACCTCGATTTGCAGACCACTACTGGAATCAACGCAGCCACCCTTAACGGAAGCACCACTACTAGTGGAAGCCCAAAAAACTCCACAACACCCGATGAGGGAAGCTACCTCTTCATGGGGCTGCTAGTGATACTCCTCGTGGTCGGGGGAATCGGCGTCGCATTATTCTATCGCATGGGAAAAATACCCAAAATCACGCTCAACCTCGGAGGAAAAAATACTCCAACAAAAGCACCCACCAAGGGAAGCACTTCCCCTAGCAAAGCTGCACCCATTACAACTCCCACCCCAACAAAGAAAACAGATATGATTGTGGGGTTGAAGAAAGAAATGCCCATTGCCAGCACAACCAATTCCCCCACCCCACGCGAGCCCAACAAGCCCAAGTGGAAAGGCAATGATAGAACGATGCCGAAGGAATCGCAATAGCTGGCCAGTTTCGGCTGGCCGCAGCGAGAATGGGTGCTTTTTCAAAGCACCCACTATTAAAAAATTACTTTCCAAAGATTGCTTTCTTTCCAAGTGTTTCTTCGATGCGCAGCAATTGGTTGTACTTGTTCACGCGTTCGCTTCGCGAGAGAGCGCCAAACTTCACATAATTAGAATGCAATCCAACTGCAAAGTCCGCAAGGAACGAATCCTCACTTTCTCCGGCGCGCGCCGACACCAGCGTGGTCCATTTGGCTTCTTTGGCCATCGCATACGCTTGCATCGCCTCGGAAATCGTTCCAATTTGGTTGATCTTCAAATCCAATCCATTACAGGCCTTCAAATCCATCACGCGCTTCATGCGCATGGGATTGGAAACGAGCAAATCATCTCCCACAATGGGGTGAGTGGAGCCGATGCGCTGCATGGCACCCTGGAATCCCTGAATGTCGTCTTCGGAGAAGGGATCAATCAACACCGAAATAGGGTATTGTGCCACCAAATTAGCATAATAGTTGATCAATTGTCGGTGCGTCAGCGCTTTATCCCCTAAATGATACGCGCCCTTCTTTGAAATGTGAGATGCGGCCACGTTCAAGCCCATCTTGATCTGCTTTTCATAGCCCAATTGTTTTGCTGCTTCCATGACATGGTCCAGGGCAGTGTTCAGGTCGTTGACTGGAACAGCAAACCCGCCTAATTCTCCCACGTTCACGGAAGTAGGCCCATACTTTTGGGCAAGGATTTGTTTGAGCGAATGATAAATTTCTTGCGTAATCTGCAACGCATGCTCGACGGATTTTGCTT
This sequence comes from uncultured archaeon, assembly GCA_964480125.1. GTDB lineage: Archaea > Iainarchaeota > Iainarchaeia > Iainarchaeales > VGJJ01 > VGJJ01. The sequence goes on from CAYZNV010000003.1 coordinate 58,624, forward strand.
TGGTGGGTTCAACTAAAATTTCTTCCACCGGCAACTGATTCCCCGCGTGCTTGCCACCGTTGATGACATTCACAAGCGGCATGGGCAACTTGTAGAGTTTTTCCTTGCTCTGAGAGAGTTGAGAAACGTGCTCGTACACGGTTTGGTCTTGCAGCTGCGCGCCTAATTTGCAAATGGCCATTGAAACCGCGACCATGGCATTAGCGCCTAATTTATTTTTTTGCGGAGTGCCATCCAAATCAATCAGTGCTTTGTCGATTTCCTGTTGGGCGCAGGCATTCATCCCCTGCAGTTCGCGGGCAATAGGACCATTGACATTCTTGACGGCCTTTGAAACCCCTAAACCCAAATAGGCCTTTTCTTCATCGCGCAAATCGTGGGCTTCATGTCTTCCTTTGCTGGTTCCAGCAGGGGCGATGGCGCGCGCCATCATTTGCCCTGAAATGGCCTCGACCTCAACGGTGGGCACGCCACGCGAATCAAATACCTGTCTGGCACGGATTTTTTCGACAGCAAACGGACTTTTCATGGTTTTTTACCCCTATCCCGGATAATGCTGGATACTATGCGCGGGAAAGATTAAAACCAGATGTATCGGCGCGGTATTACTCTAATAACCTCGGCCCACGCTTTGGAGTCCGAAAGTTCAATATTGTCCTACGAGGACTTCCGCCATGCCTTAAACGGCTTTTTATCCGCTGCAGCCGGGCATATCTCATTTTGAGACGAACTGCATATTCTCTGATAAATCGCGCAACCGCTTCCAATGACGCCGTTGGTCGCCCGTGATTACGCGAACGAGCGGCCAGCCAGTTATCCATTTTATTTTTGAAAAAAAGATTCTCTCGTGCCTTCCTAAGTCCTTCTACTCCTTTTTGCTTGACTATTTCAGCTAATTGAAGTGAAAAATTATAATCCGCCTTCACGCGAAATTCCTTCATGCCTTTCGCATGCGCTGATTTTACAGCCCGATCCCGGCGGCTACGAATACGAGTCAAGCGCGAGCGACGAGATTGAACTATTTTCTTTCTGGATCGAAGTAATCGACGCTGGTTCATTGAAAATCAATTCAAGAAAATAGTCTGACTATTTATGCTTGCTTTCTTCTGATGGTGAAGCGGATTCCGAAACGCCCTCAGCAGCATTCTTTTCCTTTATTTTCCGCAAATCAATGACTTTTTTCTGCAATGAAAATCCTTGGCCGCCAAAGAGCTCTTTGCTGATGGTGGTGACAACAAACTCATCCAGGCGCTTGTAATCAATCACGGGCGCGTTGCCTTCCAACAAAGGAAGCAACTCCTCCCAATTCAACCCAATGTGCCACAACCCTTCAATCCGTTCCGTGGCCAAGTGACCCTTACTGGTCAACGCGGACTCGATGAATGCCACATCGACTTTAGAAAAGCGGCGCGTATAGAAACCATCAAACCAATAATCATGACCCACAAACAAAACATTTTCCGGAGACACGTGGAGCTTTTCCATGAGCTGCAGTAATTGCACTTGGCGCGCGTATTCATCTTTGCATTCGGCATCGGAAACGCACTTGTGCTCATAAATGGTGCGATCCTCCGGCGTCATCTGTCGGATAAAAGCCTCATTGACCGCGAGCACATTTTTTCCTGGAGCAAAAGAAGGATCCGCGTCCTCGGAAAAAAAATCATCCAATCCAAACTCCTTGAGCTTTTTTTCTACTACCCCCAGCTTGAGCGCAGAAACACCAAAATAACGGAAACCTGAGTGGGATTTGGCATATTTTTGGAGGGATTTCAAAAATTGCTGCACGCGCACCGCATCCACTGCGGAATTCACGGTTCCGGGAAAGAGAATGTCCTCGAGCAATAGCACTAAGACGGTTTTTTTGAGCGAAGAAGCCGCAGACATACATGAAACGTGGAAATGAACGCTTAAAAACGCCTTGCGCGACGCACGGAATTGACTGTTTTGCGAAGTAAAAACACCTGTTTAAAACACTTTTTCATTATAATGAGTTAATATGAAGTGTGTGGTTTGCTCAAAAAAATCAACCGCCAACAACACCTTTGGCCTGCCCTCGTGCAAGGACCATTTGAATTTACCCCTCGACCCACCCAAGTGCCCCGAGTGCGAAACCCCCATGGAATTACGCCATCGCAAGAACGGCGCATTCTGGGGATGCCCATCCTTCCCTAATTGTTTTGGCTCACGCAACCTCATCAAGCCCATGGAAGAAATGGATATTTTGTAACGCCCATTTCGTAGGGCGAATCCGAATCCAGGTTCCATTGCGATGAAACCTGTCCACTTTTGACGAACCTTTTTGTAAAAGATATTTCATTTATCTTCTTTTTCCTGCGTGGAGAGTTTTCGATCCTCTGCAGACTCATCCGCATCTTCTTCTTTGGCCTTTCCACTTCCGGGCAAATTCATCTTAGGCATGGAGGGAATGCGCTCTTTCAATTGCGAGAGATTCTGCAACGCCTGACTAATCCTTTCTCTTCGAGAAAGTTTCTTGGCCTGCGCGTCATGGAATTCTTTTAATTTCTTCAAACGATCCTCAATCACCGAATGCCAGTGATAATATTTGGAGATGGATTTTGAATCTAAATAAAATGAATCCACATCCATCAATTGCCCTGCAAACTTTTCTTTGAGTTCTTTTGAAAATAATGTATACTCTGAAAAGTCCCCATGCAAGGAATGCATCATCAACTGCGCCATGCGAATGCCTTCTCCTTCTCCAACAAACACCACAGAGGAATGCTCATGCGCCCACTGTGCGACTTTCTTAATGGTCGCAGGATTATGGGCTTTGATAAATGTCATGGCTTGAAAGTGCAACCCCAACTTTTGCAAATTAGGCAAGGCCATGAAGCGATCAATAAATTGTTCTTGCACCAAACGCGAGCGAATGCGCGTAACCGTGGGCTGGGAAGTCTTGAGGCGCTGCGCCAATTCACGGTCGGAAAGCCGAGCATTCTTTGAAAGTTCCAAAAAGACGGCGCGTTCCTTGCTGGAAAGAGAAGAACTCATACCCCCAAGAGAGGGATTTGAGCATTTTAACGCTTTTCATCCATTCATCGAATCATCCTATATGCCCATAAAACGCCATTATGTCGACTCATACATGCATCAAATGAAAATTTTCAAGCAAAACATGCATCATTCATTCAATTTACACCAGAAAGGGTTTTGGCAGACTTTTATACGTGAAATCACGTAAGAGTGCAGAGGTGGTTGACGAGACGGCGCTTGATTGAAACAAAACAAACGCGATCCAAACGTGGTTTGGGAGCAGGCTCACTCAGCTCGAAAGGGTTCATCAACGCTCCCAACCACCTTCCTTACACTTGCTTTTTGGCCCCAGAAAGCAAAACAGAAAGAATGCATAGCACCCCATTTTCTCCTCCAACTCGGCCGGTCACGCCAACCCATGCGGGGCCGGCCACTCCTTCTTTTCGTTTGGCATTTATACTCAAACATCTTTCTGAAATGCATGCCCAAACGCGTTCCACGAAAGCCAGGGCACCAGCCAGCAACATGGGAGCCAAAACTACGCGCACTTACCCCAAAGAAACGTGAAACAATACTCCAACTAATCAATGGTGACCCAAGCATTTTACATTACGACAAAAATCAAAGAGGATACAAGGCGCTAGCAGAAAAATTACGACGATCCAAATTTTTTGGAAGAAAAAACATGATCGAATTATTGACGCACGACATTGGGCTCGTGCCTTATGCAATGGGCCCAAACGGATTCAATCCCACTCACCCCACACCCGAATGGTTTGCGCGCAAAGTGCAACTTGCGATTGAACGCGGAGCATCACACGTACAAGTTGATTGGAGAAAAAATCCAAAACTAGCATATCTGCTCAACTATTCAGCAAAAAATCAGCACTTTGGATACCACAGTTGGACGAAATTAGTGGAGGCTATTAAGGCCGGGACATTCCAACCAACTATTATTCGGCGCACTGGCACCCAATGAGTTTTAACCCTATCTTTGCGTTTCTCTTATAGTACGGATTCTCGTTGTTCCACCCAATACGTGCGTCCGCTCCCAACAATATGATTACGCACCTCACGCAAAAATACCCCGAAAAAGAAGTCTATGCGGCGCTACATCCCTTGCTCGGGGCCTACTTCAAGCACCACTTCAAGGGATTCACGGAGCCCCAGCTCTATTCCATTGTGAATATCCACCAGCGCCAAAACATCCTCATTTCCGCGCCCACCGGAACAGGAAAAACACTCTCTGCATTTGCAGCAGTCCTCTCCGAACTCATGACCCTTTCAGAAGCAGGAAAGCTCGAGGACAAAATTTATTGCATTTACATCTCACCTTTACGCGCACTCTCTAACGACATCGAAAAAAATCTCAATACCCCACTTGAAGAAATCAAAAAAGCAGCCGAAAAAATAGGAAAAGAATTCCCCATCCGCGTGGCGGTAAGAACAGGAGACACGACTGCCAACGAGAAAAGCAAAATGCTATCCAAACCCCCGCACATTCTCATCACTACACCTGAATCACTAGCCATCACGCTCACCGCGCCAAAGTTCTCATTAAACATGAAAGAAGCCCAATGGATGATTGTGGATGAAATCCACGCACTGGCAGCGGGAAAGCGCGGTGTGCAGATGTCTCTTACGATGGAATCACTCCAGCGACTCGCTCCCGCGATTACGCGCATCGGACTCTCTGCAACCGTTGCACCCCTGGATGAAGTCGCAAAATATCTCGTTGGGAATTGGCATCCTGGCACCGAGAGAGATTGCAAAGTCGTGGATATTGCTCACATCAAAAAAATGGACTTGAAAGTACTCTCTCCATTGCCGGATTTGATCAATACTACTACCAAAAAAACACACGAAGCACTCTATCGCACGCTGGATGATTTGATTCAATCCCACAAAACAACGATTGTCTTCACCAACACCCGTGCCGCTACTGAGCGCGTGGTGCATCATCTCAAGGAGAAATCCCCCGGAACGTATGAGGGATTCATTGGCGCACATCATTCCTCGTTATCGCGCGAGCACCGCTTGATGGTGGAGAATCAATTGAAAGAAGGAAAATTGAAGTGCTGCGTTTCCTCTACTTCACTGGAATTGGGAATCGACATCGGGTATGTGGACCTCGTCATATTGCTGGGAAGCCCCAAAGGAGTCGCACGCGCATTGCAGCGAATCGGACGCGCCGGGCATCGATTGCACGACACGGTGAAGGGACGCATTGTGGTATTGGATCGCGATGACCTCGTGGAATGCGGCGTGCTATTGAAGAATGCACTCGAGAAAAAAATTGATCGCGTAAATATCCCAAAGAATTGCTTAGATGTACTGGCACAACACATCTTTGGAATGGTCGTGAATGAACCAAGGGGAATCGATGAAGTGTTTGATGAAGTGCGACGCGCCTATCCCTATACCAATCTCCCACGCGCTGATTTCCAAGAAATACTGAATTATCTCTCTGGAGTGTATGCGGGATTAGAAGTGCGCAACGTCTATGCCAAGATATGGGTGGATGAAAAGACGGGATTGATGGGCAAGCGAGGAAAGCTCGCGCGCGTGCTGTATATGACCAACGTGGGAACCATTCCCGACGAAGCCAAGATGACCGTGAAGATTGGAGAAAATAGAATCGGAACTCTCGATGAAGGATTCATGGAACGACTCAAGCGCGGGGATAAGTTTGTGTTAGGAGGAAGCGTGTTCGAGTACTTGTTCGCGCGCGGAATGACCGTGCAAGCAAAACCTGCCACGGGACAACTTCCAACAGTCCCTGCATGGTTCTCTGAAATGCTCCCTCTTTCATACGACTTGGCCATGGACATCCAAAAATTCCGCCAACTCATGGATGAAAAATTCCGCATGAAGAAGAGCAAGAAAGAAATCGTAGAGTTCGTGGACAAATATCTCTATGTGGACGCGAATGCGGCGAATGCCATTTATGAATATTTCAAAGAACAATTTGAGTATGCCGAGATCCCCCACCATGGAAAACTCGTCATCGAAACCGTGCGCGAAGGAGACATGAGTTACTGGGTATTCCATTCCCTTTTTGGAAGAAGAGTCAACGACGCCCTTTCACGCGCCTACGCATTCTCGCTCGGAAGACTATTGCACAAGGACATCGATATCTTACTATCTGACAATGGATTCGCACTATTATTCCACGGAAAAGCCTCTCCCGAGAAACTCATGGGAGCCGTTCATTCTTGGGAGTTCCGCAAAATTCTCGAGGTCGCATTGCGTGAAAGCGAAGTCCTACGCAGACGCTTCCGCCATTGTGCCACGCGTGCATTAATGATTTTGCGCAATTATCGCGGACGCGTCAAAAGCGTGGGAAGGCAACAGATGTCTTCACGCTTATTGCTTTCAGCAGTCATGCGACTCGATGAAAACTTTTCCGTACTACGCGAGGCACGCCGCGAGGTCATGGAAGACTTAATGGACATTACGCACGCGCACGAGATTGTAGTGGCATTAGAACAAGGCATGATGGGGACCAAAATCATCCAACCCGAGAGCTTTACTCCCTTCGCATTTGCATTAATTGCCCAAGGACACCACGACACCGTCAAAATGGAAGACCGCCTTGCATTCATCAAGCGCATGCACGAGAAAGTACTCCAAAAAGTCGAAGCCAAAGAGGCCAAGGCGAAAAGCAAATAGTTCCATATTATTAACAAGAAATGAAACCGATTACTAATGGCAACCAAAAGTGCTACTCGGAAAAAAGTAACGGTAATTGGAGTGCTTCATTCAACCAAAGCAGTTGGATCACTGCAATCATTTAGAAAAGCAACAACACGATTGAGAGAAAAATATCCCAGGATGGGAGTAGAGAAAATAGTTGAACCCACTCCAAGAGGAAGTAGTATGCGAAGCGATCCAGCTTATCGCTATTTCCTTGGACAACAAAAAATTGCACAGCGAGCAAAAGTAAAATTGGAAGAAATTGAAAATCCACTCGCACACCGTATGCGCGTCGATTTGGGAGAATCCATGCAAGCATTTGCGTATGACATGCACTCAGGCAAAAAGCATGAATTACGAGTGGGAAAGCACATTTATGGAAAATTTACTCATGCCGAAATGAGTGAATTAGTAGATGCTATTGATTATTTCCGGTCACGCATGATGGAAAATGAAGCAAAAAAGAAAGGACTAGAAATCATGTTCGTTGGGGTGCCCCATGACAGACATATTCGCTCAAAAGGAATTAAATCAAGTGACGCACAACTATATGCAAAGTACAAAACTCTTATCTCTAAAATCTACAGGGACTTACAACGGAGCTAGAAATGTCTACTAATTCTCCCTTACCCATCGAACTCGCACCCGGATTCCATGCGATTGATTTGGGTCTCTATATTGCCGCGGACGATTGCTTGGTTATTTCGGATTTGCAGCTTGGAATCGAAGAATACTACAACTCCATGGGAGTCATGCTTCCCCGCTTTAATTTTGCAGAAGTAAAAAAGCACCTCAAAAAAATATTCGAGAAAAAAATGCATTTCTCTCATATTGTGTTGGATGGAGACATCAAGCACGAGTATGCTAAAAGCTCCAACCAAGAATGGAGAGAAATCATCGAGTTGTTGGAATTACTTTCATTGCATGCCGCACACATCTCCATCGTCAAAGGCAATCATGATTTGTGGCTGGACCCCATCGCGCGCTTTGCCAAAGTCGACGTGCACAATCAAGGACTGCTCCTCGAGAAAAGCAACACCTATTTATGCCACGGGCATGAAATTCCCTCTAACTTGGAATATGAAAACGCCACCACCATCGTGATTGGACACGATCACCCCGCAATAGAGTTACAAGAAGGCGCCAAGCGAGAAAAATTCAAGTGCTATTTAGTGGGAAAATATGGGAAGAAAAAACTCATCGTATTGCCTTCATTCAATTTCGCCGCAGTAGGAAGCGATCCTCGCGTTTCCGCGCTATCTCCTTTTCTCAAACAAAATTTAGACAGCTTCCACGCGTGGATGGTAGAAGATGAAGTGTATGCGTTTGGGAAACTCAAAGACCTGCCGTGATCAAAATCTAATACCAAGAATTTTCTTCATTAAACTATAATCAGGCAATATCCCTTTTCGACTACATGCGCGAAAATACGCAGTCATCTGTGTTTGCTGTTTGGGAGTCACATTGTGCTTGAACTGATGCTTTGCATACCACCCGATTGCAGAAATAAAAGCCGCATCCTCTGGAGTAGGATGGTTACGCGGGTCTGCGAAGAATGCCTTTTTTTCAGCAGGAGAACCAAATACCTTCTCATCCCATGGCATTAATTTTCCTCTACGCCGCAGTCTAGAAACGGGTTTTCGAGGACGAGGCATAGGCGGAAGAAGTAAGCGGAAGGATTTAAGGATAGGCGAAATAAGCTATTTATCTTTCGAAAAATGCCTTTTGATAGGCTGTTTCCACTTGGCAATGGGATATTCCTCGAACTCAGGAAAAAGAGTCTTCTCATACAACAAGCGCGAAAAACACTCAGCGGTGCGCTTAGCATCATCTAACGCATTATGCGCTCCCACGCGGCGAGGCAATCCAACGAACTCACAAATATCATCCAATCCCAATTTGTGTACGCCACCTTTGAGTTGAATAGGATGATTGTTTTCCACGTGACGAATCCACGCAAGCGTGTGCAATTCCAACATCTTATTCATGAAGGGCCACTTCAACTCATACCGCAACGCACCCTTCCACAAAAACAACATATCCCAAGCCATGCTCTGTCCCGCGAGCGTGCGATTGGGAATTTTTTCCGCCCACTGAAAAAACTCATGCAATAATTGTTTCTCAGAGAGGTGCAATTTCGAGAGATAATCCTTCGAAAAACCATGCGCCGTTGCGGCCTGCTCATCCCATTCACTACCAGCACGGGGCTTGCATTCGAGATAGAGTGTATTTGTTGGATGCTCAAAATCAATGGCCGCGAGACTAATGATCGATTGCGTTTCGGGATCCAAGCCCGTGAATTCCAAGTCAATCACAATCATTGTTCATCACCTTCAGTCCAATCAAAGTTTTGATTTCCATAAGTACGAAAGAATAGAAATTCGCGATCAATTAATGATAAAGTATGTAATCTTCGATTATATGATATCAATAATGGAGTCACGCCTTTTTCCGATTGTAATCTTTCTATTCTGTCCAATGCAGAAGTTAAATCTGATTGTCTAATTGTTTTACCAGTGACTTTATTAATCGCGTCAAAAATCTTCCCAACTTGAACTCCAGTGATTAGCTCATCAGTACTAAGTTCAGTCGCTAAGACACGAAAAATATTATAATATACTCTAAGTTCTGTGTTTGTCCTAAACCCGTTTTTGAAAACATCGTAAATCTTTTGATACCTTTGCTGAATATCGCTTATCAAATCGCTTCTGGCATCAGTGATCAAATTAGGATCATCAATAATAACTTTCTCAGAGGATTGTTCAAAAATCCCCTTTCTAATACACGTCTTTTCAGCAATTCTTTGTAACAACCCTACATTTTGAAATGAGGAACCAACCATCATGCGCTTGACTTCCTCACTAAATGAAATGTTTAGTGCAGTCTCTCCTTTTGATATAAGTTCGATAAGCTCTGATCGATCCCAGACAAGATTTACCTCTTCGATTCTCCCAGTAAGATCGCCATTATAGTATGTCATTAGATTCTGTTCTGCCCAAATACCAATGATAATAACGTAAATACCTAATTCATATAACGCCTTCAAACTGAAAGCAACCTTTTTCCTAAGTTCTTCCTTCAGGTAGTGGAAGTCTTCCAAAACTAATCTTTTTTTCACCCTTAGTAGATTTTCAGCTAGAAAACGAAGATCTTCATCGAAGCCTTCAGCGTTAATATTAGTTTGAGTGCTTTCGTTTTTAGTAGATAAAGCTCCACTAACGCTTAAATCCGTTTTTAGAACTTTTACATTAGCTCCACCTGAAGCTATGATACCGCTTTCGACTTCAACTAAAGAACTTTTCTCGGATAATTGTGGAAACCCAATGTTTAATCCCCGAAAAGCAGCAGTCCATAGGTCTTTAGTTGTTTCCATCACTGGAAGACATTGAATAACAATCGAATTTTCTTCATTCAAGTTCTTCTTACGCAAGCATGATTTGCCTTGTTTTGAAGCGCCATGTACAACGACATGCCTTTGAGTTTTTAGCAAATAGGTAAATCTTTGATCTAAATTAGCACGGTCAACATATGTATACTTTGGAATGTCCCTTCCAATACCAAAAACTTCCTGTAGCTGCACTTTCATAATTATCCTAG
>CAYZNV010000004.1:0-21860 GCA_964480125.1 uncultured archaeon
AAACAATTCGCTGCTGTATTTGTATCTTAGCAACGCCCCAATTCCGCCAAAAGAGCGGAGGAATTGTTCGCCTTCCGGAGTATCTGTGCTTACGACAACGGTTTCCGTTCCCATGGCATGCGCTGTCTCGAGCAAGTGATCTAAGTAATCGGTTTCTTCTACGACTTCAACGGGAGAAGCACACTTGGGGCATTTGACTTCGGCTTCATCGAATGCTTCGTGCACATCCTTCAACACGCGTGTAATTTCTTCTCCGCAATTCACGCATTTCATTTTCACAATGCGCCATGTCAGCCCTTCGGATAAAATCAATTGCTTAATTTTTCCGGCTTCCAATGCCTGCTCGACTTCTTTATTTCCATAGGTGGCGAGGCCATCTTTCACGACTTCGCGCAAGAACACATCAAGGACTTTCTTTTCTTGCATTAATCCGGTGTTGCGCAGGATGTCATCGGACAATTGAATAATTTCACGAATTCCGCTTTCATCGGTGTAGGATAAGTCCAATATTCCAATGACCTTGTCTTTCAAGCGATAATCCAAGTGCTCGGTTTCCAAAAAATGACGCTTGGTTTGGCCCGGTCCTCCCACGATGATTCCCTTCAGCTTGTCACCATAATTCACCAGTGCCTGATTGACCTTATCACATACTTTGCGATAAAATTCCTGGGCCGCTTCTTCTCTCAAGCGTTCAAAGCGCTGCGCAGACTGTCCTCCAGCGCGTGTCTTTCCTGCTACCATGGAAGTAAAGTGTCCCACGATTTCGTAGCGTTTTCCAATCAACAATGCAATCGTGGCTTCGCGTTTGTCCATGACAACAAATGCATAGATTTCCGTTGGCACGACCATTTCGGATAAAGGATCTAAGTGGAACGAAGAGTCGCACCAATAGAGTTTCGTGCGCAAGGGTTTGATGGGTTTAACGGTGAACAATCGAATGTCCGTGCGCCCTTCATTCTCTGAAATATTTCCAGAAAAGACCACAATTCCATTTGCTGGGAGCTGAAAATTAATTTGTTTCAAGAAATTAGAAATCTTCTTCAGCGCCGTTTGCACGTTCTTGCGTGTTTGGGGGGATTTGATGTTGGAGGATTGGGACATTTCAGTTGCCAATTGATTCATCACCGTAGAGCGATCCGTGGCATTAGGGATGTACACCGAGATGAGTTCGGTGCCGCGACCGCGATAGCTTCCCAGCTCTTTGAGCTTTTTCTTGAATACCGCTAATTCAGCGGAATCGATCTCGACCATTTGGGAATCTTTTTGCATAATCGTTCTCTATTTGCTGCGTGCATCCCCTTTTGGGTAATAAAATCAGGGCGGCAACACCTTTTTATAGGGGGTTAGCGTTGGTCTGGCTGGCGGTGTGTGCACTTCCTTTGTAGGTGTGTCCGTATGGACCTATTTGACTTATTCGCTCAAACCCCTTCCAATTCCTCTTCCTCTGCTTCTTCTTCAAATTCCACTCCAGAATCCAAGGATTCCCCGGAAGAGACTGAAATAACCTCCTCTAATGAGACCCCTCAGGAAGCCTCTCAAAATGAAGGAGAGGCCTCATTTACTGCCTCCGAGGGCTCTTTTGAAGCGGAAAATAGCCCTGAAATGAGCTTTTCTCGCCCCTTGGAAGAGAAATTGCCCCAAGAGACCGTTGTGATGATGGTTCCTGGGTCCCTGGTCTTCCGAAAGGGCAGTTTTCACCTTTCCTGGCTTACCTCCCTCGCGCGGAAGGTCGAATCCCTCCATGCGGAAGGAAAGAATATTGCCCTTGTAGTGGGGGAGTCTCCCCACTCAAGATTGGTTGGAAAAACTGCCCGCCAGTTAGGCCTTCCCATCAATGAAATTGAAGCCCACATCGCTTCCTCGTCCTTCCTCAACGCCGCCCTGGTATTGCGCTTGCTCGCCAAAGCCCACCCCCGCGTGTGCGAAGAATTGCAGGATGCGGTTGCAGCGCTGCAGAACGGGGACATTACCATTGTCATGGGTGGAAAAGAATCCGTTTCCGCCGAAGCACGCGCCGCTACTCTTGCGGAAAAAACAAATGCGAAATGTATTTTGCTCACGGAAAATGAGATTCCCACCAACACGCTTTCACATTCTCGTTTTGCCAAGATGGCCAATGATGCCACGCAAGAAGGGGATGCTTCTTTCATTGTGGATCCCTTTACTTCATTGATTCTCGCACGTGGAAAAATTGAAACCATTTTGTTGTGGGGAAAGCATATCAGTCAATTGCCCAGTGCCATTGAAGGAAATGATTTCGATGGCACGCGCATTACTTCACAGAAAGACGCGTTGCCCGAGATGCGTGTGAAGAAACGATTTGCAAATGATGGTTTTGAAGAATAATTTTTTTATTTTTGGTAAGGCTTATTCCACTTTCGTCCCGAAGTGGCGAATTTCATCTAATTTGTAATTGGCAAACGTTCGCTGCCCCACGAGAATTTCTATTTCCGCGGGCGTGAGCATGGGTTTGGGATAATTTTGCGCGTCGTCAATCGCAATACGCGTGCATGCCGTATTGACGTACGCGTCGCACTGCACGCCAATAAGGGATTGAGGTGTGATGTGGTCCATGCAGAAGAGATAGGCTTTCTTTCCGGCTTCTTCGAGCATGGTTTTTGTTTTCAATGCAAGGGCTTTGCGCATCTGTCCTTTCTTGGTGCACACAATAATTCCAAACGTCTTCGCATCCATGGCTTTGTTGATCAAGCCCGAGCGCACGCGTAAGAGTTTCTCGCGATACGTGTTGAGATGTTCTAGTTCTTTGGTGAAGGGATTGAATTGATACGTGGGCTTGTCACTGGCATATGCAACAGCAAGCGAATGAAAATACCCATCTCCAAAGTAAAGGAATGCATCGCACTTTTCAGAAATGGTGTTGCGTGCTGACGCATCGCATCCCAGAATCTGCCCTTCTAATAAGTCGCCTTTTCCAGTGTGTACTTCAAATCCGGCTTTTTCCATTCCTGTTTTTATTTTTTGGAGATTATCATGGAACTGAATCGTCACAAATAATCCAATTTTCTTATGCGTAGCAAAGAATTTGTCTTTTTTGAGTGCAGCAACGGCGTCTTGCACAAACGCATCGTTAAAATCATAAAAAACGGGCCAATAGATGACATTCTGTGCCGTGTGCATCATCTTTGCATGGCCAAAGTGTACCAATAAATCCGCGCCGAGCAATTTTGCTTTGTCATCGGCGATGTCGCACGCGCCAAAAGAAGGATCGAGAATCGTAATCACGGGAATATTCTCTTTGGAGAAAGCATCTTCGATTTCAGTCACGTTGAACTTCAATCCCTCAGGGATTTGCAAGCAAACTAATTGTGGATTACGCTGCTTGACTTGGGCAATGAGTTCCTGCAAGTGGATGCGCGAATCCATAATCAACAACAAGTGGGAATGTTAGGCCGCGAACACTATTTCTTTTTCGCGGCTTCTTTTCCAGCAGCAGGCTTCGCAGCTGCGGCTCCTTTGGCATCCTTTGCACCAGCAGCGGGCTTGGCGCCTTTTGCATCGGTCTTGGCTCCGGCTGCAGCGGGTGCGCCTTCTTTTCCAGATTCGGCAGTGGCAGCGGTTCCGTCGGCGGCAACAGCGGCTTTGACTTCCACTTTTTCTTCGATTTGCTTAGAGGGGCGGGTTCCCAAACTCTTGGTGTCGTTGTGGATAATCAGCCCAATGTCAAATCCGAACTTGGGTGCGGCGCGCAATAGGGCGTGCTTGGCCACTTTGAGATTGTCCTCGTTCACGAGCAAGGACATAATGATTTGGTTAGGTCTTACGCGTGCAGCGCGTCCAATGGGTCTTCCGAAGGGGTGAGACATTCCTTGGGAAACACGATCAGCACCGGCTCCCTGTGCTTGCTTGTTTTCGCGGAGAATGTGATAGGGATAGACGCGGATACGCATGAAGTATCCTTCTTTTCCGAGTTTGTGTCCTAAGTAGCGGTTGATGTTCTGGCGCGTGGCCTCAATGGCATTGTCGCGCAATTGGTGGTGAGCGGCAGAGGCATTCACTAAGTCAATAATGTGCGTATATTCAGGGGCAGGATTTCCCATGTTGAACTGGCGGATCTTCAAATGAGGGGAGGTTCCGATGAAGTTCTTGTCGTGCTTGGTGACGGCTAAGCGCGTGTAAGCTGGCTTGTCGATTCCGCGGTAGCAGTGTGCTGGTCGTAATCCCATAATATCAGTCCATAAGTCCCTTTTTTTGAAGGGAATAATACCCAAAAACCCCTGGATAAGTATTATAAATCAAGCCGCCGACTTCCCACTTCCGTCCATTGGGGGTCCATAAAAGGGGTTTATCTGCCTATTGGGGTGTTTTTGGACTATATGTCCCAAGCCGTGGATTTTGATGTCATTATCGTAGGAGGCGGCCCTGGCGGCAGTGCCTGTGCTCGTTTTTTGGGCGAAAAAGGGGTTTCCGTATTGCTTCTGGACAAAGCCTCTTTTCCCCGCGATAAGACCTGTGGAGATGCTGTCTCGGGAAAAAGTCTCAAGGTCTTGCACGAGCTTGGGATCAAAGAAAAAGTTGCTGCAAAGCCCAATGGAAAAGTAAAGGGCGTTCTTCTCTCTGCGCCCAATGGAAAATCATTCGTTGTTTCCATGAGCAAGCCCGGTGAGACTGAAACGAACGCGTATTGTGTGCGTCGCGAGATATTGGATAATGTGTTGTTCGAGCACGCAACAAAGGTTTGTCAATTCCGCGAGAAAGTCCAAGTCATGGGGTTGTTGAAAGAACACGAACAAGTGGTTGGGGTCAAAATCAAAGATCTTTCACTTGAAAAAGAACAAGAATTGCGCGCGCACTTAGTGATTGGCGCGGATGGGGCTACTTCAGTCGTTGCGCGCGAATTGCAAGTGAGTCAAATTCCTTCCGAGCATAATTGTGTGGCGGTGCGTGGGTATTATGAAAATGTTTCCAATGTCACAAACAATATTGAACTGCACTTTGTGGATGAATTGATTCCGGGTTATTTTTGGATTTTCCCGTTGGAAGGGAATATGTGCAATGTCGGCGTGGGCATGGTCATGCAGGACATGCAGAAGCGTAAATTGAATTTAGTGGATGAAATGAAGAAAGCCTTGGAAAAAGAACCCTTCAAATCACGTTTTGCAAACGCTAAACTGCACGGAGATATCAAGGGATGGACGTTGCCCTTTGGTTCGTACAAGCGCAAGTTAGTGTATAACGGAGCGATGCTGGTGGGGGATGCCGCGTGCCTCGTGGATCCCTTCACGGGAGAAGGGATTGGAAATGCACTTACCTCTGGAAAACTCGCCGCACAAATGGCTTTGCAAGCATTAGAGAAAAAGGATTTCTCTCAAACGTTTTTGCAACCCTATGAAAATAATGTGTGGAAAGAATTAGGGGCAGAATTGGATTTGAGCTATCAATTGCAAAAATATTCCAAGCACAAACCACTTATCAATTTTATCTTCTCGCGCGCACAAAAGAATCCCAAGATTGCGGCTGCATTAAGTGAAATGCTCGTGAACGAAACCCCAAGAGAGAAAACGCTTTCTCCTTTTGGGTTAGTGAAGCTGCTGTTGAGCTAGCGTGCTAGTGGTTTCGCTGGTGGATTTTATATATCCTGAATTCTTTCTTTCAGCATGCCCTCTCCTCGAAAAAGGTTGGATTTCAAGAAAATTGCAACTCCTCGCGTTGGAAAATTATTGGATCGTTGGTCTCTTGCTGCGGGGGGAAGAAATCTCAAGCAAGGTTGGAAAGTGGAATTGTTGACCGATCCTTACTTGCATAAAGGAAACTTGGGAGTGGTTGCGATTACGCGCCCCGATGGAAAAGTGATTTATCGCGGTCGCACGGCTGGAGAATATCCGCTGGAGAATGACAAGCGACAGGCGCGCGTGCGCATGGAAATGCACCGCTACACGCGTCGGGCTTCTACGGGTGCCATTAAATTGAACACGCAGGGGGTGTTGGCCATATTGGAAGAAGTGGCAGTGAGTCATCGTTCTGCTCATGCGCGCAAGCCCACGCGCCAGTACACGTTTGAGCAGTTGAAGCAAGAAGCGAGACGTCATACATTCGATTCGCATGGGAATCTGATTGAGCTCGTGCATCACGTAGTGGGTCTCTTTGGGGGAGAAAGAAACTATCATCGTGCCATCCGTGAAATGGTGCGAGATGAAAAGATGCATCCGCATCTGCGTGCGCTCAATGAGCTAATTGTGCATTCAGATGAGCGTTATTTGCTCCCTGAGCCCGCATCAAAAGGATTGGCTACGCATTTGGTTCCGGTATTGGATTATTTGGATAAAAAATCTAAGCAGTTCAAGAAAAAATAGTGACTGTATTTTTTAGACCCAATTTCTGCTTGGACCCAATGGCGTTCCCGCGTCGAATTTATTAAATACTATAGTGCTATAGTCCTAGGTGATGATAGTGGAAAATACTACAACCATTCAAGTTCAGTCAAGCACAAAGAAGTTCCTCGACTCGCTAAAGGGGGCGTACAAAGTGACTACTTATGATGCCGTCATAAACAAACTAATCCAGAAGAAGAATAAGTTCAATTTTAGTGCATTTGCAGATGAGGGTCCACCTGTTTCAATGAAAGAAATACTCAAAGAACTAAGGGCTGATCGAAATCGTGACCGATAATCGCTTGCTCTTTGACTCCAATATCTGGATCGGGTATTTTCTTCAATCGAATGAAAAAATTGCATTACTGGTGGAATCGACTGAAAGTAAGTCTTTGACTTCTATTCTTTCATTTCATGAAGTAGCAAAGATTCTCGAACGCAAAGAAAGAAGCGTGGCGTTTATTCGGGAAGCTATGCGTTTTATGAGAGAGAATAGTACAGTCGTTGGAGTAAGCGAAGATATTGCTGTTGGCGCAGTGAACTGGTGTGTGAAAAATAAGCTGAGTACGGTGGACAGCATCATTTATCAGTCCGCAATTGCATCAAATGCTGAACTTGTTACCGCCGATTCTGATTTTGACGGACTTTCAAAAGTCTATCGAGTAAAATTATGAAGTAAGCGGGGGCCGAGAATCGAACTCGACTATCCGGCTCTGCAGGCCGGCGCATAGCCACTCTGCCACCCCCGCAAGGTGCAAGGCTTATCAAAAATCCAATGAAAGCATTATTTAAGGTGTGGGCGTGCATTCTCGCAGTTATGGGTATAATCCGTTACCTTAAGGACCGGGTCCGTGTAAGTAAGCGGAAAAAGGACTTGAAAAAAGCAGGTGCAAAGTTGCTTTCTCGTTCATCACGCATGAAAGTATTCGAAGCACGGACATCAGCGATTTTCAATAGATTTTTGTTGAGAAAAAAGAAGGGGATGCGCGAAGTTGCCTCTCCTCGCTTCAGGGGTCGTGTCAAGGGGCTGGATAATTACTATCCCAGTGGTTTGAGTGTCAAGCGCGTGAACATTCCTGGCAGGAAAACCAGTTATCGTGCCATGCATAGTCCGCAATATGGTTTCCATGAGGCGGGTCATGCTTACTTTTTGGCATTGCATGATCACTTGAAAATGCGTGTAAACCCGCAAAGTCCTTTGGCAGAATTGGAAGACTCGTTGTGCTACCCTTATACGCAATTGGGTTCGTTTGGTGAAACAGCGAAAAGGTTTCCTTCGCAGGAGTCATTTGCCAAGTCAATTTTACGGTTATATCGCTCGAAAAGAATGCGTCCAATACTTGATGAGTTAAGCAAAAAAGAAACGGCTTCAACTGAACACGCCAAACGCGTAAAAACATTTTTGGCGTCGATTGAGGCTTTTTTGAAGAGGGAGAGCGCCCGTTATGCTGGGAGTGGTCAATAACATTATTAATCCAAAATTGATTTGAATAGTATGGCACTCAAGGCCGTTATTTTCGATTTTGATGATACGCTGGTGCATAGCGGGCAGACTTCCTATGACACGCACTGTCAAACGGCTAAGGCGTTAGGATTGCCCAAACCGGCATGGAAGACCTTCCTCAAATTCTGGGGAAAGCCCTGGCATTCGATGGTGTTGGCTTTATTCCCGGATTATGATCCCAACAAGTTCATTGCAAAATACCTTCAATTACGCAAAAAAGCAAAATACCCATTGATTACGGGTGCGCTTGACACGATTGATTTTTTGTATGAGCATAAAATAAAGATGGGCATTCTTTCCAACAAACCCAGTGATCAATTGTGGGAACGCATTCATCACACGGCGCTGAAATCAAAGGCATTCTCTTTTGTTTTTGGAGAACAAGACACGACTTTCATGAAGCCCGACTCGCGGGTTTTTTGGGATGTGTTGAATAAATTGAAAAAATACAATATCCGCTTGGATGAGATTTTGTATGTGGGTGATCTTACGGTTGATTATTTTGCCGCGCGCGGAGCGGGGATTCGCTTTGTGGGAGTGTTGAGCGGTTTCCACGACAAAAAGAAGTTTTTGAAAGAGGGAGTGGATACCTCGCACTTGATTCCAACGGTTGCAGCCCTCCCTGAGTGGTTGATGCACCATCGCCTCGTAAAAGAATGACCTTATTGGAATAGTGGCGAAGGAAGGCTTTTAGCCGTTGGGAGATGCAATTATTTCCATGCGCCTTGCTTTTGTTTCTGATACTCATTTGGGCTTTGCCCGTGGCAGTGTAAGAGAAGGGGATGCTTTTCTGCAATTCAAGCAGGCTTTGGAAGGAATTGCCGCTCAGGCACCGGATGCCATTATTCACCCAGGGGATTTTTTCGATCATAAGATTCCCATTCAAGAGGTGTGGGATGAGTCCTTTCAGTGCTTGCGCGTGATTCAGCAAGCTCCTCAATCACACGCGCATATTACTCATTTTCCGCGCAATAGTCCTTCTCATTCATTTCATTTTCGTGGGATTCCATTGATTGCTATTGCAGGCACACACGAATATCGTTCTAAGGATTTCAAGAATGCGCTACAAGTTTTACACACGGCCAATCAATTATTGTGCTTGCATGCCTCGCACGCGATTATCGAAAAAAAAGACCCGGTAAGCGGAGAACTGGAAAAAGTGGCCGTGCATGGGATGAGTGGCATTCCAGAGAAGCGCGCACTGGAAGCATTGCGTATATACAATCCAAAACCCCTGGAAGGACATCATAATCTTTTAGTGCTGCACCAATCCATCAAAGAATTTCTCCCGTCCAAAGATGACATGACGGCGACAATTGGTTTGAGTGATTTGCCCGAGGGGTTTGATTTGTTGGTGAATGGGCACTTGCACTGGTCCACTCTTACCGAATGGGAAGGCAAGCGTTTGTTAATTCCAGGTTCTACTGTTTTTACGCAGATGAAGCGCCTTGAAAGCGAGAAACCAAAGGGCTGGTATATTTACGATACTCAAACCAAGCAGCTCGAATTTCACCCCATTCCCAAGCAGCGCAAGCTCTACTATCACAAGCTCAAATTCAAGAATGCGCATCCGCAGAAGCTCATAGAGAAATGCAGAGAGATTGTGCAAAAAGACCTCCAAGAATCACACGAGCTGCTCCCGCTGTATCGACTTAAATTGCAGGGCACACTCGCAAAGGGGTATACGCAGTCCGATGTGGATTTGAATAAAGTGATTACTGAGTTTGAATCCAAAGCCATTTTTTCGACGATGAAAAAAATCAACTCGGATGAATTCCACTTGCGCTTGGAAGAATTGAGAGAGTTGCATTCCAAACACAAATCCGTTGCCGAGACCGGGCTCGAATTGCTGGAAAAAAATCTCCAGCAAACTCCTTTTGCGGAGCGCATGCAAGTGAAGGATTTGTTTGAGTTGTTGGAGGACAAACAAAACATTGACAAGACTATTCAACTACTCGAGCGCGGAGAGCTATTGCAGGCGAAGAAAGAAGAAGCGGCTTCTGAGAAAGTAGTCATCAAATCCAATTAGAAATATGAGATTTGATTTATTTTTTGTGCGCATAATGCGATAATGCTGCCATCGCACGCGCAGCGGTGGTGGGTTCATTGAAGGTGTTGATTCCTTCGCGTTCTAAGAGGTGCATATGCATTTGTGCAAATTCTCCTCCCACGCTCATCACCAACACGGGTTTATTGCGGTTTCGAAGCAAACCGGAAACGCCTTCGATGATGTCCGAGTCCAAGGTGGGAACTTGGAAGAGCATAATCAAAATAATACTGTCCACCCCTGGATCAGCGAGCGCATTCTGCAGCGCGACTAAGAAGCGATTATTGTCCGCGTCCCCGGTCAAGTCCATGGGATTCTTGATGACTGCATAGGATGGAGAGACTGCGACAATGGGTTTGCGGAATTTTTCTTGCATCTGTGCGAGCTGCAATCCATTGAACGAGATAGCATCCGTGGTAAGGACTCCATATCCTCCGCCATTGGTAATGATTTGTACTTTCTTTCCTTTGGGGCGGGGTTCAGAGGAAAGGACGCGGGCAAAATCAAATACCTCTTCCATGGTCTTGGCATGAATAACACCAGTTTGTTTCATCACGGCATCAATGACTTGCGCCGATCCGGCGAGACTTCCCGTGTGGGAAGCAGTGGCTTTGCTTCCGGCATCGCTTAGTCCTCCCTTAATCAAAATAACGGGTTTTGTTTTGGTAATGCGTTTCGCAGACTCAAAGAATTTTCTTCCATTGCGGATTCCTTCGGCATAAATGGCAATCACATGTGTTTCTTTGTCTTGTGCTAAAAATTCCATCAAATCCGTTTCATCCACATTCATGGCATTCCCATAGGAGATGAATTTGCTCACTCCATAGTCTTTGGCGCCTGCCCAATCCAATACCGCACTTCCAAGCGCGCCACTTTGGGAGATGAATGAAATATTTCCTTTCTTGGGGCGGTTCAAGCGATAGCGGGGCAGGAAAAGCGTATCAATCCCCGAATAGGTGTCTAGTACTCCCAAGCAATTGGGTCCGATCACCGGCATGTGGGGATATTTGTCCATGGCGGCTTGCAGTTGTTGCGTTAGTTCTTCATTTCCTACTTCATGGAATCCTGCCGAAATGATAATGACTGCCTTGACTTTTTTTTGTCCGCATTCTTCGATTACTTTTGGAACGAATGCTCCAGGGACCACTACTACGGCTAATTCGACATCGTGGGGAATCTTTGCAATCGAAGGAAAGCATTTCACTTGCAATATTTCTTTGGCCTCGGGATTAATGGGGTAGATTTTTCCTTGGTATCCGCCTTTCACGAAATTCTCCAGCACCACATATCCTATCTTTCCTGGGTTGCGTGAAGCCCCAATGACGGCGACGGACTTTGCGTTAAAAGCAAATTTGAGATTGGGCTGCATAGCGGAAGGAAAAAATTGGCGATTATAAATCTTCGGATTTATTCGCTGTCGCCATTCATGATGATTCTCTTCAGCTCTCTAAACTCAGATTTGTCAAGTGGCTGGCCGTGTCCAACACCATTCCATGAATCCGCAATTTTTTTTCCTTCTTCAGTGAAACGGGCGACCAACTGCAATCCTCGAGACGTTCTCCTTTTTTCTAGTTGAATAATCCCCTTTCTCGCAAGGATATTGATGACTTTGCGCGTGTAATTATTGTCGTGTGCCCCGCCACGCAGAATTTGTGGAACCGGAACGAATTCATTTGTTGGACTTAATTCATGCATGCGTTCGATGGCAGACAAATAGGCATTGTTGATGTTCCGTTTGACTGCATGATGGGATGCTGCGCTCCATACTTCTTCGGAACGCTTGCGTTCTCCTACATTGGTGGGTTGTTTGTGGACGACTCCCATCACATCCAATAATTGCAGCGAGGCATTGACTTCGTCAAAGCTCTTTCGGGTGGGGGGTAACCCCATTTGTGTGACAATTTCTCGGGCGGATAACATGTGTCCTTTTGCTTGTTCAACAAGTGCCCAGATGCGTGCTGGCAGGTTGACGGGACCGTTTCCCGTGTAAAGAGTTGGGATGATGTTACGGGGCTCTCCGCTCCATGGGAGTTCTTTGCGTTCAGCTGCTGCAGTATTGGTATAGTGGCTTCCCATCTGGCGCACGACGCGGTGGAATGCGTCATTCGAAATCCCTCCGAGTTCGCGTTCAAATGCCAGTGCGGCTACGACTTGATAGACATTGGGTTTTTTTCCATCCATTGCGCGTGCGAGCTCGATGCAGGTTTTGTAGATGAGGATGCGGTCGCTCATTCGCCGCATGGCCTCAACAGTAGTGGCAGTGGATTCGCTTCGGCGGATGGTTTCGATTTGTCTTTCGACGTGCTGTTCATCGAGTTGCTTGCCATTGGTCTTTTCTAGTTTTACCTTTCCACCTTGGCGCAGGCGTTTTCCGATGATGCGGGCAATGCGTGCATTGAATGGACGGATGGCCCGAGATCGTTCTTCACCTTTTGAATCAGTAAATTGGTGCGGCCCCGCTGCATGGATTTTGGGCCCCTGTGAACTGTTGCGCGGAAAAAGATGGGGGTTGGCTAATTTCCAAATCGTGTGTCGTGCACGGCCAGGCATGCATGGAGTTGGTTTCTATGCAATAAAAGGCTTCTCGCCGCTTACGGCAAGAAGTCCCCGGACTTGATCTTTTGGGGGAGGTATTCTTCCGTAATGAAGCGGATTCCCTTCTTGGAGAGGGCTTCCAATTCCATTTTGATGTTCTTTTCTTTCATCAGATCGAATTCGGCTTGCCACTTTTTGTGTTTGAACCATTCATAGGATTTCAATTCATCCAATCGCTTAATGTCCAACTGGTTCAGCTTAATCGTGACTTCTTTTGGAATCTTGAACTTTGCCACATCTCCTACTGTCAAACCAATGTATTGGGTTTCAGGCGTAGCGAGCTTTTCTTCCGAGTAAGAGAGGGAAATGGATCCCTGTTTGATGACGGAGTAAATGTACATTCCCCATGGGTCGGCATCCATCAAGGAGTAGATGGGTAATTTGTGCTCGCGATTCAAGCGCTGCACCAATCGTCTTTCTCCGCGTGCGGCTTGTCCTCTTCCGGTGATAATGATACAATTGTTTTTCTGCCAGAACTTGTCTTCGTTGAAGCGGCGCCAAACGGCATCCTTTTCGATGAACAGCACATAGTCCGCGGAGATGTCTTTGATCGTGACGCGGTCTTCTTCCACATTCGAAGGGACGGACCATCCTCCGCTTCCCATTTTGGTGAGATCAATCGTGTCGTTTCCGTCTTTCACGACCATGGGCCCGGCAATAATTCCTTTTGCGGAAGCAGCGAGATGTAATTCTTCGCGCAAGAGATTGAGGGATGCCTCTAAGTCTTCGATTAATGGATCGGATTCTCCTTGGTCTTCGAATGTATTCTCTTGGGTTCCTTCGATTGTGTGCTTCAATGCATAGTAGAGATCACGAATAGATACGGTCGCATTCTGATGAATCACTTTCTTGATTTCATTTGCAACGAGCATCGTCTGCATGAACTTTCGAGTGTGGGCGATGTTGAGGAATTGTCGTTCGGATGTCTTGTCTCCCAACTTAATGGTCTTGGATTTGTTGTCGAAATAAATGTTTCCGAGCGATCGCACAGGAAGTTGGACTTGGGGTCCTTCTCCGGCGTTGATTTGTTTCAACACGTTTTCGCCGAGGTTCTCGAGCTTCTTGATGACTTCCTTGTCTTTTGTTTTCGTGTCGACCATTATTCCTCACCGCCTTCATCATCTTCATTCTTCTTGGCTTTCTTTCCGGTCTTGGTTTCTTTTTCTTGTTTGTTCAAGCGTGCCAATTCCTTCTCTAAATCTTCATCGGACTGGGCTTCCATCTTGGCTTCTTGGGCCTCATCTAACTTCAAGCGCTTGGCAACGGTATCCAGCAGCTTGTGTTCGATGGGCTTTGGTGGTTTTTCCAATAATTCTCCCACGGCAATGGCTACTTCCACGGCATACTTCATGTAAATGCGTTTCTTTTCTTGTTTCAAGCGTTCGCGTTCTTTTCCGATGATATAGCGCGCCGTCTTTCTTCCTGCATCCATCAATGCCAGGCGGATTTCTTCCACGACTTCTTCGTCGTTGGAGATGGCTTGCTTTCCTGCCCCGGTGTAGGGAATGTGCACCGAGATGAGGTTGACGAAGACCGTCACAGGAGCGGTTTCCGCGTCCTTGATGCCGTAGCGCTTCCAATCGACTCCCTTGACTGCTTCGGTGATTCCGCATCCGCCCGTGTCAAACAGCAATGGGGCGCGGTTGGCGAAGCGCATGATTTCCATGCGCATTTCTTCTCCTACTCTTCTTCCGGCTTTTCCGCCGTAGGCAACGGCTGCTTCCACTTGGAAGGGGTATCCTCCCGAGAATACTTGGGGCTTTCGCGTGACAACAGACAAAAATTCGGGTTCCACGATGCTGCGCAGGGATTTGTCGATTTGTTCTTCCCCAATGGGTCGCAACGTATCCGTTCGGGGGGCGATGAAGTTGATGCTCTTGAATGCCTTGACGATTTCTTCAATCTCTTGCCAAGTCAGTTGTTTAGGGTCTTTGTTGAGGTCGAAAGAGACCTTATTTTCGATTTCTTTTATTGCTGTATCTCCCATTCGGTCCAAGTCGCTTTTGAGGAATGAATTGGTGCGTCTTGCGGAAGTGGACTTTGACATGTTCAATAGTTCATCGACCGTGACTCCCTTGGGATGGGGTTGGACTTCTTCGGGTTTTTCTGGGATTTTCTTGTGGGTGCGTTCGAACACAATGGTTTGTCCCGCGGGATCCGTAAATGTAATTTTGGAGTGGGGGTTTGCAATTGCGGTGCGGCGCAAATACTCCAGGGGGCCTTGCTCGTTGTTGACGTATTTCATTTCCTTGAAGAATGCCTTGATGATCGTTCCGCGTACCTTCTTTGTGACGGGGGTGATGTTAGTGACTTTGGGTTGGTTGTATTTGGTGTCAATCGAGACATCGCAGGAGAATACTTCGTGGGAGTTTCCCGTGATGACTTTGACTTCTTTTCCCGTGGTCATTTGCGAGAGCATAGTGGCTCCGCTCGCGCCGATTCCTTGTTGTCCGCGCATCTGCATGAGGCGGTGGAATTTCGTTCCAGCAAGTAATTGTCCAAATGCCTTTCCTACCGTATCGCGTGTGAGTCCAGGGCCGTTATCGGCGACCGTAACTTCATAGTATTCGTCTCCTAATTCCTTGATTTGTACATCGATATCAGGCAAAATGTTGGCGTTTTCGCATGCATCCAGTGAATTCGAGACGTATTCGTGGACGATGGTAGTGAGTGCTTTTGTTTTTCCCGATAATCCGAGCATTTGTTTGTTTTTTTTGAAGAATTCTGCAACCGAGTGTTCGCGGAACTCTTTGGCGAGATCATCCGCGGTGACGTTGGCATCTTTCACTGGTTTTTCGTTTTGTTTTTCGGTTTTTGCATTCGCGGCCATGCGGTTCACCTTTTTTCCTCAGCGGAACTCGAATTCCTCAGCTGCATCGAGGGATTGGCGTAAGTAATTTAATACGGTTTGATGCTGCGCTCCCCCAAGGAGCATGTGGATGGCTTCCACTGCTTTGGCGACTTGGTCGGCTTTTCCGATGACGCCAATGGTTTTTCCATATACAGAGATGAATGTCTGCGTGTCTTTTTCGATTTGTTCTCGGATTCTTCCTTCTTTTCCGATGACGCGTCCGCGTTTGCTTTGCAATGCTTTCCAATTCTTTCCCACTATCTCGGGCAAGTGCACGAGTTCGAAATAATATTCGTCATCCAATAATTTTAGCGCATGCTCAGGGGAGAATCCTCTTCCGATGGCGCGTATGATGTTGGAAGCGGTCAATACTTTTACGGCGTCTTCTCCATTCACTTCCACGTCTCCGTTTTTGCTGTCGATGACCACTTTGGTTTTGGTTCCTTCTTCGACGTGCTTCTTAGTGCTGCCCTTTTCGCCGATGGCGATAGCGACACGATCTTTTGGGATGGAAAATTCTTCGATAGGCATAGGGGGTTGATCCGAAGCCCTGGAGCGGGCTATAAACTCAAAAGGACTCAAAGCGTTTAAGAGCATTTGCCGTTTTTTCCATAAAAAGCACCATAATTCTACATAATATAACTTTCATTTTGCGCTAATTAGGGTGATTTTGAGTTATTGGCTATTTTTATTTTTCCGTTCCTGCTTAGGGGTGTAGGTAATAGCAATACGATAGATGGGGTTGCCCGTGATTCGCATGTATTCGCGCATGAAATAGGTGGTTCTTCGTGGGTAAATAATTCCTTTTTTTGTGGTGATTTGTTGGAGTGTCGGCATATTTCGGACGCGGTATCCGTATTTTTCTGCTGCTCGAATAGCATTCTCAATAAGTCCAATGTCCTCGGACGCAATGAATATTTTGGAATTGGGGAATAGGGCTTTTGGTGCTAATCTCAAGATTGTTTCGATAGTGTCGCGCATTTTGATTGGGTTTGGCATGTCGATGTTGATGTGTCGTGTTTTTTCTCCGCGTGCAATCATTTCCTTAATGGCTTGTTCGGCTGGACGTATGCGTAGTTCTAGATTGCGTGCGCGTTCCAGTACTGCATGCCGTGCAGGGTCCATGATGTGATAATCAATTCCCAAGTAGGTGCGATTTTTCCCGTTTCTGAGTTTTGGTCCTTGTGTGCGGTGTGAGAGGAAGTGGCCGTGTCCAAATCCAACATCAGTGGTTTGGAAAACATTAGGTGGTGTTGCTCCTTTGAATGGTCTTCTCGTTTTTGCATGGAATGATTGCCCGGGCTTCCAGCGTGCTTGTTTTGCTCGTGCGCGTGTGTTCATTTCATTACCTTGGTTTTTTGCATGTGATAACGACGAATGGTTTTTGCACAAGAAATCGTTCCGGAATCCGGTCGACAATGCGTTGAAGGGTCGCAAGTGCAATCGTATCTGCTAATGTGGGTTCGAATTGCACGTGGTTATTCCAAGTGATTGCTTTTAATTGTTCAATAAGTTTTCTGGCATATTCGCTTTTGGTCTTCGTTCCGGTACGTCTAGCAATTTCTGGGGGTAAGTTTTCAGGCAGTACTGCGAATGCGGCTTTCAATTTTAAGTCATCAGTCGCGTTTTCTTCTGCATTGTCGGTGGCGAGTTTTCGTAATTCTTCTGATCCGATTTTGCGGACGTGGACTTGGAATCCTGCTTCTTCAAATTCTTTTTTGAGTTCTGGCGCCCAATGGACTTCTTCTACCATAGTGAATCTGGCGCCTGGCCGCATGGATCGCTTGATCTCTCGAATAAGGGTTTGTCTTCTTCGGAATGGGAATTTTTGGATGACGAAATGCGCATACACGTGTGAAAAATATTCGCTTTCCTTTTTCCTTAGGAATTCAAGTGCATCGGTGTTAGGGCGCACCTCCAGATTTGCTGGCTTGGTGTGTTGTCCTTCCCGTAAAAGTGTTTGACCATACCGGCTGGTCGGATATATGTCGACTCCCTCGAATTGGTTCTTTGGGTGACGTAACGCGAGTTTGACAATTTTGCGTGCGCGAATTCCTGCCCCTAACTCTCCTACTCTTCGAGTTCGTTTTGGGTTCATTTCTTTCCTTCTTTTGCTTTTTTGATGTCGGAATAGAATTGCTCATATTCCAATTCTTTGAGTCCGTGGCGGTGCAGTACTTTCAACATATTATTCAAGTCCCTTTCATAGAATTTTTTTGCATTCGGGTGCGTCGTGGGAATGACTTGCCCGCAGTCGATGATGACGGGCATATCATCTTTCACTAAAATATTGTAATCGCTCAGATCTCCATGGATTAATTTTGCCTCGAGCATGTGTGCGATGTTTTGCACGAGCGCTTCATAAAATAATGCAATATTTCCGATGTGCGCATCCTTGAGTTTGGGCGCAGATTCTCCTTCTTTGCTTCCGATGAATTCCATCACTAATACATTTTCTTTGGCCACTTGGGGAGAGGGGACATTCA
This sequence comes from uncultured archaeon, assembly GCA_964480125.1. Classification (GTDB taxonomy): domain Archaea; phylum Iainarchaeota; class Iainarchaeia; order Iainarchaeales; family VGJJ01; genus VGJJ01. The sequence continues at coordinate 17,813 of CAYZNV010000004.1, forward strand.
CCGCGTGCTTTTGTAGTTTCAACAGGGACGTGAATTCTTTTTGTGTCCACGCATGCACGATGCTTCTTCTTTCGGGCTTGATGTGCTCAAACCTTCTATCGAAGCGCAAGTACTCATCCATGTGTCGAAAATCCGAGGTGTCTATTTTGTATATCTTGATGGCACGGAAATTTCCTGCACTATCGACGGCGCGGAACACGTGGGCTTCTTTTCCCGTGGAGATGGGAAATTCCACTTGGGTGAAGTGTCCTCTTCCCGCGAGCGAGTGCAATAGATCAATCGTATTCCTGTCGAATACCTTGGCGAATGTCCTTCGGGTGTGTTCTTCGGGGAAGAGCTTCGTGACATCCACATTGTAATCGGATTCGGGCATATATGGATTGAATTTCAACCCTGATTTAAATATGCCGAGTCCTTCGTGGCGTAATGGATTCCCCTTCCCGTGTGCGTGCGCAGGGCGCATTGGAGTATTTGCTCTTGATTGGGGGAGCGGTGCTGCTTGCCACGCTTGTGATGTTCATTCTCTTCAATAGCGCGGTTCCGTATGCGAGTTCCTCGGTGCAGAATGTAGTAAATGGGAGTCAGCAGCAGTTATTGAATGGATCTGGTCTCAATACTACTCCTGTACCCTTGGCGAATGGTCCTTTTTCTATTGGGGATAACACAAACTATCTCGTGTTCGATTTCACTTCCACTCCTGCACAGAATCTGCAGCTCACGCAACTGGTTTCTCCGATTCAGTCTTTCAGTCTGTCCGTGGACTCGCTGTGGAAAGTAGAATTCCAAAATACTACGACGCAGGCAAAATTTCTGGTGGATTCGGCGAGCGTGGCAATACCCGTCTCTATGGTGGCAGGGAATCCCACACAATTAGTGTGGGACAACATCGAAGTCGAACCCAATTCCAATGCATTTGCGCAGGTGAGTCTTTTTATTTTTCGTTCTGGTTCCAATTTCGAATTCAAGACGCGCGTGATTCTGCCTCCGGGTTATGATATGGTTTCCATTCACTTTCCCGAATTTCATTTTCTTCCACAAGGAAGCAGCGGGGCAGATGACTATCTCATCACAGGCTGGCAGGGCGGGCAGCGAATAGAGAATCCCTACGTGAATATTACAACTCCCTCTTCCACCAGTAGTCCCGGGCTTAATCCCCTTGGGATGTTCGCCCTCTATGATGAGTCCACGCGCACGGGGTTATATTGGTCTCTCCAGGATGGAACAGGTTATACCAAATCCATTCGCGTTGCTGGTGGTATCACGGATCTCGAGTGGGAGGCAACACACTTGGTTCCGATTCCAACGTCTTCTACGTATGAGACGCCCTATCCTTTGCTCTTGACTGCTTTTTCGGGCAATTGGTTCGATGCGGCGCAGAAATATCGTTCTTGGGCGCTGACGCAACCAATGGTTTCGCGCGGGAAGTGGTCTTCTTCTCCGCTGGTTTCTTCTCAGGCGAAGAATGCGCGTGCTTTGTTGTTGTTGTCCTCGCCTCAGTCGAACTCGGATTACTCCTCATACCATGCTGAGATTGATTCGGCAGTGGGTTTGTTGGGGACAGATCACTTGTTGGTGCACTGGTATTCATGGCACGCGCACCCGTTTGATAATGATTGGCCTGATCACGCGGAGAAACCCACGTTTGCTCCGGCAGTGAGCCAAGCGCATGCGGCGCATCCCAATTTGGGGATCATTCCTTATTATTTTCCTGGTTCTTGGGATGTGGATTTGGGTTCGAGTGCTAATATTTCTTTTCCGACCCCTCCTAATTCCACGAGTTATCCTTACACTCCTGCCGTGGCGGCCATGGCATGTGCGCAGGAGAATGGATTGCCTATCCTCCATGGTCCCGGGTCGCTGGGTTGGACGCACACGCCATTGGATCCTTCTTTTTCCCAAGCACGTGCGCTTGAATCACAAGTGGCATTGGATTTGATTGCGAACAACGCAGTGGATGGACTCTATCTTGATGCCTATTCGGGTTCTAGTCCTGGAATTTGTTTTAACAATCCGTCTGTATCAGGGCATCCCAAGAATGGCGGCGCGTATTGGACGCAGAACAAGCGTTTGCTCATACAGGAATTGCGTGACACTGCGCGGGGGCAGGTGGGAGATTTTGTGATTACGTCGGAGAATATCGATGAGCATTTGATTCCGGTGCTGGATATCATGAGCATGTATCCGTTGTATTTCGTGAACAATGGTGTTCCAGGTTTTTTGCCTGTTCCGCTGTTCAGTGCGATATATCATGACTATATGCCCTTGATGACTATTGAGGGCTTGGATCCTACCTCTGCGACCCCGGATCCGTTCGGGCAACTGGCCCAGCGCGTGATTAATGCGAACTATTATCATGCGGGTCTCATGCCGGTCTTTTCGAACTGGCAATTGCCTAATTTATTTTTGTTCGATTCGAGTGCGTCGAACTACAATGTGAATTTGGATCCGCAGAAAGCCTTCATGAAGGAGTTGATTGACAGCTATGCATTTACTCGCCCCTATGTGCGTTACGGCCAGATGTTGCGACCGGTCTCTGGGACGTTGAATGATACGCTTCTGGTTACTCCAACGGCGTTCTCCGAGCCATCGGTAAGTGTGTGGCGTGCGAGTGATGGAAAGGTGGGTGTTATCCTGATAAATGCCGACCTTACTACGTCGTCATTGGATGCATCGATGGTGCTTTCGGATTATGGTTTTACTTCTGGGCAAGGGGTTCCGGTGACAATCCGTACGACGAGCAATCCGGCGCCGGTCTCGAATGGGGTGGTTTCGGGGGTGTTGGATTTATCCACGTATGCAGTTGATTCGTTTGATGTGGTGCTCTTGGAATTGGGATAAGAAAGAGCTTTGGGTTGCATTTGTCAGATGGGGAGACTGCGCAATAATCCCATGCGCTTGAGTTTCTCGGTCTGCATGGGGAGGAAGCGCCACACTACGTCTGCTTTGATGGGTTGGAAGTCCCATAGTCGTACAATGATGACATCCCCTTCTCTGATCCATACTTTCTTTTTGAGTTTTCCAGGGATGCGTACCTTTCTTTCTTTTCCATCTTCGCACATGGCGACCATCTGGTCCGTTCCATGGAGTTTAGTGACAACGGCGAACATCTCTAATTGATCGCGATAGGGCATGCGCAGTCGGATGGGTGCGGCTTCTGGATTGTCATTGGGCACCACAATCACAGATGGATTGTTTTCCGCTACTGGCGGAGTGTGGGTGACGTGGGATGGTGCGGGCATACGAGAGTGAGGCTCCTTACACTTTATAGATGCATGCGTAGGGGATTCCCGCGATGCGTCTGGCTCCTTTTTCAGATACGAGTTTCATTTTTTCCGCGACAGCGAATGCTTCGTTTCCCACAAGATTGATGTTGGTGCTTTCTTGTAATTTTTCTTGGAGTTCTTCTTTTGAAATCAGTTCTCCGTGATAGAATCGTTCGGAGATGTTGAGTTGCAACTTTCCTTCTTCAATGGTTTTCCCGATGAGCGTAACATCTGCGACCGCGAGAACTTCTCCTTCTTCGGGGTGCGCATGGACCTTAATGGCTATTTTTTTCTCGTTCAACGTTTCACTTCCACTTACCATTAACCGCGTCGGATGGGCGAGATGGCGCCGCATGCTTCGCATTTGAGTTGTCGAATTCCATTGTGTTCGATGTAGTGCGTGTCCGGTTTATGGCATTCCTTGCACAAAACGAATTCTTCCAAGAAGCGCATGAACCAGTCGTTGATTTGTTTTTCGGTGAACTTTCCATTCATTACTAGTCTGTCGCCTTCGATGGCGTTGGATGTGGCGCTTTCTTTGGTCAAAAATTTCAATAAGTCTTTTGGGTCTTCGCGTCGCATGATTTTAGTTAGTTGGACGAAGCTCCGCACATAGGTTTTGGGTCCCTGGATGAATGCTTCAATCCGAGGAAACTCGAATCGTTCTTTTTCGAGGGAGCGTTTTGGTATCTGTGTGTAAAGGCGATCCAATAGCTGCTCATAGGATAAATTACCACTCATTATCTCAAAATGGGTAAAAAAGCCTTATAAATGGCCGTTTTCGT
>CAYZNV010000004.1:21870-32692 GCA_964480125.1 uncultured archaeon
AGAACAGGTATTGCGTTGCAATACCTGATTTGATGAACCTTTGTCTAAAGGTTCATGGCCAGTTTCGGCTGGCCACTGCGAGAGCGAATACCGCTGCGCGGTACCCGGTGGGTTGCTTTCAGTACTTTGTTTTTCCGGTATTGACGACGAGAATTTTCTTGTTGCTAGGGATACTCTCGCGCATTTGGAGAAGCAGCGCGAGACCTGCGATCCCAGATGGCTCGCATTGGATTTTTTGTTTTTTGGCAAGTTCCATCGCTTGATCGATATTTTTTTCTTCGACGATTCTGACACTTGACTGTTCGCCACAATATCCTGCTGTTTTGTAAAACCGTATCCACTGTTCGTCATAATGGGCAAATGGGAGGTGGGGGGAGTAGAGTTTTGATGCCTTGCTTTCTGGGTTGTTAGTCGTGGCTCCAAAGAAATTACATCGCCTTAACTTTTCAGGGTTTCCATCGAATCGCGGGTCATGATTTTCGGTTTTGATTTCGCGCTTATTGATGTTGAGGATATTCTCGTAGAGGTTTCCGGTTCCGAATGGGATGAAACAGTAGTCGGGAGAGGAATTGATGATTTCGTAGCTCATCCAGTCATAGAATCGGGTGGTGGGGTCAAGGGCTTCGTTGGATGTGATATCAAATCCATCTTGGTTTTCTGTTAGCGCGAGGATTTCTTTCCACTCTAATTGTTTTTTGGATAGATTTTCAGTGTAGATTTGGCACCCTATTTTTTTCATGGTGGTGAGAATATTTTTTCCAATTTTGGTGTCTACAAGTACCTTGAGTGGAGGTAGATGGTACTGATTGAGTCGGTGCTGGATGGCGATTGCTGCGCTGCCGGATGAAATAATGCTCATTTGCGGCAACTTGCTTTGATGGGTGCTGCGCTCCTTTGTTTGCAGGAAATCCTTGTACGTGACGACGATTTCCCATGCCATACGATCTTTATGAGTGCCAGTTGGATTGGTGCTTTCGTCCTTAATCCAGACATTGGTGAATCCAGGCACGTGGATGCGATAGGTAGGAGTAGCAGGGAATTGGGGTTTTTCAGGCGGAAATTCTGGTTTTGCAGGATCATTCTCGGATGCAACCAGTATTGACTGGAGAATTTTCTTTTCCTCTTGGGATAGTTGCATGAGGTCACTTCCTAAAAAATGAATCAGACATAATCCTGTTCGACATGTAATTCGCTCGCGGGGATGAATTCTTCTTGTTGCGGAATGGGTGCTTTTGGAATTGTTTTTTCTTGCACGAGAATGGGTTTTTGCGTGAAGGGTTGCAGTAATGGAAGTTGTGGAAATTCGTGCACGAGCTGCTGCCACTGTGCGTGGGTTTGTTTTTCGATGTATTGTTTTTCATTTTCTTGGATGGATTTGATCCATTGCAGTGCGATTTTGCAGCTGCCATCGGGTTGTACTTTCAATTGTCCATATCCCCGCACGGTTTGTCCTTCGTTGAGGGGTTGTGATAACGCGTAAAGATATCCTTCCCATTGTCCTTTTGCATCTTCCACCCACACGCGGTGCTCATTTCCCTGCTGCGTGGTTTGCTTTAGGGTTCCATGCATAAATGCCCATTTTCCATGGAGGGGAGTGCTGGCATACGTAGAGGGAGCGAACACAAATAATGCACGTTATCGCGAGCTCATACGCGTTTATTAATGATGTTTGATTCCTAAAAAGGTATGGATATCCTTGCGGCCATTTCGGGTTTGGCCTATCAATTTGGTCTTCCTGGGCTGTTGGTTGCTTCGATTATTGTGAATGCGACCGTTTTCATTGTGGTTCCCATTGTGGAGCTTGCCGTCATTGGTTTGGCCGCGGCACAAGTCTATCCTCCTTTGTTGCTAGGAATAGTGGCCGGATTAGGGGCGGGATTAGGAGAGTTAACGGGTTATTTTGTTGGCTCACAGGGAAGAAACTTAGTACAACACTTTTCGGCGAAGGAAACGGGAATTATGCATCGTGTGCAGAAGATGCTTTCTGCTCACACATGGAAGGGCACTGCCACTATCTTCATCCTCGCGAGTGTTCCTTTTCCTTTTGACGTGATTGGTGTGGCGGCAGGATTGGCAAAATTTCCATTGCCCAATTTCTTTCTCGCTGCAACTGCAGGAAAGATGCTTCGTTTTACTGTTTTGGCGTACGCGGCGTTATGGGGCTTCACGACGATTGTGCAATTATTTGTGCACGCGGCGTAATTAGAAATAAGTTAGCGAAATATTCCTGTTGCAGCTAACACCCCGTACATCAATACCATTAGCGCGACTTGCAATGGGAGTGCGGGCAATGCTTTTCCGATGTGCTTATTCCCATAATCGAGTGTGAGCCATAAACCGGCGAAGCTCGCGACGAGAATGGCAAGGCTTGGAATAACGGCAACGGGCCATTCCAGTCCCGTGATGAGTGCTTGTTTCATGACGGCTACGGAGAGCACGAGCGGCATGACCAAGTCTCCCGTTCCTAATTCGAATTGGTGTTCTTTGGTTGGCAATGCAAACGTGAATGCGAGATTTTTTTTGGCAACGGCTTTGGCCATTGTGACCATGTGCTTGGTTTTGAATACGGCAATGTAATCATAAATCGCCAGCAGCACGAGGAATACAATCACTGGAAGCACTCCTGCGCTGACACCAATCAAACTCCCTGCTCCAATCGTTGCAACAATGGATGAAATATTTCTCCATATCAAGTATTGCGGCGCAAATATGCGGATGGTGACTAATATGACTGCCAGTAAAATAGCGAATGCCTCTGGCACGAATGAGAAGAACACAATCAGCGCGGTGGAGAAAACCGCGAGTGCTTCTACTCCTTTGAATACCCAGTACAACACATTGTCGGGCAAAAATTTAATCGCGAGTAAGATGATGATGGTCCCCAACAACACATACCCTAACAACCCGAATGAATTAGCGATGTCATCGGGATTTTCCGTGATGATGATGGGTTGCACGTCCGCTTGGTATAGTTGGAATCCCACATACAATCCGACTAACTGCACAATCAGGAAGAATCCTAGCAGTTGGAGGAATAGGGAATGATTAGCGGCCTTGCTCATGGCTAGATGGAAGGGTTGAAGGCTTTTTAATGCAGGGGCTGTGAATCTGCACAATATGGGTAGGAATAGTCGCCGTACTTCTACATCTTCTCTGCCTGCGGCACCACAAGCAAAGCGTGGAATGACTCGCCGCAAGGCATTATGGGTGCTAGCTGCGGCTGCAGTAGGAGCGGCGGGATGGGGGTTGTTTGGTCATTTCAAGAGTCGCGTGCCCACCCGTGAAACGCGCACGGTGAAGAGTACGATTGAAAACCACCCCAGCGTGAAAGAAAAAGAAATTTTTTGGTATAAATCAGGCCCAAGGAAATTACGCGAGGCGGGAATGGATGGGGCGCGCAAAGAAACATATTCTGAGCACCCTCGTCCGGGTGATCGTTCCTCGTTGCATACGCACCCAATTAAGTTGAGTGTGGATCCCTTTGTCAATCGCGTGAATAATTATCTCTATAGTAATCCTTCTCCTCAGGATGCGCGTGCGGCATTGGAGCAAGCCCGTACTTCTTCTGTTCGCACGGCGCACGTGGCAGTAGTGAATGAACATGGAAAGGTAATCGGATATTGGAGCTGGCGTTATAAGAAATCATTATTAGCCGATGCAGAAAAGTGTGAGGCGATGATACGTCGATTTGATGCTTTTAACAAAAAAATATTTGAGCTCAACAAGACTAATCCCAATGGAAAAATACCTGTCCAAAATATAGATGGGCTTGTAAAAGTTTTTACTGATTTTATTGCTTATTTGGAGCAGTGTCGCAAGGATGGTCTCATTATCCATCGCACGGCTGCAGCAGGATATCATTACAAAGATGGTTTTTTCCAACCCAAATAATTACGCTCCCTTCAAGAATCCGTGGCTTGGCTCGTAGATTTCTCCGCTCTTTTTGAGTTTGGAGATAATCTCGCGCGCCTTATTCTCATCAATTCCTCGCGAGATGGCTTCTCCAATCACATCATCCACAGGCACCTTGTCCATTTCCTTTCCTTTGCTGCGCACAATTTCTTCGATTTGTCTCATGTGGTCGCGCGTGGAGGAAGTGGTTCCTGTCGTAACGATGTCGATGTCGATCTTTCCCGTGGTGGGGTCTTTCACGACATCTTCTAATGAGGAGCGTACCAATCGGATGCTTCTTTCGGCGTCTTCTTGTTGTACGAAATCGCTTAATCTGATTCTTGCGCTGGCCTCTGCGAGTCGCACGAGTCCTTCTAATTGTCTGTGCGTGGCGGCATAACTTCCGGTTTGTCTTCCCGAGTCACGCAAATTCACGTAAAAGTCCTGGATCATTTGCATGGCTTCTGCGGTAAGGATGGGGAATACATTCTGGCGCGCGTAGGAAATGAATTTGCTGAGTAATTCGGTATCAATGGCGGGGGTGATTTTCTTTTCGATGGCTTGCAACTCATCTGCGGGGATGATTCTTCCTCGCGCGTGTTGCAATAATTGTTGCCCTGCGCGGTGGGATTGTAGGATGTGGGATGCAATGGCTTCATCTTTCTTCTTGTCGAGCGTGTCGCGGATCATGAAGAATAAATCGAAGCGCGAAATGAGCGATGCAGGCAAGTCCACTTGTTCGAAGAAGGGTTTGTAGGTGTCAAAGCGCGAGTGTTTTGGATTGGCTGCGGCGAGAACGGAGGTGTCGGTTTTGAATCGCGTGACGAGTCCGGCTTTCGCGACGGATATTTTTCCTTGTTCCATGGCTTCGTGCATCGCGGAGCGGTCTTCGGCTTCCATCTTATCGAATTCATCCACCATGACCATTCCGCCGGATGCGAGTACGAGTGCTCCGGCTTTGAGCGTCCATCCGCCTTCGCCGAAGTCGTCTTTTACTGCAGATGCGGTGAGTCCCACTCCACTTGAGGTCTTTCCCGCGACATAAACGGATTTGGGTGCGATTCGATCGGCTGCCATGAGCAGTTGTGATTTAGCCGTTCCAGGGTCTCCCACTAAGAGCACGTGCACATTCCCTCGGATGTTCGTTCCTCCTGGAAGTGCTTTCTTGACTCCTCCGAATAATTGCAATGAAATGGCTTCCTTGGTTATTTCATGTCCATAAATATTGGGGGCGATACTCTGTACCAATAACTCATATATTTTGGGATTGGCTGCGAGTTCTTTGATTTTGGCTTGTTCTTCTTCGGATACATTGACGTCTTCGAATTCTTTTTCTGTTTCTTCGATGTGGTTGGCTTCTAAGTAGCGATTGTACACGTTCTTTTTGTCCTTGGATGGTGGGTAGAGGCGCAATATTCCCGAGATGCGCGTTCTATCTCCTGGCGCCACGCGATTGACAAAATCATCATCAATGTAAATGTCCAAATTCACTGCCTGCTCGCTTCCCTTGAGCATTTCCAGTGGTTCTTGGATTTGTATTTTTTGATAATCCACGAATGCGCTTTCTTCGGGAATGAGTTCAAAGTCTTTGTGCTTGCAGCTGCACAATCCCGGGAGCTTTTGTTGATGTCCGACTTGCTCAATCACATAGGTGTTGCCGCATCGCTTGCATCTCCATGTGGCTTGTTTGAGTTTTGGCAGCACATCCGTGAGTTGGCGAATAACCCCTTCAACGCAGAATAATTTTCCCAAGTGCTTGGAGGAAACATCTCGCACTAATGGTTGTCGATCCATGGGGAGATTGAGAATGCGGATATTGGGCGCGAACTTTTCAATCTCCAGCGCGGGCACATCAATGTGTTGTGCTGCTAAGCGTGCGCCTTCAAGGATAAGATCGGGGTGTTCGATGAGCTCGTCCGCGAGCTGGAAGTCAAAGTTCTCAAGGTCTTTGAAGCTAATCTCAAGCGATCGTTTCTGTGGGTATTCTCGCACCAGTTTTTCTATTTGTTTTTTGTAATGGGTATTATAAAATTCTTCGAATTTGGGGATGAAGGGATTGGCCTCCCCTTTTCCTTGGACGGCGCCGATACTAATTTCTGCGGTTTGCCCTTGTGGGGAGTATTCTCGTGGTTCGGCTGATTCAAAGTCCATGGGGATCGGCTCGCTGGATGATGTTTGCTTTGTAAGTATAAAGCCGTTTCCCAGGCGTAATGCCAATCTCCTCATTGAGGCTTTTGAAGAATTGACTCTAACTTCAGGGAACGGCTAATCAGTTTGTGTACCGCTTATTAGGTGTCGCAGCGCGATACCCATTTTCGAGGCGGCCTGCCGAAACAGGCCACGTATTGGGAGTTTGGGGTTACTTGCGTATGTCTGCTGTGCTAAGGCGCACGGCCTGCCACGTATCGAGAATGAGTGGTTTTTGGGGAAAACCGCTAACCTTTACGGCAATGGCATACTTAGTGATGTGGTGTTTGGATTCTGAACTAATGGTGGAATTAAAATAACCTTTCCAATCCTCTTCTTCTATGCCCAAGGATTTCTTCATCACCTGTGCCATTGACTACCCCAATGCGAATTTGCACATGGGTCACTTGTATGAGAAGACAATCGCGGACGTGCTTGCGCGCGTGCATCGCTTGAATGGAGAGAATGTCTTTTTTTTGGTGGGAATGGATGAGCACGGGGAGAAGATCCAAGAGTCTGCAAAGAAAGCCAATCTCTCTCCTCAGCAGTATGTGGATCAGATGTTTCCTGTTTTTCAAAATTTTATGGATGTGGGTTTGATTTCCTATGATCGTTTCATTCGCACCACGGATGAGGATCACATCAAGACCGCGCAGCATGCCTTTCAGCAAATGGTGAATGCCGGGGATATTTATCTTGGGGAATATGAGGGCTGGTATTGTGTTTCGGATGAGACCTATTGGACGGAAAAAGAATTAGTAGAGGGTCCGAATGGCACAAAGGTTTGCCCCAATGTGCATTGCAAGAAGCCCGTGCATAAAGTAAAGGAAGAGAGTTATTTTTTCAAGTGGAGTAAGTATCAATCCCAATTAGAGCAGTGGTTTGATTCCTCTCAAACGAATGTCTTTCCTGCGTTTCGAAAGAATGAGATGCGTGAGTTTCTGGGAAAAGGCTTGCATGATGTTTCTTTTACGCGACAAAAGATTGCGTGGGGAATTCCTTCTCCCATTAACCCTGCGCATACCATTTATGTGTGGGGGGATGCGTTGGTGAACTATCTCACGGCGTGCGGTTATCCTTCTTCAACCTACACCCATCGCTGGCCTGCAGACATGCATGTGATTGGGATGGATATCAATCGCTTTCATTCCTTGCTCTGGCCGGCTATGCTTCTTTCAATAGGAGTGGAGTTGCCTAAACAAGTGTTTGTGCATGGGTTTGTGAATGATGCGAAAGGAGAGAAGATGTCCAAGTCCCTCGGCAATGTCATTGATCCCGTGCAGATCATTCCAGAGTATGGGGTTGAGTCCATTCGCTATTACTTGATGAAAGAAACCCCGATTGGAAATGATCTTTCGTTTAGCATTCCCAACCTCATCGAGCGCACGAATGCGGATCTCGCGGATAGCTTTGGTAATCTCGCGTATCGCGTGCTTTCGATGATTGAGAAATACAACGCGGGGATGATTCCCAAAGCCCCATTGGATGATTCTATTCTCACGCAAGCGCAAGAGCTCGCCGCAAAAGCCTATCATGCGTATCTTTCTCATTCTCCGCAAGAGGCATTGCATCGCACGTGGGAGATTATTTCTCTTGGAAACAAATCCATTGCCGAGCAGGAACCCTGGAAGAAGATGAAGGAGAATAAACGCGCGGAAGTGGAACAGTTGTTGCGCACGGAAGTGGAGTTATTGCGTATTGTTTCCATCCTCATCGCTCCCGTGCTACCGCTGGCGAATGAGAAGCTGTGCGCGCAGTTTGGGTTTGACTCTCCTGCGTTTGCAAAGCTGAAGTCTCCTCAAGCGTTGGATGGAAAGCTTACTCAGAAGGGAGCGGTATTATTCGCTAAGAAAGAAATTCCAAAAACATCAAATTGATTTTTTTCTCTTTTTTTTTTGGTTGTGTTGTTTATTTTTTGCTGGTTTGTTTATTTCTTCTTGCTCGCCACGAACATCCAGCCGAGTAGTCCTGCAACCAAAAGAATGCTCATCCACCATGGCTGGTCAGGAATGGAGAATGTCTGTGGGGCTTCGGGCACGGTGAATGTCTTGAATGCCGAATTATTGGCTAAAACGGATTCATCGAATGTGACGCTTGGAGAATTATTGCTCAAATCATCATATGGCTTTACGCGCGCATATAATGTGTAGGTTTCCCCTGCTTTGAATGTGATATTCGGCGGAGAAGCTGCAGCTTCGAGCGCGATTGTGGGAAGGGTTACGCTTTCGACTCCTCCGTTGAGCGTGCCAGAGAATCCAATGGTTCGGATGTCGGGATATCCTGCGAGTGTCTTTCCATCCTTGTCCTTGACATTGATTTCGATTTGTGTGGAATTGGGTATTGCTTTTTTGCTTTGGATGGTGAGCGTGACATCAACTTGTTCTCCTTTGTAGCGTTGCGGGAGTGAAATGTCTTTGAGCACATACACGTCTCCGGGCGTGGATACTTTACAATCATTGGGGCACGTAACGGGATCTTCTCCTAGCGCGGGTTCGCAGATATTGTTGTTATTGCACGTCGTGGGAGTAGTTCCTGCTGGGAGGATGGTGAAAGTGGCTGCGGCGAAATTATTGGCCATTCCTGCCGGGACTGGGATTGGGTTTGGTGGCAATGGGATTGGAGTGGCTGGTAGTCCTTCGCTATAGAGTGTTCCTCCAATCGTGGCGGTTGCAGGAAATGTGGCGCTGAGCACACGATATGTTCCTGCAGGGACGCTGCCGTCTAATGGAATGGAGACTCCATAAAATGCGGTTCCAAATGTGGGGGCTCCATTCATGATGGCTGGGGGCCCGGGCTGGGTAGGGCATGCGAGCCAGTTGTTGTTAGCGGCTGGGAAGAGTGCGCCATATACTGGATAATTCATATTGCATGAGGTGGTGGACCACGTGCTGCTAAAGTTAGTGCTAGTAGGATAATTTTCTCCATAGAATGTTACGCGACGAAATAGGTTGTTGAACAGGATGTTGCTTGCGTTTGGTACTTGGGCTGCGAGCAATAGCGTCATGGCATCGTTGATGCTGCTGCACGCGGCTCCGTTAGATGAATAATATCCCACGAATGCGGGATCAAGTGCCATGTCGTCGGGGCGGCAGTACACATACACGTTGACCGTTTCCACATTCTGGGAGTTGATTCCAGGCACGGTGCGGACGATGCTTCCAATCGTTGGAGTGTATGCGGATCCAATTGCTGCTGAACTTCCTCCGGGGCCAAAATTCTGAAAATTGATTTGGTTTTCTACCAAATCCTGGATGATGGCGCTGGGTCCCGTGCCCGGAGGAGAAACAATGATCTCTGCCGCATCGGCGTTGTTGGTGAGCGCATTGAGTACTGGAGTGACTCCTGCGGGTGGAGTGGTGGTGCTATCGATTTCTGCGTGGGGGGTTCCATTGTAGGTGGTGAATGCAGGGTATGTAACTGAGATGACGCGCATCGTGTATGCTCCGCTGGGCATGGTGGGGAAAACGGTGTAGGTATTTCCGAATGCACTGAATGTTCCCGTGTCCAATACCCCTGAGATGCTGGCAATGCGTAATTGGTTGATTCCCATGTTGGGGAATCCGCAGCTTCCGGCTGGAATGCTTTCGAGTGCAGGGCAGGATGGGAGGTCAATCGTGAACACGTTGGAGGGGAAAACTCCTGCGAGTGGAATGCCTGCCGAATAGGGCGCGGAGAATAGTGCGAGTTGTTGTCCTGTTCCTCCTGAATTCATGAGGATTCCTTGCAGACTATTGGGGAGAAACGGCGGAGCGAATGTGGTTTTGTAGAAATCCGGGTGGTTGAAGTTTGCAACAATGCTATCGCACACGCTTTCGTTCTTGAAACAGAGCAACAGCAATTCTTGTGCTCCTGTTCCGCTGGCGCTGGCGGGGGCAGTCTTGTTGATGTATGCGTCGATATACACGGGCGTTGGTGTCCCGGCCGGTGCTGTTTGAGTGTAATTGAATGTATTTGTTCCCGTGGGGAATTGCAGCGCAGAAGAAGTAATGCCGATGTCCGTTGCCACGATGTCCGTGATCCCTGCCGGAGTGGTTCCGCTGGAATATTTCAAGCAGATGCTGTATGAGTTGGCTGTGATATAATTTGCCGGTGCAAAGTTTGGGCTCTCTGCGTGGGCGTTGGTTCCGCTATACAATCGCACGAGGAGTGTTTCATCCGTATTACAACTTCCTCCTCCAATAACTTCTCTCACGAGGATGCTTCCCCCTCCCACGACTCCGAGTTGAATGGGAATAGAGTAATTGGTTGGGACTGCAGAAGGAATCTCTGCGTGCGCATTAGTGGGAGTAGAAAGGCGCAGCACCGTAGTGGTGGTTCCGCTTCCGTCATTGGTGAGCATGACCCCTGCAGAGGCGTTCTCTAATTTGCATCCCAACTCCACTCCACCATTGGCGGAGTTGTAGGCTGTTTGCGTGGATGCATCTTCTGCGTGCCCATTGGTCATGGTGCGCACGCTGGATATTCCATTCACCGTTGCGCTGCCCGTTCCTCCGGCCCCGAGGATGTTGATTAATCCCGTGAATGGTGCAACATAAATTCCTAGTCCCTGGCTTTCTCCGCAGCGCAGGGTGGGAGTGACTTGTGCAAACGAGTAACTGGAAAAAATCAAAATCCCCATGATGAGCGCGATAATGCCAATAGAGTGCTGAAACCGGCTCTGCATGCGGCAAAAACCCATTTTTCCTTTATTAAGGTTGGGTAAAAATGGGAATAGAAAAAGGAATGGGAGGTTTCCCTCCCAATT
>CAYZNV010000004.1:32792-55873 GCA_964480125.1 uncultured archaeon
TAAGGTTGGGTAAAAATGGGAATAGAAAAAGGAATGGGAGGTTTCCCTCCCAATTAGTAGTTACTTGCTTATGCGTTCTTCTTTCTGAGAATGCGGAATTGGGTCTCGGCGCGGAGGTATTCGACTTCGTCTCCGGACTTCAAGTCTTTCATGTCGGCGGGCTTGGCGACATTGAATGTCTCATAGGATGCGACATCCATAATCTGCAATTGTCCTCCCATGACGGCGACAACCTGTGCATTTCCTCTTTCCACCATGGGCACTTCGGCATCGGCAGAGGTGGGTTGCATGAGCGTGCGCTTTTGGTTATCGAATACGCCGGTGGCGGTAATTCTTGCCTTTGCGCTTCCGTGTTTTCCGGGTTTTGATTTTTCGATGGACTTAATCTGGCAGACGAATCCATCCACCATGACATAGCCGCCTTCGCGTAGTTGTCCGGTTTTTGTGAATTTAATTTCCATACTCAAACGCTCCTTTTTCCAGCCATTCAGCCAATAATACGGAATTCCTCCATCGCTCGCCTTTTAAGGCTGACCGTTTCCTTGCGGGATTGCCTCCTTCCCACTTTCGCCCAGGTTTATGCTCAATGCTTAATAATGCCTGAATCGTTCTCCTTGCGTTAAGCCATTTTCCGTGATCCGATGAACTTTCCCCTTGGCACATTGCGCCTTTCCGGCAAGACCCCTAAGCAGTGGGATCCCAAGACGGAGTTGGACAATCTTTCTCAGCAGAACTTTTCGGGGTATGTGATTGAAACACTATTCAATGGGCAGAGCATCGATGAGTGTGCGTTGGTTTTTCGTGCAGGCCAGGCAATTGGTGCCACCTATGAGTTGCATTATTCCAATCAATCCGTTTCAGGGGATGCATCTCTTTCGTTGATTGGGAATGCCTTTGCAGCGGAAGCGGGGATGCTGGATATTGTGGAGTTGTCCACGCAGCAGGTGGATTTGATTACGGCGTTCAATGCGAAACTAAAATTATCAAAACCCATTATCCGCGGTCAATTTCGTGGAATGGTAAAGGATGCGTTCGACTCCACGCTGTTGCCTCGCACTTCGGTAGAGGGAATGGCGGCAGTTGATTCAAAAGAAAGCCTGTTCAAGAAATTCGGTCTCGCAGGGATTGATCAGGTGCGCTAGGGGGAATGGATGATGGTGCTACGCAATGTTTCCTCGTTGTTGCGCAAAGTCACGCGCAAGGTATTGGATGTGGAGAATGATTCTCCTCCCCATGACCAGATGGACTTATTGAATAATTTTTTGGCGCGTCATAAATGGGAATTGAACACGTCTTCATTGCAGGATTTGATTCAAGGCATGAAGAAAAAACATTTAGTTGATTCGATTTGCATCTGCTCTCCCAATGGAAGTATTGTGATCTCCACGGATGAGAATGATTTTTCCGAGGCACTCATTGGCAGCGCGTTATTCAATTACATCAAGAACGAGCTTCCCGAATCCGAGACGGTTTTGATCAAGGACAAGGACAACTGGTTCATGGTCTTCCCCTACAACGCAAAGGTCTACATCATCCGCGCCGGCGCCGACCTCACCACTATCGAGCTGCGCGCGCTCGCGAAGGAAGTGGAGTCTTTCTTGAAAGCGCATGGGGAATGATTGTTTCATTCCGGCTGGCCTAAGCCTTACATTTAAGAGTCTTTGAGGCAGTCCTTTGGTATTGAGTTGAGCTTATGGGTCGTACGATTGCAATTGTTTCGGGTAAAGGCGGCGTGGGAAAGACGAGCATCTGCGCCAATCTCGGAATTGCGCTCGCCAAGCGCGGGGTTTCCGTTTGTTTAGTGGATGCGGATATTGCAATGGCCAACCTTTCCTTGATGCTGGGCATGCAGTCTTCCCCCATCACGCTGCACGATGTGCTACTCGGTGAAGCTGCGGTGCAGGATGCGATTTATGATGGCCCAGCTGGGATCAAATTAATCCCAAGTGGATTGAGTTTGGAAAATTATAGGCGCGTGGATCCAGACCGCCTCGCGACCGTAATCAAATCCATTCAGCACAAGTTTGATTTTGTGATTTTGGATGGTCCTGCCGGGATTGAAAAGACGGTTCTTGCTTCCATCGCGGCGACGGAAGAATCTCTTCTTATTGCGATGCCGGATTCTCCTTCGATTGCGGACGTGCTCAAAACAAAAATCGTTTCACAGCGCCTGGGAAACAAATCCTTGGGCGTGGTCATGAACATGGTGCGCAATGAGAAATTTGAAATCACCAAGGATGAGGTCTCGCGCATGATGGAGCTCCCCGTCTATGCGGCGATTCCGTTTGATGATGAGATGCGTGCTTCCTTCCAGCACGAGAAAGTCCTTCCCTTGATGTTGCGTAATCCCCAATCCAAGGCCGCGATTGAGATCCAGCGCTTGGCGGCACGCTTGGCGGGTTTGCCCGTGGCAGCGGAGGAGCCTCATGCAAAGGGCGGGGGCTTCCTTTCTGGTATTATGGGTTTCTTTTCTCGTTTGCTCTGGGGTCGTGGAGCAAAACCATAATCCCGTCAAAATGCGCTGATTTGGCATTTCGTTTATAATAAAATGCCATGCAGAGGTATTCATTATGCAACAAAACTCCACTCAGAACTCTCGTCCCTTTGATTTGCTTTCGGATTCGGTGAACAAGACCGTTTTAGTCGAGTTGAAGGACAAGATCCAGATGCGCGGAACCTTGAAGGCATTCGACGTGCACATGAACATTGTGTTGGAGAACGCCGAGAGTATGGAAAATGGCGAACCCAAAACAAAGTATGGGAAAGTCATCCTGCGCGGCGACAACATCCTATTGATTTCTCCGTAGTCGTTTTAGCCCGGCTGCGTGGAACTTAATTTGACTTTCAATCTATCATTTTTTTTCTTTTTTTAGCAAGCCAATTATGCGTTTTGAAATAATAAAAACAGTGGACATTTGGGACTCGCAACGGGTTCCTTTTTTTTAGTAAAAGAAAAGTAATTCGGAGTCAAAAGAATACTGGCGAGGTATTGCGTTGCAATACCTGAACCTTTTACGAAAAGGTTCATCAAAAGTGGACAGGTTTCATCACAATGGAACCTGGATTCCGATCCCGCCGCTCGGAAGCGGCGATGGACGTCTGGGGACTTGAACCCCAAACCTCTTCCATGCCATGGAAGCGCGCTACCATTGCGCCAGACGCCCAGCATTAGTTTCGTAGAGTTGCTTGAATGAACTCTGTTATATTGAAAAACAATGAGAAAGGTTTAAGGGGTATTGCCGAAAGCAATGCCCTTCCTCGCTGCGGCCAGCCGAAACTGGCCGAAAAAACAGTCTTTTAAATGAGTTTTTTTCGGTACGGGCATGCTTGGTTTTTATTGCCCAATTTTGCTCTGTATGCGTTTATGCCCTCGAATGCCATTGTTTTGGAGGATGTCAAGAAACTGCTTTCGCTTGGGTTGAGCAAGCAAGAGCTCGTGCAAGAGCTTGCGCAGATTGGTATTTCTTCCGCCGAGGCTGAGCGCCTCTATCTCGAAGCGACGGGGCAAATTCCCCCTGTTCAAATTCCTAATCCTCCCATGCCTTCTTCGTTTACGATGGTTCCGCCCGTGGCTTCAACGCCTGCACCAAAACCCACTCCCGTGGTGATCTCTGGGCCACAGCCCAGTGATTCACTAGAGAAACTCTGGGAGAAAGGAATTATTGCCACGGTGGATGCCAAGCTCTCCCAAATGGATGCGCTGAAGCGCGAAATCGATGCGGTGATTGACTCCAAGGTTGCGCAGAAAGCGGCAATCCAGGAGAAGAAAATTGAGATTTTGTTTGAATCCCAGCGCGATCTCACGCTGGCAAAAGTGGATGCCGAGATGGGGGCGAAGGTAAAACAAATCGACGATGCGCTTTCCCAAAAAATTGAAGAGATTAAGCGCCTCAACCTCGCCACGCAGGAGGATCTGCAGCGCATCAAGGGGCAGCGTTTTATCATGACGGATTTGATGTCGGATTTGACAACTAAAACGGCTTCCTTGGATCAATTCCGTCGTACATTGAGCGATGACGTGGCGCGTAAACTGGATCAGATGCAAGTACAAGTAAACGAGTTATTGCAGTCCTCCGAGTCTCGTCTTTCCCAAGCCGAAATGAAGGCCACGCAGACATTGCAATTGGAGGAGAGGATTGCCGCTGGTCTCGCACAGCAAGTCGAGCAGCAGGCCAATCAGATTCTGGAATCGCGTGTGAAGGATTTGCGTGGGCAAATACAGAATGAGATTCTTGAATTGCGTCAGCTAGAAACGCAACTCTCTCCCGAGCAGGTGCGCCAGCGCATTGAGGAGTTGAATAGGAGTATTGATTCCCAGATTTCTCGCGTGCAATCGGAGTTTTCTTCCAAGGAAATGGAGGCGCGCATCCAAAAGGTCATCGAGCAGAAGCAGCGCACGCTCTTGCAGTACTTGGACTCTGAAGTGGAGCGCATGAAGAGGGACATGGAGGACAAGGCCAAGTCCGTGCAAGAGATTGTGGGAGAGCTGAATAGCGCTCGTGCCTCCTTGGAGGGCTTTGCGCTCCAGCAGAAGAAGACCATTGATGAGTACAACCTCCAAGCGAGTCAAAACCTTGATGCGCGCATGGCGCAGGTGAATAAGTTGGTGGAGAGCAAGATTGAGGGCTACATCGACTCCAAGGAGCGCGAAATCATGGCGGAAGTGAATCAACAGCTTCCCCAGATCCAGTCGATGAAAGCGGAATTATTGGAGCGCCAACAGAATCTTTCTCGTTTGGTTTCAGATGCGGAGGCGGCGAAGGAGTCTTTGGATTCTCTTGCGCAGAAAAAATTGCAGTTCTTGGATTCCACCATTGACAACAAGATGGCTTCCCTCATCAACGCCAAAGAAAAGGAATTGAATGCGCGCGTGAAAGAGGGGATGGATGACCTCTCGCGCATGCGCAGTGAGATGACCCAGAAATCGATTGAGGTGCAGGCGCTCAAGGACAACATGGATATCTTCAAGGAACAATTCCTCTCCACGCTGAAGCAAGCCAATATGGAGCGCCAGGACGAGACAAAAGTTTTTCGTCAGCGCATGACTGAATTTGATGCGAAAGCGGATGCCAAAATTAATTTGGTTGATTCTCGTCTGGCGAAATTGGACGAGATTATTCAGCAGCTCGCGCAAACAATCCAACAAATGCAGTCCGCGGGGAAGCCTTCTGCTCCCGCTCCTATTTCAAAAAAGTAGTTTTTTCTTAGCTTGTGCAGATGGCGTTAACTTCTCCATCTGATCCACCTTCGCAGGTGCATAGCCATCCTTTGGGTTGATTGCCATTGAGTTGGGGAGTATTCTGCGTGATGCTTTTTCCTTGACAATCACATCCACCAGATATGGCTGTTCCTGCGCCGCAGTCGGCTTGTCCACTTCCGGCGAACGAGGAAGTATTCACGCTCACAACAATGCCTTGTGCCACATCAATAACTCCATCCCCATCCGCGTCCACGCTCCCTCCATTTGGAATGCTCCTGATTTGTTGGAGGGGGTGATTGGGCTGTGCCGCGCTGAATGCCCCTGCTTGCCCGAATGCGCTTCCAATGAGAAAGCTCATTCCCAGGAGGACTATTCCAATTATGACCCATTGCGAAGCCTGCATGCCGCAAAGCACGGCGGGGCGGAATATAAGTGTGTGGCCTGCAAAAAATAGTGCTGGAATAGGCCCGGGCAGAGTCGAACTGCCCCCTCCACCATGTCAAGGTGGCATCCTAGCCGATAGACAACGGGCCCAGGAACTTTATTGGTATGACTATTTTCCCAAAGAAAACGCATTTAATGCCATTCCCTTTGCCTGCGGAATGATGCTCACTCGGTGTACATGGGCAGTCCTGCAGAAGTTGTTTCTTTGGCCATGGCATTGATTTGTTGGGGTGTCATTAATTGGGGTAGTTTTCCTACTTCTTTGATGCGTGTCTCGAACACGCATGCTTGGCAGATTTTTTGCGAAGTCAAGTCACCACACTGCGTGCAGGGTTGGAACTTTCCTTGTGCGGGGATATTTTGCAAGTGGGGTTTCAAATTCAAAAAAGAGCGGATGATTCCATTCTTTGTCCCTGGTTTTTTTGCTTCCATCATATCAATCATCATGCGATAAATATTGCGATCGGCTCCGTGTGAGAAGGGGCAGCACGTGTCGTTGTAGTGGGGATAATTTTTCAATTGCGCAAATAATTCTACTTCTTCTTCTGGGCTCGTATACAGTGGTTTGACGCGCGGCACGAATCCAGGGATGCGTTCCATTTGGATTCGCGGACCTAATCGCGCGAGTCGTTCCAAGTTATCTGTAAAAAAATTCATGCAGATACTCTGCACTTCATCGTCGAGATTGTGTCCCGTCACTAATTTGTCGGCTCCCATTTCGAGCGCAGCTTGGTTGATATATTTTCTTCGGAACACTCCACAAAACGTGCACGAGTTTTCTTTCCATCCTTGCATGTGGGTTTTTTGTACGATTTCTTGCATGGAATTACCTATTTCTTTTTCGTATTTGATTATTTTGTAGTCGATGTCCAATGCGTTATAATTTTTGATGGCTTCATCGATGGCCTTGTTGCGATATCCTTGAATGCCCTCATCGATGGAAATCCCCACAATCTCGTGCCGGGGCATGATTTGGCGGATGAGGTTGAGTGTGACAACGGAGTCTTTTCCCCCACTTACTGCGATTGCGATCTTTTCTCCTTCTTCGAAGAACTCATGGATGCGCGTGACATTGCGTACGCGCTTCTCAAAGAAGTACTCGAAGTGCTCCTGGCAGAAGTGGTGGGGTCCGTAGGCAAGGCTGATAATGGCTTCTTTGGCGCAGCGCTGGCATTGCATAGGGAGAAAGGGCCAAATTAGCCTTTTAATGGGGCTTACTTTCCTCGCGGAAAGTGCAGAACGCAGAGTTGGAGCCTCCATTTAAAAGCGTTTCCGAGGCGTTTTGATGGTATTGAGGCCTTTTTATGTCCATGAAGAACGCCATCCAGCAAACCATTTTCAATGAGATTTCCGGCAAGACCGTCGATGGAGTGGATTACTCCAAGCTCAACCGCGAGCGCTTGATGGATTTCCGCCGCGAGCCCCAAGCCGTTGTGGCACTTGAGGGACCGACCAACATTCCCCGCGCCAAGTCGTTGGGATACAAGGCCAAGCAAGGAATTATTGTCGCTAGAGTGCGCATCCGCCGCGGTGGCGGTTTAGTGTTGCGCCCCAATCGTGCGCGCAAGCCCAAGCGTATGGGTGTGAATAAGATTACCCGCAAGAAAGGCATTCAGCCCATGGCCGAAGAGCGCGCCAATAAGCGTTTTCCCAACATGGAAGTGCTGAATTCCTACTTCGTTGGACAAGATGGGAAGAACAAATACTTTGAGGTCATTTTAGTTGATCCCAAGCACCCTTCCATTATGGCGGACAAGAGCTTGAACTGGATTGGTTCCAACAAGCACCACGGTCGCGTTTTCAAGGGAAAGACTTCCGCAGGACAACGCTCTCGCGGATTGCACAATCCTGTTGGCGCTCGCGGAACGGAAAAGATCCGTCCTTCGTTGCGCGCGCACAACCGCAAGGGAAAGTAATCCTTTCCTTGCGTTCTTTTTTTCTTTTTCTTTCGTTGCACATTTTAGGGTAAGCAATATATTCTCGTGCGTTTTCTTTGAAGCATGACGGGACCGCCAATTGATTTTTCTCTTTTCAAAGATTTGATTCATTTTGGATTGGTTAAGCAAGTGAATGGGGAGTACGTGCTAACCCCAAAAGGGAAGAAAGCGCTAGAGGCTAACCCTTCTCATTCCAAAACCGTGGCCGCGCTCTTGCACGAGCAAAATATTATCCTCCGTGAACAAGCGCATGATTTGAAAAAAATCCTCGCGGCCGCAAAAATCAGTCGTGGTCGTGCAAGGAAAAGCGAATGGTCCCTCCCAAAACCTCCTGTCGTTCCCAAAAGGAGACGTAAAGTCGGAAAGTGAGC
Source organism: uncultured archaeon (assembly GCA_964480125.1). Classification (GTDB taxonomy): domain Archaea; phylum Iainarchaeota; class Iainarchaeia; order Iainarchaeales; family VGJJ01; genus VGJJ01. The sequence goes on from CAYZNV010000004.1 coordinate 40,745, forward strand.
GGGAAAATGTTTTCTTATTCCATTTATTTTTTATTTTCTGAATTATTTTATTTGGTATGGGTTCAGTTCCTCCTTCGCAGTTGCAAGGCGACGCATTGGCACGCCACTTGCAGGAGCTGGGAATGATCGTATTTGGCACGGGTGGATTATTGTATCTTACTCCGAGCGGAAAATCACTGGCGCGTAAGAATCCACACGTGCTTCCGCTCGTGGAGAATCATAACAGGCCGATATTGAATGGGCTGATTGTTCGTTGGTTGACTGCAGAGTTGTTGCGGTTCGATAAGGGAAAATATCACTTCACTGATCGTGCGCTAAAGGAATTCCAGTTGAAGAAGGGGGCTTTTTCGGAGCGGCGATTGTATGAGCACATGCTCAAGCGCGGAAAGCCTCCTTCGATGCAACGAAGAGATAGGCGGAAATAATAACTCCTTGCCCTTCTCATTAGTGCATGCCGGCTTTGGTTCCATGGAATGATTTTGTTTTCTCTTCTGCGCTGGGCGCGCATTCTCCCTCAACTACTCGCAACGCGCTCGGGGTTCTTTTTCCGGATGCGAAAGCGGCTCAATCGCATGCGCTTTCGTTCTCGGATCACACTTCTATTGTTTTTCTTCCCTACTCGGATAAGGCCGAATTACAGCGCTGCGCGAGCGCAAAGATCCCTGCGCTAGTGGAAGTGCATTCGATGCAGGGCGCATTTGATGTGCTGAAATTGTCTGGGGTGAAATTTGTGCTCGTGAATCCGCTGCGCAACAAAACAACCATTGATGTCGCGTGGATGTCCGTGGCGAAACAGCGGGGATTGCACGTGGTGTTTGCGTTGAATGATTTACAAGAATCCCTTTATTCTCAAAAGCCTCGTGCGCTGGAGGAATTCCAAAAACTTGCGCGCTTGCTTTCGCATTATGCAATTCCTTATTCCATTGCGAGTTTCGCGCGCACCGCTGAAGAAATATTGCACGAGGCAGAATGGATTGCGTTGCGTGCATATTTGGAAGACGAAAAATTATTTCATCACCTCCAACTCGCATTCGCTGCGGAAAAGGATGTTTCATTTGTGGACGTGGATGGGGCTGAAAATGATGCGGAGCGCTACTAATATGCAGCCCCAAGTTCCACGCAAGAATGCCAAGAAGAATGTGGCGACGATTCCTCTTTCGTTGCGCGGGAAGAAACGATATATTTTATTTCACCTTCGCGTGGAGGGAATGGAAAACCTTTCTCCTTCGCGCGTGGAGCAATCCCTTCACGGGCATTTATTGCATTGCTATGGTGTTGCCGGAATGCCTTTCATGCGTTTCCGCTTCATTCATTTTGATTCTGCACAGGGAATGGGGGTGGTGCGTTGTGCCCACTATGCGAAGGACGCCATTATTTCCGCACTTACTTTATTTGCGGAATTCGATGGAAAGCCCGCGATGCTGCGCACGCTACAAACGAGTGGTACGATTAAAACCCTAAAGGAATCATTTGCTAGTTATGCCTCCCGCAAATGATGCGTCCGATGCCGTGCTCATTCCGAATGTTCCTTTCTATGCGATGCCGGAAAACGATCCCGGTCACTGCTATCAAGTGGCGATGCGCGTGGTATTGGAATATTTCCTGCACAAACCTTTTTCGCTCGATGAATTGGATCGTCTCACGGGAAGAAAAGATGATTTTTGGACGTGGGGCGCACAAGTCGTGAGTGCGCTGGATCGTTTGGGGTTGAATGTAAAGTATTATTCGAGCGTGGACATTGCTCCTTTCCTTGAAGGCGAATCATTCATCCGTCGCGCATATCCCAATGTTGCGGAGAAAGCAATCCAGAAAACCGACATGCCCGTAATGATTAGCGCCACCCATCATGTGTTGGAAAAAAAATTATTTGAGATAAAAAAATGCAGCATGGCGGATTTGGAGGGGCATCTCCGAAAAGGTCATTTGATTATTGTGAATCTCGACATGTATGTGCTCTATCGCATCAAAGGCAATTATGGCGGGCATTCTTTAGTGTTGGTGGGATTCGATGAGGATAACGTCTATCTCCACGAGTCCAATTTTTCCAGAAATGCAGCCTACAAGAAAGTTCCAAAGGTGGACTTTGAGGCATCGCGCGCGGCTGAGGGGATTGACTTTGATGTGATTATCGTAGAGGGAAAGCGTGCGACATAAGCGGTTCGTTGCCTAACCCAAACGCCCTTTTTTTAAAGGAGATGAGTGTTCTTTCTGCTATATTTGGCCGTGATGGCAGCTAGTGTCAGTCCAATATTTTTCGAGGGAAGTGATCCACCATGTATCCAGGGCAATCCGCAAAAAGTCAAGCATATGATCGTTCCGCCACGATGTTTTCACCAGATGGGCGGTTATACCAGGTGGAATACGCCTCCAAGATTGTCTCACAAGGCACTACTGGCGCGGCCATAGTCTACAAGAATGGCGTTGTTTTTGGGGCGGACAAAAAAGTCTCTTCAAAGTTGATTTTGCCCGAGTCGATTGAAAAATTATTCAAAGTCGACGATCACATCGCCGCAGTCTCTGCAGGATTAGTGGGGGATGCCCGCCGCCTCATTGAGGGTGCGCGTGCCAAGGCGCAAGAGAATATCATGTACTACGATGAGCCCATTCACATCGAAACGCTCGCAAAGGATGTCTCTTCCCAAAAGCAAGTCTTTACACAATATGCAGGAATGCGCCCCTATGGGGTTGCTTTCATCATTGGCGGCGTGGATGAAACGGGTCCACGCATTTTCGAAACAGAACCTTCGGGCGCGCTCGCAGAGTATGTGGCCGTTGCCGTCGGCGCGGGAAGAAAAGAGGCCATGGAGCATTTTGAGAAAAGTTATTCGAATGGAATGACTCTCGATGCGGCAGTGAAATTGGTCTTTGCGGGATTGGAAGCCTCGCAGCAGAAGGGGACCAAACTGAGCTTGGATCGCTTGGATTTTGGATATGTGGATGCGCAAAGGGGTTTCATTCGCATGAGCAAGGCGGAATTGAAGGCCATGCTCGGGGGAAAGGATTCCAACTCCAAGTCCGGCAATAACGCTTCGAATGATGCGTAACCGCGATTGAGTTATTGTTCGCGCCCCCACTCCCACTCGCTCCCATGCGTGTACTGAAAAATGGAATGAATGGTTTATGGTTCAACTCGAAGACGCAGTGATTGCCCGCTACACGCACTCAGGGAGTGTATTCGAATTATTGGTGGATCCCGACCTCGCGCTGAAAATGAAAAAGGGACAAAGTGTTTCGCTGGATGATTTGTTGGCGGTAGAGACTATTTTTGTGGACGCGCATAAAGGAAAAGAACAATCCGAGTCGCTCGTGAAAGAAGTCTTTGGCACGAATGATATTCGTGAGATTGCTCCCAAAATAGTAAAAGAAGGCGAAGTCCAGCTGACGACCGAACAACGCAAGGTGTTGCGCGAGCAGAAGTGGAAGGAGCTGGTTTCCTTCATCTCACGCAACGCGGTCAATCCCCAAACCAATGCCCCGCACCCTCCCCAGCGGATTGAGAATGCCTTGAATGAGGCCAAAGTCCACGTGGATGAGTTCAAGGACGTCGTGGAGCAGGTGAATGAGATTCTTCCCAAAATTAGGCGTTTAATCCCTATTTCCATGGAAAAGAGCCTGGTTGCCTTCCGGATTCCCCCCGTTTTCGTGGCAAAGGCATTAAATATCTTGCACGCCTATGATATGAAGAAGCAAGAATGGCAGAACGATGGCAGCTTGATTGCGGTCGTGGAAATCGCCGCGGGGATGCGGCAGGAACTGTTCGATCGCCTAAACGGCATTTCGAAGGGTGAAATCGTTTCAAAGCTCCTGGACAAACCCCTCTGAAGGAAAACGCATGCATTTCGCGCAACAAAAGAAAAACAACTTCCACGCCAACAAGGCAGCCTTTCATCGAATCCATTCCGCTCTCCCAATAAGAAAAAATAAATCACTCTTCCACGCAATCGGCGTGAACAACAACCAGTACGCGCAACCAATGGGCGCATGAAAAAGGATAGGAGATGAACCTGCGATGAGTCGAGAAATCGTAATCCCCGGCGAACACGTCGGAAGCAATCCCCACGCGATGGGGCAGAATGTCTATGCCATGGACGGCCAGGTCTATTCCGCTGTCATGGGAATCAAGAATGAGCGTGAAAATGAAATATCAGTCGTTCCACTCAATGGACGCTACCTCCCCCAAGAAAACGATACGCTTGTTGGGATTGTGAAGAGCGAGAAATTCTCGGGATATGAGATTGAGATCAATTCCTTTTACACGAGCTACGCGAGCAAGAAAGAGTTGCGCGATCCCCTCAAAGTAGGCGCGATTGTCACATGCAAAGTCATGAAAGTGAATGAATTGAATGAAGCCGATATTGGTTTCATTCGCCAACTCGGAGAAGGAGAAATTGTCATGGTCACTCCCTCTCGCGTGCCCCGCATTATTGGAAAAAATAATTCGATGTTGAATGTGGTGAAGAATGGCACGGGCGCCAATATCTTCATCGGAAAAAATGGACTCGTTCACGTGTCGGGCGGAAACGTCGAGCTCGCGAAAGAGACATTACTGCGCATCAATGACAATGCGCACGTGGAAAATCTCACGCTGGATACGCAGAAATTTCTTGCGGTAAAGACTGGCGGCGGAATGCCTTCCTCGGAAGGAAGCGGCATGGATGATCATTCCTCAGAACACCAAGGCAGTTATCGCGATAACCAATATGGCGGCGGAAGCCGCGGTGGCTTTGGTGGACAACGTGGTGGATTCGATCGCGGTAATCGCGGCGGATTTGGCGGAGGCCACGGCGGTGGCTTCGGCGGCGGAAGAGGCGGCGGCGGGGGATTTCGTCCTCGCAATAACTTCCGCGGCGGAGGCGGTGGTGGATTTGGTGGCGGTGACCGTGGGGGTTTCAGCGGAAACCGAAGCGGTGGCTTTGGGAGCAATCGCACATTTGGTAACACCCGAAATAACTTTGGGGGCCGTTCTTTTGACAACGAGAATGGATTTGGAGAACGCAGGAATTTCTCCAACGACTCGCAAGACCGATTTTCGCAGCGCCCCATACGTCGCGATTTCGGCAACAATCGCGGCTTCGGAGAGAATCGTCGCTTCGACAACAACGCTGCGCCCGATCAAAATCAAAATAGCGGATTCGATCGCCGAAAGCGTTTCCCGCGCGACAATCGCAATAGCGGAAACGACGATCCGGACTTCGAATAGCCAGTTTCGGCTGGCTGCAGTGAAAATGGGTGCCGCAATGCGACACCCAATGAGTGTTTAAAAAAATCAAACGTGCAAAGGTGAAATGAAATGGCTAAAGAAAAACCCAAACAAAAAATGGAAATGAAACCCCAAGTTGAAGGAAAGGAATGGTGGGTGGACAGCAAGGGAAAGCGTATTGATGGTCGCAGCGTCACGGACTTGCGCGACATTTCCATCAAAGCCGGCGTGCTCCCCAACGCCGATGGAAGTTGTTATTTGGAGTGGGGTCAGAATAAAGTGCTCGTGAGCGTGCACGGTCCCCGCGAGTGCTTGCCCAAGCACCAGGCTAATCCCTACAAGGCCACAGTTCGTTATAATTATCGCATGGCAACTTTTTCTGTCACGGAGAGAAAGAATCCCCGTCCCGGAAGAAGAGAAGTGGAAATCTCCAAAGTTTCCGGAGAGGCATTGGAGCGCGCGATCTTTTTAGAAAAATTCCCCAATACGGCAATTGATATTTTTGTTGAAGTGTTAGACGCAAACGCGGGAACGCGCATTGCGTGCTTGACGGCTGCTGCTGTTGCGGTCGCGGATGCGGGAATTCCCATGCGCGATTTAGTAACGGGCATCACCGTTGGAAGAGCCGAAGGAAATGCGCTTATTGATTTGAATAAGCACGAAGAGGATGCGCCGGATGCAGTAGATATGGCCGTGGCTTTCCTTCCCAACAGCAAGGAAGTCGTGCTCCTGCAAATGGATGGGGAGATGTCCTCCAAGGAATTTGCGAATCTCATGGAATTGGCAGCGGATAATGTCTCCAAAGTCTATGAGTTGCAGAAGGCCGCGCTGAAGGAAAGCGTCCTCTCCAAGTCTCCGGAGCAAATCCCCGGAATGGATGAAGTCACCGATACCGGCGCCCCGCGCATGGATGCGATGTCTGAGGAAGAGCAGGAGATGCTGAAGCCCCGCGACCCGATGGCATTCCATGGTCACGCGTTTGAAGAAACAAAAATTGAAGCAAAGCCCGCCAAGAAAGGCAAGAAGGATGCGCCAAAAAAAATCGAGGCGGACGATGATGAAGCGGAAGAGGATTTTTCCGATGAAGAGCACGCCGCGTATGATGCGGGCAAGGAATAACGGAGCGCAGGTGATGATGAAATGACACAAATCGATATTATGACCGAACTTCGATCGGCAAAAGTAGTGGAAAGCTTGAAGCGCGGGACGCGTTTTGGTGAGAGAAAAGTGGATGAATACCGCGACATCTCGGTGCAGTTCAATATTTCTCAAAATGCCAATGGGTCTGCTCGCGTAAAGCTTGGCGGAACCGATGTGATTGTGGGGACGAAATTTGAAATCGGTAAACCTTATGAGGATTCTCCCGATGAGGGAAGTATTTCCGTTGGTGCCGAGTTGACGCCGCTGGCTTCTCCTAACTTTGAAGTGGGCCCCCCACAGCCCATGGAAGTGGAATTGGCTCGCGTGGTGGATCGTGCCATCCGCGAATCGCATTGTGTGGATTTGAAGAGCTTCTGCTTGACTGAAGGAGAAAAATCCCTGACGATGTACATCGATGCCTATGCCATTACCCAGGATGGAAATTTGTTGGACGCCACTTCCATGGCGGCACTTGCAACCCTCAATAATACGCGCTTGCCCAAAGTGGAAGACGGTAAGCTGATCCACGGCGAGTTTGAAGGAAAGCTGAAGCTGAAGAACCAGCCCTTGCTCGCGACCTTTGCTAAAGTCGGCGGCACGCTGTTGTTGGATCCTGACTTAAGCGAAGAGACGGCGATGCACGCGCGCTTTTCTTTCGGTAGCACGGAAGACGGTACGCTGGTTGCATTCCAGAAAGGTGGCAGCGGCGGAATGAGCATGGAAGAGATTTCCCGTGCCATTGAGATTGGATTGAAAGTAACCAAAGAAAACAGAAAGAAATTGAAGGAGTAAGCGGTTTCGATTGGGCCAAATAAGAATGGGCGCAAATATGTCCATTGGCTTATTTTTAGGGGGTTATTGGAATAGGCTAATGAACCCCCTAAAAGGTGCCTTTTTAATCGTTTCCGAGGCCTTTTTGTCTATTATTGCCTTTTTGAGGGATTGAATCGTATGACCAAACGCAAAGCCGTCCACACCCGCCGTTACGGCGCCAGATATGGTGTTTCTGTTAAACAGCGCGTGGAAGATGTTGAAGTCAAGCAGCGCAAGAAGCACGTTTGCCCTAAGTGCGGCTTCCAGAAAGTCAAGCGCATTTCAGTGGGAATCTTTCTCTGCACGAAGTGCAAGCACACCTATGCGGGTGGCGCTTATTATCCCCAGACCATGACGGGAAGCATCATCGCAAAGATGGTGAACCAGCGCTCTTTCCTCGCGAATGCGGCGCAATTGGCTTCATTGGAAGAGGCTCGCCACGAGAAGTCTTATCTCAAAAAAGACAAAGCCAAGAGCGATGAAGAACGCATTGATGAGATGGTTGCTTCTCCTTCTGAAGAGGAATCCGCGTAAGCGCGTGGAGTTGAATGTCTATGGCCTACAAATGCGGTCGTTGCCAGCAAGAGTTCGATGCCTTGCCCGTTGGATTGGTTCGCTGCCCCAATTGTGCGCACAAGATCTTCTATAAGGTCCGCGCTCCCATTGGAAAGAAATTGATTGCCCGCTAATTGGGTGTCAAATTCATGCCTTCCCTTTCTTTTTCAAAGTCTTTTTCTTCTGCTTCAAAGGCAAAGGCCGTCTTTGAGTCGCTTTCCCTGGAAACGGGCAAATCCTTCGAAAAGCGCTCCAAAACCACGCTTTCCCTTAAAAATACTCAGTTGCGGGTTTCTATTATCGCCGATGACGCGCATGCGTTGGAAGTAAGTAAGGCTTCCTATGCCAAGCTCATCGATTACTTGGATACCCTAGAAACACCAGGAGCTTGATGGAACATGGAACACGAAATTCAGCAACAGATTATCGAATTCGAGAAGCAGCGCAATCTCCTGATGTCCTTGGGCCAGCAGAAGCAGCAAATGCAGGTGGCCATTTCGACTTCCAATAAGGCGTTAGAGGAATTGGATAAGTCCAAAGAGAATGGTGTCTACGTTGCGATTGGAAACATTTTGATCCAGAAAGACAAGAAAGAAGTCCAGAAAGAATTGAAAGATCAAAAAGAAACAGCCGAATTGCGCTTGAAGACCGTTGAAAAGCAAGAAGAAAATACCCTGGAAAAACTCAACACGCTCAAGGCCAAGCTCGAAGCCGCTGCTGAGAAAGCCCAATCTAACGCCATGGGTGGGGAAAAGACCTCAATTGCTTCTTCCAAGAAGCAATAATTTCTCTTTCTTCATTCCCTCTTTTCATTTTTTTTGTTTTTTGTCGTTTTTCTTGATGCTGGATTGCGCATGATTTTATTCTCCGCATTCTCATTCCATGCATGCCCCCTGCACTGACCGCTTTCGCTCCGCGTTTTCTCTCGCTCGTGAGAGGAAAGAAAGTCCTCTGCCTCACGCACGCGCATCCGGATTTGGACACGCTGGCCAGCAGTCACGTGCTCGCCTCGATGCTCAAAAAAATGGGTGCCGCGCAGGCTACTTTTGGTATTCCCGAAAAGCCGTTGCTGAAATCAAAAATATTATTGGATTCGCTCGCGTTGCGCCCCGAGGTTATTTCCACGCTTGCGGGTTTTGATGTGGTTGTTTGTGTTGATTTTCGTTCTCCTGCGCAGGCAGGGAACCTCGAATATGCGCTGAAGCAATTCAATGGCAAGCGTGTCTTGGTCGATCATCATTCTCTTTCCTCGCGCGAGTTCTCTTCCCCTACCCCTGCAGAGGCATTCATCCTTCCCACGCAAGCGGCCACTGCTCAAATGATTGCACTCCTTGCAGAGGAATGGGATTATTCGCTTTCTCCAAGCGAGGCAGAGCTTCTCGCTATTGCGATTATTTCGGATTCGGCTCGTTTTGCTCTTGCGAATGAGGAGACCTTTCGCTTGATGCATGTGCTGCAACAGCGGAGCAAGCAATCCTATGATGCGCTTTTGCTACGGGCTTTTCCCGCGAACGATCTCGCGGAGCGCTTGTCTATCATCCAAGGCATGCAGTCGCCTTCTCTTTTTTCAGCGGATTCTTTTCTCCTTGCGCTCGCGCGTGCGCCCTATGCGTCGGCGCTGGCGTCGAATGCGCTCGTGCAGTTAGGTGCGGACATTGGGGTGGGATTATTTCGCTCGCGCGAGTTCGTTACTGCTTCTCTTCGCGTGAGCAATCGCGCGCATGCGCTCTTGGGTTTTGATTCCATGGAAGTGCTTTTGCCCCTTGCAAAAGCCAATGGGGGTGTTTGTGGGGGTCACGCGTGCGCGGCGCAGATTACTTTCCCGGGATACGTGAGCGAGAACATCATTGAAGATACGCTCAAGCGCGAGCTATTGATGCGCGTGCGCAAAACAAAAAAGAATGCGCAGTTGAGGGTGCACTAATTTTTTTCTGGTGCGCTATTGCACATACACTACGTGCTTTCCTTTCTTTATTTTGTGGCGTTTTGCTTTTTTCAATAGATAATGAATGGTTGATTTCGGCACGCCTGTTTTTGCAGCAATCGCGCGCATGGAAAGAAAGTCTTTTTTCAGATCTGCGATTTCTTTTATTTTTTGCAAGTCCAAATTGAGTGCGCGTCCGGCGCGGTGCGCGTGCACGAGTTGGATTCCTTTTTTTTGGATGAGCTCTTTTGTTTTTTGGAGTAGTCTTTTTTGCACGGAAGTAGATGCAGAAATGCTCTTGAGCTCGTGGCAGTGGGATAAAATCTCTTTCATTTTTTTTCCAGAAATAGGTCTCACAAGGTGGATTTGCTCGAGCTCTCGCGGCATGGAAGAAATGGGTGTCTTCTCGCGGATGGCGAAATACATGGGCTTTTCTCCTTGGTATTGGATTGATTCGCCAGGTCTTTATATAGTTGGTTTTCGCAGTGGTATCATCAAGGGCAAATGCCTTGACGAGGTGAAACCGATGCAACGCATATTTACTGCTGCCGCGGCTCTCTTACTGTGCCTTCTTTTTTTGGGTAGTACAGTAGTGGCGCACGATACGGCGATTCGATTTGATAGTGACGATGATGACTCGTCGGATGACGATGGGGCGTCGGACGATGATAGTGCGGATGATAGGGTCTTACGCGCCCGCTTGACAAATGCACTTCGCGCGGATGCATTGACGGATGCCGAGCGCATGAAGATCAAAGAAAAATTCATAACGCAAGGAAGAATGCGCCGCGATGAAATAGGAATTGACGACGAGGAGATTTCGGATGTGGATGCGGCCGTGCTCGCAAGCCTCGGGATTTCAATTGATCGTCTGCGCCAATTCAAGACCAGTGATGAATTGAAAGAGTTTGTGATGAAGATCAAGGAACGCAACTCTGATTTGTTGGAGCGCGTTCGAATGGAAAAGAAATACGATGATGACTTGGACTCCGTGAAAATGGAAAAGAAAGCCATCCGCGAAGAACAGGATAAAGCCGAGAAGCTCAAGAAGCTCGGCGAATTATTGCGCAAACTCGCCAAAGAACGCTTGGCCAATGCAGCGGCGGAAGCCCGCATCCAAGCACAATTGGATCGCATTGCCGTTGGCGGTGCTTCCACAACCGTAATCCTGAACGACATCGAACAAAAGCTCAAGCTCGAAGTTCATCAGGTGCGCACGGAGCATTTGACCAAGAAGGGATTGCAGATTCTCGAGAAGGCTGCGAAAGTCCAAGAGAAATTGGATGTTATCTTTCCAAAGCTCGAAGCCGCTTATGCGGATATGGAAGAAGGTTCCAAGAAGGAAGTCGTAAAGAAAGCATTGGATCGTTTGACGGATCTCCGTGCCCGCTTGGACACGCAGGTGGATTCCGCTCAAGCAGCCTATGATGCCTTTATTGCTCCCTCTGGGAACACTGCGGCCAACGCCAAGGTGTTGAACAAGGAAATGGTGGCACTGAAAGTGGTTTCCCATCGCACGGCACAGGCTGCGCGTATTGTGGGGCACATCATCTATCGTCTCAACAATGCCACTGATGATAGCCCTGCTGCAGTGCAGGAAGTGAGCGCGGAAGTGGATGATTCCATTGATTCCGTGGATGAAGTGGAAGTAGAGATTGAGGTCGAAGCCGAAGTCGTGGATGAAACTACGACCACAACGGCGACCGCTGATACCACTACGGGAGGAGAAACCGCATGAATAAATCCATTCTAAGTCTAATCGGCATCGCCGTGTTGGTGATGGTAGTGGTCTCGGGTTGTGTGGGGAATAATTCTTCCTCCACCACTACTCCTACCACGAATGTCCCTTCTGTGCCCGGAGATTCTATGCAATCAGCTACTCCTTCGGAAGTAGCGGATAGTGTTTCCGGCCTCGAGGGTGTAACGGAGACAGAATTGAATGAATTGGATTCCCTCGTGCAGGACATTGAGTCTTCCACCACGGAAATCCAAGAGTCCAACATCTAGCCCACCGTGTTTCGACCGGTGGCGCCGAGAACAGGTATTGCGTTGCAATACCTGATTATTTCTCTTTCCTCTTTTATTTGGCATGCCAAAGATTGTGTTTTTTAAAGTCCTGATTATTGACTAAGACATAATGAATTCTCAAAAGATTAACTCTCTTCATTTGGGCATGCCAGAAAAAACGGTGTTAGAGGTGCCGGTTGCTCCTGTGCTTGGGCTTTCTCCTTTTGAGCTGGAAATCACCCAAATTGTCCATCAGCGTTGGCCGACGTCTGCGCTTGAGATTGCCGAGTTCTTGGGCCACTCCCTTACCACGCGCGAGCACAAGCGCACGCTTTCTTCTCGTCTTTCTTATCATCTCAAAAAATTGGTGCACAAGCAAGTGCTCATGAGTAAGCGCATTGGGAACGCGCTGATGGTGTGGCCGTATGAGGTGGAGAAGTTTCGCCTGATGCATGAGCTATTTCCCCACTCTCCTCGTCCCGCAGAACCTTCTCCCAACGATTCGCATGCGAATCCTCCTGAGGGTGTGCATTAATGGTTCTCAATAATTTTTTGGATCGGTTCATCTTTACTTCACAGCTTCGCTTTAAGGATTTCAATTTCTTCTTGATGGATATTCCATTTGTGATTGTTCCCGTTGATATTTTGCTGGGATTGGGGGCAATGGACAAACCCGAGATCAACAAGGCAATCTATTATGGGTTCAAGCACTCGGCGTTGACTAATCTGATGCCCAAATTCAAAGTAGAGGGAAACAAGCAGAAGTTCCTCGATCTTTCTCAAAACTTTTTTGCTGCTTCTGGATGGGGAGTGTGTAAGAATTTGGAGTTGGATGAAACCAATAAGCGCGCGCTCGTCACATTGTCTTTTTCTCCGCTGGCGCGTTCGTTGCAGGGAAAAGTCCAGCATCCCGCGGATCATTATTTTCGTGGGGTTCTTGCGGCAGTATTTTGTGCGTATTTTGGGGAAAATGTAGAGGTTGTGGAAAGCAATTGCCGTGCGCTCTCGCAGACCGACTGCACGTTCGTCGTAAAGCCACTGAATGAATTCGATTTTTCCAAGGAAGAAACCCAACGGCAACTTTCATTGGATCAAGTGCCCGCGGTGCTGTATTGATTTTCTTTTTCTTTCCTTCGCTTGGAATGTCACTTGCTGCGGTGCAATAAATAGTCCGCGAACTCGTCCAGGAATGTAATCCATTCTTTTTGGAATCCGGGTTTTGCCTTTCGTAGTGCGGCTTTTCCTTTGGCAATGTGTTCTTCGGCGAGCTTTTGGGCGTTGGCGATGATGTTCTTTTCCTTGAATAGTTTCATTATTTCTTGCAATTCTTTTTCGGCAATCTTTTCGTTCCCTAATGCCTGCTCTACTTTTTTCCATTCTTTTTCATTGAGTGTTTTCTTTGCTTCGATGACGAGAATGGTATTCTTTCCCTTGCGGATATCACTTCCAAGGGGTCTTCCCTTTTCTGCGCCGGGAGTGATGTCCAATACATCGTCTTGGATTTGGAAGCACGTGGCGGCGTGCAATGCATATTCTTCTAATGCTTTCAATTGGGCCTCGTTCGCTCCTCCTAATGCGGCTCCTAATTTGAGTGCGCCTCCCAATAACACTCCTGTTTTGAGATAGGCCATGTTGAAGTAGTTCTGTTCCGAGACCTGGGGTTTGTATTCGTAATACACGTCCAGCATTTGTCCTAGATTCAATTGGCGGTATGTTTTTTCATAGATGCCAATGGCTTCGATTTTTTCTTCTCCGGTGAATTTGCTTTCGATGATGGTTTGTTCTCCTAATGAGAGTAACATATCCGCAGCGATCACACTCATGCTGACCGCAAAGCGACTTTTTGCGCTGGAAAATAGATATCCATTATATGGGGTCTTTCCGATGTTGGCTTCGAACCATTCTTCTAACGTTGAGTGCGCGGAAAGGAATCCTCTGCGCTCGCGGTCTTCATCCATCATATCATCTAATATTAGCGAGGCGTTGTGCAAAAATTCTACACTTAAGCTGGGGAGCAAAATCTTTTCTTCGTCTTTTCCTCCGACGGCGAAGAATCCGGCGATGGTGCAAATACTTCGTAATCGTTTTCCTTTTCCCGAGACATAATTCTGCATCGCGAAGAAGTTTTCTTCCGCTACTGGATCTTTAACAGTTATTTCTTTGTGCTTTTTCTCGAAGTAAGCCTGTAGGGCATTGTCTACTTTTTCGCGATAGCGCGTAGTGGTTTCGCCGAAATCCATGGTGGGTCGTTCCGTTTGCCGTGTGTGTTTCTCCGTTTGTTACTCCATCCTAAATCTCTCGGTTAATAAGGAATTGTGCGAACGCGTGCAATGTCTGCTTGGCCTTGCTTTCGGGCAATACTCCTTCGACCTCTTTCCAGCTGCGCTCCATTAGTTCTTTTGCTTTTTTGCGCGCATAGTCCATGCTTCCATTTTTTTCGATGAGTGCAATGGCTTCGCGGATGGTCTTTTCATCAGTGGGATGGGAGTTGAGGATATCCAACAATCTCTTTTTGTCTTTGGCATTGGCGTGTTCGAGGGTGTGTAATACCATAATGGTTCTCTTTCCCTCATGGATGTCTTCTCCGACTCCCTTGGATTTGGCCATTTCTTCTCCTACGAGATTTAGGATGTCATCTTGGATTTGGAATGCCACTCCCACGGTTTCTCCGAATTTTCCGAGTGCTTCGATTTGTTTTTCGCTGGCATTTCCCAAAATGGCACCGAGCTTTGTGGCCATTCTCGCAAGAATGCCTGTCTTATACGCGCACATCTGCAGGTATTCATTTTCTTTCACATCGTATTTTTGTCCCTTGTGCCATAGGATGTCCATTCCCTGTCCCGCGTGCAAGCGAATCATTTCTTGTCCGTATAATTCGTATATTTTGTTCTTTTTTTCTGCGGGCATTTTTTTCTCATTCAACAATAGCGCAAATGGAAGATAGTACATGAAGTTTCCCGCGTTCACTGCAATGTCGGTTCCGAATATTTTGTACGTGCAGGGTTTTTCTCGGCGCAATTCCGATGAGTCTTCGATGTCATCAATCATGAGCGTGCCATTATGCACTACTTCTACCATAGATTGGAATTTCTTGGCTTCTGCAACGTTGCCTCCTACTGCTTCGCAGGCGAGCATCATGAGAATAGGGCGCCATCGCTTTCCTCCGCGATCCAAGAGGTCCCATACGGGTACCGTTAATGCGCGGTGCATCGAGTCAATGTCATACCCAAACTGGGGTTTTCCAAAGATGAACTCAAGGCTCTTTTGCGTAGTGGTGTGAGGAAGCAGCTGCTCAATTTCCTTATCCACGGCCGGCGAGTGTTCTTTGAGGTAGGCTTCAATGTTTATTTTTTCATTCCCAGGCATAAACCAAACCTCACATATGGACGAAGCAAGCTTCGTTGATAAACGTTATTATGCGAAAAAGGGAGTAAAAAGCTATGGCGGAATTTTGAGGGCTAAATCTCGGTTTATTTTGAGAAAAATCCCT
>CAYZNV010000005.1:0-1601 GCA_964480125.1 uncultured archaeon
CCTTTGTCGCAGCGGGGCGCGTGAGCGTGAAGCGTTATGATCCGCCGGACGCCGGAGCAGGAGCTGGCGCAGGAGTGGGAGTATTGCTGCTGTTGCTCTGCGGCACAATGCTTCCGCTGCTCCCGCTGGCTTGGCATTGCAGCGCGGATGGGACGACTTGCGTGGATGCCAAGTTCCAGATAATATCGAGTTGCTCGCGGTTGATGGTGGCGCATGCCGTTCCATTCTTCACGAGATCCAGCATTTGCTGCAGGCTTTCGGGCGCGGCAATGGCAGAGGATAGCTCGATCTGCGAGAGTTGGTTGGAAGGATTGGTGGTGGAGAGTAATCCTTTCTGCCCCTTGGTGTTCTGCACTTGCGCAGAGCTATCGGCACAGATGGGATACATGTACAATGGGATTTGTCCCGGGGGCAATAGCGCGAGTCCAATGAACTTGGCGTCTGTTCCCAGTGCATTCCCATTCAGCACGAAGTCTCCTGCGCGCGAGGGATTGCAGGAAAGTGCGTTGCCGGAGCTGACCGTGTTGGCGGTGAAGAATTCCGCGACGGGATTGCGGCAATCCAACCACGTGACGAGGGCAGGATCATAGTTGTATGTTCCCGTCGTCTGTGCGAGAATGGCATCCGCGATGATGTATTGGTAGATGGGCACGTCTTCCGCGAATAGATTCACTTGCACAGGAGCGGGGCGATTGGGGGCAAAGTCAATAGACCAATTGTCCCCGGCCTTCTGCAATCCGAACAACGCTGGGCGTTGCTTCTTCTGCGTGAATGCGGCGATGCGGTTCGCCCATGCCGTGGTGCCGGATTTGTCGATATAGGAAGTGACGCTAGCTCCCTCTCCAGTGGCGATGGCGACTTTTCCATTGAGGTTGAGCGCCGTAGCGTTATTGGCGAGCGTGGAAGCGCTTCCTAGTCCGAATGTGCGAGGGGTTGCTGCGCTGCCTGTTGTCGCGCCAGTGATTCCGTCGAAGCTCATGTAGAGCAATGGGTTGTCCACATACGTGGTTTGAGGGCTATTCTGCGCATCCATGGATTCGAGGGAAACGAATGTGCTTCCTTTGTCGACGAACGCAGCCAGAATATTGGCTTTCTTGCTTCCTCCATACCACAATGCGTCCAAGTTCATGCGATACTTTCCAGGAGCTGCAATCGTGAACACCGCCTGTTCGTTAGGAACAATCGCGATGGGCTCGCGCGCGGTTTCGAGGAATTGCATGGAGCGAATGGCACCGAATGAATCGACTCCTGCTCCGGCAGCGGACTCGATGTTCTGCTTGTAATTGTATTCTTGTTCCGTGACCTGCTCGAATGCCGTGCGGAATCCTGCGTCATAGGTGTCAGGAAGCAACAGCACCGTGGATTGGAGGAATTGATCATTGAATGCCTTTGCCGCGGTAGCGCTTGTTCCTTCCGCGAATGGAGCATAGGTGGTGAATCCCGGAACGGTTTTGGCGGATTCCAACACATACGCGCGATCCGAATCGGAGATGTTGCTTCCATCGCTGGGCACGGCGAACGCCAACACTGCGTCTTCGATGCTGTTCGTGATGTCGCGCAGCATGGAAGTGAACACCATGACTCCCGTGGTTTGATCGCAG
>CAYZNV010000005.1:1701-47735 GCA_964480125.1 uncultured archaeon
CTTGAATTCGTTGAATGACCAATACAAGTGCTTCACGCCCTTGCTGTCCTTGCGCTCGTCCGCGCCCAGCAGCACCATGACATTCTGCAGCGTAGAGTCACAATTAGGATCGTTATTCTCTCGGCACGCCCCGGACTTGGTGCGTAATTTTTCTTCGCTCAGCACAATCACGAATTGATCTGCCTGGGATTGGTTCTGCAGGCTATCAAGCGATGACTGCACGGTGCGCAAGAAGGAAAGCTTGTCCGCTGTTCCTTTTTCTTTCGCGAGCAATTCAGTAGCGCTACCGCTGAGTCGACGGAATTGTTCATCGAACACGGGCTTTGATCCCGATCCGCTATTGACCGGCAATAATTTCTCATTCTTTCCGATGAAGAATGCCTTGGCAGGAGTGGAGGAAGAAGTCACGTCCTTGATGTCCTGCACGCTCTCGTGGATATCCAAAATGAGCTTGCGCGTGGAGTAAGCATCCTCGCCATCGCGTTCGGCATCCGTGAATGCGGCTGGATTATTGGCTAAGAATTGATTGAACTTCTTCACCTTTTCTTTCGCCACGTAGAGGAATAATTGCGTGGCATCGCAGAATTGTTCCGAGCAATTAGGGCTTCCGCTGAATGTCCAGTCCCACTTGAGCTTGTCGAATCCATAGCGTGAGGTGAAATTGCTCCCGCTCACATACCCTTCCGTGGTGCAGGCTTGCAATTGCAGTGCATTGTTGTTCTGCGGGTTCTTGAGGCGTTGCACTGTAATCTTTACGGGGATTGAGACGCGTTGCGTTCCGGCATTCACGAATGTACGCGTGAGTTCGGCTTCGAGGTTGCCTTCAATCACGACGTCTTTCGCCAGAGTGAGTGGGCGGCTAATCGTGACTTGGATGTCTCGCTTGTCGATGACTTGGAATGTTGCCGTAACGCGTGCATCGTCTTTGCTCTCGAGCTTGGTGGGATTGAGCTTGCTCAAATAATCTTGTCCTCCACAGTGCGTGTCCGCGACTTTAATCACAGAGTCAGGGAATTGCGTGATGTACGTGAACGTAGTGAATTGCTTGAAGTCGCTATCCCCAAACGTGAGCGCAGTAGCTGCTTTTCCATCGGATGTGACGGCGCGGCTCTGTAGCGCATTGACATTGATACAGTCCTGGAAGTTCGTGATCGCGGGACTTCCTCCCCCGATGAGCGCATCTAATGCGGATGCGAGCTTGAATAAATTCTCAAAAATGACCGGGAATTGTTTTTGTTGTGCAGCAGAGAATGCGTCCAAGTATTTCACCGAAATCACGCCATAGCTCTCGACGCGATAATAGTTCTTTTCTGCGAATGTCTTGATGTCGAGGATCTTTTCTCCGATTCCGCCTTGTTGTCCTGGGGCTAGCTGCCTACGATAGGTCTGGAAGTCAGGGAAGACTTGGAACTCATACACTTGCGTGGTGCCGCCGTCTCCATTGCTCTTCGTCGTTAGTCCCGTGGTTTGGATGGTGTTCACGAGCGTGTTGTTTCGGGGAACGGCTCCAGGAACGGTGCGGGGATCCAATACGACTTCTTGCGTGGCATCTGGATTGAAGAAAGAAGAAAGCGTGACCGTGTCTCCTCGTTCAACGAGGCGCACGCCTTGGTCGTAGCAATTATTGTAGACTTTTCCCTTGACCGGGGTTTGAATGAATTCGTTGAAACTATACTTGGTGCGATCCAAGGAAATACAGTCGCCATTGACTTCCGTGGGGGATTTGATGAGCACCGCGAGATTGGCCACTTCCGTGGTTGCGTCCGTGCTTCCTTTGGCTTTGGCATTGACGATGAAAGGATATCTCCCAATGCGCACTCCCGATGCGATGCGCACGCGCTGGGCGGAGTTGGGTTTGAGCGTAAATGTATTTGCGGATGTCTGGAGGTTTGGATCCGCGTCTAATTGGACATCCACTTCGGATTGGCAGCTATTCTCAATGCGTACTTCGGTGGAGCCGCACCCGGAGATGTAATTAGAATATCCTCCCCCGCGATTGTTGTAACTGTCCACGAGGGGATTGGCATAATATCCATTCAGCTGCGCATAATTTCCTTGTGCGGGATTGAACTGTTGTCCGTTGGGGTTGTATTGTCCTAACCCATTGTAGCCCGTGCTTCCGTAGTAGCCGCTATTGAGGGTGTTGCGCGTGTAATAGGGATTGTAGATGCTGCTTCCTTGGTTGTAATAGGGCGTTGACTGATTGCTGGGCAAGAGGCTGGTGCCAGAAGGGTTTTGTGTCTGATTCAGCACGGAGAAGCTGGGATTGTAATACGGGACGCCCGTGGGCTGATACAAGCCTTGGTTGAAATAGTTCCCATACTGTCCAAACCCTAAGTTGATGGGGCAGGATTCGATCGTAAGCGACTGCGGGGTCTTGACTTCGAGGCATTTCGTTAGATCATTCACGACGAGGTTGATTTTCACCGTGTCTCCCACGAAGTCCTCAGCATTATTCTGCGTCAAATTCGTGGCTTGGAATGCGAGCTCGGGAGTAGCAACTCCAGAGAGGATGCTTCCGGGAGCAAACTGCACATTCACGGTAATACTTCCATTCGCTGGAATGCTTTCCAAGACAACGCGATATCCCGCGCCCAAATCTACTTTCCTTCCATCCAGCGCAGTAGCAGTGAATGTCCCAAGCGCATCTCCTGAGATTTGTTTTATTTTCGCAGAGAGATTCACGAGGCGCACAGCTTCTCCTTTGACTTTACAATTATTCTTGATCTCAAACCCGAGTTGCTTTTGTTCGCTAGTATTGGTGTAGATATCCCACTTCAATGGTTCCACGTTCAAGCAGCTCGAATCATCTACTTCTCCTCCGAATCCGGCTTTGATGATAGCGGGAAGAGAATTGACGAATGTCTTTCCAGAGGTAGTGGTTTCCGTTGTCACAACAATAGCGCCATTGAACGTCTGCGCATTGAGGAGTTTCATTCCTTTTTCCGTGAGCGAAAGAGCAAAGGCAAGGTTAACGTCCCCATTCACTGGGATTTCGCTCCCGATGAGTGCGTCGGAGAGTAATTCGAATTTCACTAGTTCATCGAATCCCCCGGCGAGCTTGACTTCGGATAGCTTGAGTGGGATGCTGGCCAAATTCGTGAGTCGCACTTCTCTTGTTTTTCGAGAAACGCCATTAATGACGAGATTCTCATTGATTTGGTTGGGAGAGAAGAGCACAATGTTGTCTCCCACGCGAATAGTCTTTGTGATGGGGCGATATCCTGCTTTTTCGAGAGTGAATTCGATGACATCGCTCACGTTGGGTTCGTTCAACTCATAGGGGAAGATGCCTTCTCCATCCGTGAAGCCGCTCGTGAGGGTGGTTCCATTTTTCTTGATGGTAACAGAGACGTTTTCTAATCCAATCCTTCCGCCTTCCGCGGAGACGAATGTCTTCACGAGGAGTTGGTTTGTGAGTAAAGGAAGGATGGCTTGCGGCAGCACTTCTACTTCGAACACGCTCGCGGCGTTGACTTTGATTCTGAGCTCGCGCTTGAATATTTCATTCTTTCCCGCGATGATGGACAGCGTCACATTGGAACTGCCTTCTTTTCCAGCGGAAAAATTTGTATAACCCGTGATGACGTTGTCGCGTTGCACCGTTCCGAGTGCGACATCAATGATGTTGCCCTGCGCGACTCCTGTTTTCTTGACTCCCACCGCGTTGACGACTTCATATCCTTTCAGGTCCGCGCTTGCAGTAGAGGATTTGATGAGAATCTTGGTGTCTTGCAGCACGCTATTCGAGAGGCTGCGGAACACAAATCCTAATCGGTGTTGCGTGGAGACATCGACTTCGGCTTCATTGAACACAGGGCTTTGCAGCTTAGTTTGTAGGTCTTCCAACACCAGCGCAACGCACATATCTTTGGTGCACGTCGAGGAGGTATTTCCCACGCTATAGGTGGAAAGATTAGCATTCGCATATAGGCCTTGCTTATCCCCAGTCGAATCGCTTCCGCCGAGGACCGCATCCTGGGGGAATCGTGTGAAACTGCCGCTCTTGGAGTACGCGCGATAATAGAGTGGGAGATCGACTCCCTGGATTGCCGTATCCTTGACTTGGAGATCGGCTTCGATGAGCGTTAGCCCGGCCTGGGGATTCTGGATGATAATAGTTGCCCACTTGCTGTTGCCCGTGGTGAGGTTTTGATTATCGATTCCTAATCCGAGAGGCGGCGTGTAAGTAGTGCCGCGCTTGATGGTGGCTTTTGCAGCGCGGACATCGCGGATATACCAATCGTCATTCTCAATGGGGTTTGTCTTTCCTTCTTCCGAGTTCCCGGTGCGCAAATGAATTCCAGCTTCAGTGGGTTCCGCGCCATCGGGGAGATATAATCCCACTACTGCAGTATATGTTTGTCCCGGCACCAATGCGGATTCGCTTTCGAGGGGTTGTCCCTTGAACCATAGTTGCATGATTTTAGCATCGATGCGTGAAACGGATTTGGGCAATTCCACTTCAACTTTTTGATTAGTCCCTTTCTTGACAGCATAAGGAATAGTGGTCACCGAAGAATAAGTTCCCTCGCTCACGATGAAGTACACGATTTTGTCCGCGCGCAAGGTGATGGATGCTTTTCCTTCCACGTCGGAGATGGCCTCGTTCCCTACTGCATTGTGCGTGAGGGCATCGATTACTTGGATGGTGGCTCCAGAAATGGCAGCACCGGCATCATCTTTCACATGCAATTCCATGCTTCCCGTTCCGAGGGTGAGTTGCATTGAAAGCGTGGCATTGGTGCGCGCGCGCACTTGCACGACGTCACTACGCTTCTGCTCGGAGAACCCGGGTTTGTAGGCGGAGACAAAGTAGCCTCCTTCCTCGAGTGAAGTGAATACGACCGTGCCGCTTGCTCCTGTTGTTTTGGTGGCACCCACGCTGGCTCCCGTAACGGCTTTCTTGAGCGCGACTTGAGCCCCTTCCACGGGGTTATTGAGCTCATCCCTGATTTGCACCGTGAGGACTTGGCTGTTTTCCGCAGTGGCGCGCGTGAGTGAGATGGTAGAGAAACCCGCAGTAGAAACGGTTACTGGAACCACGGCGATGAGGTAATTAGGATGATCGATGCTCGCGCTCAATCCGGCTCCGCTGGAAACGGGAATGGAAACTTTTCCTGTTTCATCTGTTCGCTTGGAGGGAAGAGTCTGTGTTCCGCGCGATACGATAACTGTTGCGCTAGGAATGGGAGCGAGATTGCTTTCGTCCACGATTTGCAATCGCACTTCTCCCACGGCCGCTTGTTCGAGCACGAGTGAGAGTGCATTGTTGGTTCCGCTGATGGAAGTAGGAGGAGAGGTCTTGCTGGCATATCTTCCCGCGCCATCGTATGCGGAGACAGTGTATGTGTCCGCGACGATTCCAGTGAATCGTACATTTCCCGCGTTATCGGAGAATTTGGTTTGGAGTGGGTCGCCGTACGCGCTATTCAGCACGACTTCGATTCCTTCGATGGGGAGCGCATCGCTTCCAACAATGGTCACTTGCACTTCTGCATTTCCTTGCGCAGCGAGAGAGAGATACAACAGCGGCTGTGCGGCCGTGGTGTCAATCACACCATTCTGTAATTGCACGCGCACATCCGAAGAGGTCACGGTGAGCGTGTCGCATTCAGAGGGGACATCGCTAAGGGTAATACGTCCATTGCTCACGACGCGTGTCTCGTTGAACGTAGAATCTTCCGGACACGAAAATTGTAATTCTACTGCTTCCGAGAATGCTTGCGTGGTTCCGCTCTGGTATAATTGTAGCGCGACGGATTTATTTTTTGGAATGGCAATTCCCGTAATGCGTGCCACGTTTTCTCCGGAGTCGAGCGTGACACTGCTGCTGCGGAATTGGTATTCGTCCTTGCTCGCGGAAAGTGAGAGTAGTATTCCTTGTGGCAGCCCCGCAAATGTTACTTTTCCTCGCGCGTCCGTGAGAAGAGATTGGGTGAGAAAATTGTCCCCGGACAATTCGACGCGTGCGCCTGCAATGGGGGTTTGGGTGCCATCGATAACAGTAACAGTGAGCGAGCTCCCGGCTCCGAGGTTTCCTGCAAAGATGAACCATAGTCCGGCAACGACTAACAGTAATGCCAGCATGGCCACGGGAAAAGAAGGGATGTTTTGTGCCTCGATGGCATCGACGACGCGATAGACCGGAACGCCATGCGCATCCAACCAATCGAGGCCAGCATAATACTTGTCCTCGATTGCGTGATAGAACTCTTTCAACCCCATCGTATCATCCCAGCCTAATTACCAAACCACTTTTCGCCCCTTTTTATATGTTGGGTAATGGAAGGGGAAAAAGGCACTTTAGTGGGCTCCAGAAGCACGTGCGCGTGAAAAAATTTCGGCAATCGGGCTCAGGGAGTCGGAATCACAGGAGTAGTTCCTGCGGGTGGATTGGGGGATGGGGGTCTTCCTGGATTGGTGGGATAGCACGCGGTTTGAGGGCAAACCGTTGGATTGATACTTACGGCTGCAAAAATACTCGTGAACCCCAGATTATCCACGCACGCGCTCGTGCAACTTTCTCGGGGAATGGTAGAAGAAACCGCATTCACAATGCGCACGCCATACTTCAATGAAGGTCGCGTGTCCACGACAAAATAGTTTTTATCTGTGTCCTGGAATTCCAGCGTAGTCGTGGCTTGCGCGAGCTTGGTGCATCTCCCCACAGAAGGAGGAACGTCCGGCACACCAGCAAAGAAAATGTCTTTGGTGATGATGCTGGTCTTTGTCGTAGTGACGGAAATATTATTTGGATTCACCAACGCGAATTGCGGAGGATAAGGAAGATTGACGTTGGCGATTTGATTTCCAATCAATCCCTGCGTGACCGTATCCAGAATGGCCGCACGCGAGGCGGCTTCGGCAGGATTGTATGTTCCTAGCACCACTCCATTGTTGCATATCCCAAGTGAAGCAGCGGTTGCATCACACGTGACAGGAATATTTTTTGGGAATAGTTGTTCGAACGTTCCTATCCCTGCTTGATCGCTCGGGCATAGTGCGCCACCATTCACAGAAGTATAATTGGCTTGTTCTTCGATCGCCCCGGGAGTGAATGGTTGTTCACGGAAGCCACACCTCCCTGCGTCGCATAATCCCACTCCAGCATTTGAAAGTTGTTGATTGAATGATGCAGTAAGTAATCCGGTTTGCGCAATCGTGTGCGCATATTTTAATGCCTTGAACACGCGCAGCGGAACATAAATGCGGAACTTGCTCCGAGAAATAACGGGTTGCACGATCTCTCTTCCCGTCGCGACATCTCGCACGTGAATGGATGGAAGTCTTTCATATGCTGCGTCATCGATCAAGGAGAAATCCAAGTTCACATAGAATGTCCCCAAGCAGTCATAGGGGGAAGTGTTTTCGTTGCATTGTACTAATTGTAAATAATCTTGGCTGTTCTGCGCGGTGCGATCAAGCACTTGTTGCACGGCATCACTCAATCCGCTTCCTTGGTCTCCCTTGATCGTGACATCGAATCCTGAGATGCGGCGCGGATTTCCTCCGATGATGATCTTCAGATTCGTTGCAATCTTTCCTGCAAGAATAGAATTTCCTCCCCCGCTGCTTCCCGCACTTCCTTCAAAAAAGAATCTCCCAAAATCATCCACGACTTCTTGCCATGAGGTGGCAGTCGCGTTGTATAGGTATGGATTGTCCGGCACCTGCGTGTATTCCTCAATGGCATTGCGTATTCCATAATTGACTACTTGCAATGCATCCGCGCGCGAGAGATCGGCAATGGTCTGCATGCGCGATTGCGCTTCCACTTCGGTCACGACTTGCTTGCTTGTTCTCTCCGTTGTGACCATTGTATTGATGAGCAACCCCGCGACGAGAATAAGCATGAAAGCGAGCAGCGCCGTGAAGAGCGTGAATCCTTTTGCGCGTGCGAAGAGAGAAGGCATACGTCACGAGAATCGTGCAAGAGAATAATAAATGCGCCGATGGAGCGCCGCATTCGCCAATCGAACGAAGGAATTATGGCGTGACTTCTCCACTGTTGGCCGCATTCACTCCGGCTGCATTTCCTTCTCGGATGGCTTGCTGGATGAGCTCATTCACACGCGCGGCTTCCGCGGGATCGCTTGCATTCGTTGGAGTGGGAGTAGTGGGTGTGAGTCGATCCAATGCGACTGGAGTCTGACCACAATCGTCCACCCACGCATTCGCGGGAATCTTTTCTTGTGGCGAGACTATGTCGATGGTGAGTTTCTTTCCTCCTTTCACGCTGGGGTCAGGCGTAACCGTAATCTTGTACGTCTGCCCATCCTTGAAAATGATTTCTCCGGAGTTGGGATCCAACACATTCTCGCTGCCCGGTTCGATCGTGACTTTGTTTTCGATTTCGTCTTTCAACAGCCCTGCATAGACTTTGTATCCGGCAACGGCTCCCGCGGTGTCACAGACGAATCCTTTTGCGGTTGCTTTGATGAACTCCGAGTTGCGCTTGAAGAAGCCGGGTTTCTCAGCACCTCCACCGCCAGAAGTAGCGGCAGCTCGTTCACTCGTAGCGGCACGAGGCACATCTCCTCCGCCACCGGCAGCGGGTGTTGTGCCCCCATCTCCAGGAGGTCGAGCCCCACCTTCAGCAGCACGTGCAGCCGCATCTCCTTCGGCCACGACACGTTCCGCCGCAGCGCGTTCAGCTTCGAGTTCGGCAATACGTGACTCTCCGCGTGCTACTCGTTCTTCCAATCGCGCTAATCGTTCTGCTTCGGCCGGAGTGCGAGTTGTTCCAGTAGTGTCTCGGATTGTCTCAGCCTCGGCAGCGGCGCGTCCTGTTTCAGAACGTTCTGCTGCAACTTCGCGTCGCACTTCTTCGGCGCGCGCCGCCGCTCTTTCGACTTCTGTAGGCGCAGGAGGTCTTTCGACGGTGTCGCGCGCGCTTGTGCGCGAGGCCACTTCAGCGTTTGTCGTTCGAACTCTTTCTTCGGCCGCCCGAATGCGTTCAGGTAGTTCTCGTGTTTCTTGGGCATTGGATTGCAATAACTGTTCAGTTCGAGTACGTGCTGCTTCCAAACGAGTGCGTTGTGCAGGATCAGTGGTGGTGCGTAGCTGTTCATCGATAGCACGTCGCGTATTCAAGAGAGATTGTCTTTCGCGTGGGAGCTCTTGCTGTCGTGCAGCAGCAGTGCTTAGTTCTTGCACGCGCGTGTTGTAGGATTGTTGTGCGTCAAGCAAAGCCTGATTAGCAGTCACTCGTTGTTGCAAGCGAGCGATTTCCGCTTGTAAGGTTGGATTGGCCGCGCGCAATTGGGCTGCCTCGGTTTGTGCTTGGACGCGCTCAGCGGTAATGCGAACGCGGTCGGCATCAGTAATCGAAGCGTTACGCAGTCGTTCATCGAATTGCACAATTTGTTGTTCAAGTGTTCGGATTTGATTTGCTCGGCCTTCAGCTGCACGCAATGCGGTCTGCAATTGATTGCGTTGAGCAGTCAGTGTGGCGAGTTGTTCATTTGCAATTGGGTTGGCATACAATGTTTGAGCCGATTGATTTCTCCTTGGGAATGGATTCAATGATGCTAGTCTTTCACGGAGAGTACGACGGGAAACAGGTTCAACGACGTTAGTTGGAGTGGTTGATGGTGAAGCATAACGTTCTCGAATTCGAGCTAATTCTGCTTCCGGAGAAGTGGGCCCGCTTGCTCCGAATAATCTTCGAATTCGACTGGCCGGACCAAGATAAGCTTCATTCGCAGTAGTGAATCGGGTTCGAGCTGCCTCGTATTGGGCGTTCAATGTGAGCACTTCGGCATCCAATTGAGCAATCCGCGTGAGGTCATTGTTAGCCGCGGCAGTAGAGCGTGCAGCCGCGTTCTGACGCAACACCGTTTCGATTCGCATCATTTCACGGTATTGTACGAGTCTTTCACGAGCAGCAGTCGCTTGTGCTTGTAATTGCGTTCGGACGCCAGTGAGTTCGCGTAACTCGGCACGCGCTCGGGCAAGTCGTGCTTGTTCGAATTCGAGTTCTCCGACGAGCTGGGCATATTCTTGAGCGTTAGCCCCCTGCACGCGATCATTTCCAAGTCTTCGGATTACTCGCCCTTCAGCCTCGCTTACAGCTCTTTCAATTGCAGGAATGGAATCCTCTAATTGTGTGATTCGTTGCGAGACACGAGCGGGTTCTCCTTGTAATCGTGCGGCATCGCGTTGGAATTGAGCGCTTTGGCGAGCAGATACCCGTTCGAACTCCGCTTGCGATGGGGCATCAGGGATTGGATCGGCACCCGCGCGGATTGCTCTCCCTTCACGAATGACCTGTCCATTTCTACCAATAATAGTCCCATCCGATAATTCCACTTCCCCCGTTAATGGGTCGTATGTATCCACTGCTGCCTCGACGGTGCGCCCATCAGGCAACAATGTTTCAACACGCGTACTTCCGTCTGGCGCAACAGTTGTTTCAACTAGGATTCCGTTGGGATATTCCACTCCCGTGGCTCCTGGACTAACAGCCGAATGTCCTTCAGGATACGCGATTCGTCCATCCGCATAGGTAGTGGAACCATCTGGATTAACGACCGGCTCAGGTGTTGCTGCAGGTCTGCGAACACCCGTTCCTTCTTGGACAATTCTTCCTTCTGCATCGAGTTGGGTTCCGTCGGATAGGTCTATCTCGTCATTTCGATACCATTGGCTGACGGAGCCTTCGACGACTTCTCCACCTGGCAAACGTGTTTCAACTCTCCCATCGGCCAGTCGCACTTCCGTCACGCCATTGGGATAACGGCGTGCACCGCGATGACCTGCTTCAAATTCCGGGTGGCCAGCAGGATATTCGGTGATTCCGTTAGAACGCGTAATGGATCCATCTGGATTATGCGAACCAGCAGGGGCGTTTGTTCTCGCGTCATCTGCTACCACTTCGGCTGCAGCATCTACGGCTGCCGCGGCTTCTCTGCCTTCTGCCGCAACTCGCGCAGGAGTTGCACTGGAGTCACGTGCCACCTCAATGGCCTCTCGGACTTCAGCAGTTGCGCGTGCCGCCTCAGCAGGAGGCAGATCGGTTTCGCGTGCGGCTTGCGCGGCACCTAAATCTGCTTCTACATTTTCGAGCATGCGCTGATAGGCTTCGCGTGCGCCTTCATCTCCGCCTGCAACAATTGAATCAGCCCCTGCCGCAAGCTCTTCTGCAGCCGATTGAAAATCGGAAGGTCTTATTCTCCCTGTTCCTGCATCGGCAATTGCTTCGGCTCCTGCTGTTAATGTGGGAGAGCGTTCTTGTGTAGCAGTTAATGGCACTCCATCTCCAGCTGCATCAGCGGTTGCAATGGCTGCGGCGATTGGAGTTGTTTCGAGTACTGTTCGCACGCTGGAGTTGGCGTAGCTCGCGGGGAATTCTTGGGAGACGCGGCGCAGAGTGTTTTGGGCCTCGACCAATCCATTGGGTGTCCCGTCGGCTAATTGGGCTTTTGCGCGCTCAAGTTCAAGGATGAGCTCATCAGCACGTACAGCGGCGACTTCCACTTGTTCGAGTGTTGCAACGGGCAAATCACGACTTCTCTCGGCATAGTAATCATAGTTAGCGCGCACGACTTCAATGTCACTAATAACGGTGTCAATGCCTGCTTGCATTTGTGCAACTTCAGCTTGGGATAGTTGTGCTCCGGCACTAGTGCTGCGCGCGAGTGCATCCAATCCTTGTTCAACGCTGACAGTGACATCCAATAAGTTATTGGGAATTCGCTCGATTTGTGCAACAAAGTTTTCAACGACAATGGATCTGCCAGAATTAATTTGATCGGCAAGAGGTTGGGACGAGACAGTTATTTCTCGCACGAGTTCACGTGCTTGTCCGATTTGTGTTTCGGCGTAGACAACTGATCCTGTTCCTGGATTTTCAAGACGTGCATCGGCATTGCTTAAGAGACGCGCAGCACGGTCAATTTGGCGTTGGGATCGTTCTAAAATTGCACGATTTTCAGGAGAAGCATCCGGGATAGCGTCTCCAAAAGTGTCTCGAAGTTGTGTGAGTGTCACTTCTAAATCGCTAATGCGTGTGCGCAGTCCATCAGCTTCCGCGTCAGTGAGTAATGGATTTGGATCCGCAATACTGCTGCCGAGTAATTCGCGTGCTTCTCCAAATTCTCCTAGTGCCGCATTGAATTGAGCATCAATTGCGTCAGTGGAAGGAAGGATTCGACGATTTACGAGTTCAGTCTCAACGGCAGTTAATCTATCTTGTAAACGTTGCTGGGCAGCAGTGAGATCAGTTCGTGCTTCACCCAAATCATTGAGTGCCGCACGTGCAGCGGGCGAAAGTTGACTGACGTCTTGCCCGGAAGTTTGGACTCCTTCAGAACGTACGCGTGCCTCAGCCGCAGCAACTTCAGCTGTAGCGGTTTCAACGGCCGCGCGTGCAGTGGTGACTTCAGCTGCTGCTTCGGTCAAATCAGGACTAACGTCCAAAACGCCTACGAACAACACTTCATTCGCACGAGCACGAGCACGGGCAATAGCGTCAACAGGGTCCGGTAGTTTGACAGCTGGAGTAAAGTCATCCACGACGCGCAGGGCAGTGGCGGCATCGGAGGATGCAATAATGCGTTCAGCCATGATGTCGCGGGCATCAAATGCGATGTTTCTGGCACTCTCGCGAACTACTCCAAGTGATTCATCAACGAGTGTACGCGCCATCGCGGGACTGAGTTCATCCGGAACGCGACTTAAGATGGCAGTGTAACTATCTTCCATTATTGCGAGTTCAGCAATCCGTGGGGGAATGCGGGCATCAGGTACAGCTGCCTGCATGCGTTCGAGTGAGGCGCGATAATTGCGTGTATTTTCGCGGGCTTGCACTAGTTGACTGCGCAGCTCGCTTGAGGTGAGTCTCTCCGCATACCCATCCGACCCAAATCCGGGCGTATTGGATAATGGAGATGGTGTTGTAACAGTTTCCAAGTCACTCATGAGGATTCTTCTATCGCGTGCATCCAATCCTGGCAGTAATTGTTTGATGCGCGTCATGGCGCCTTCGCGGATGATTTGGCTGACTTCGCCTGGAGCAAATTCTCCTCCAGCGGCACGATCGAACAATGGATTTCCAGCCAGTCGTGCTTTTTGTTGGATGCGCAAGATGTTGATGGCATCCTGTGCCGTCATTTGTGCGGCAAATCCTGGACCGCCATTAATAGAACGATAATCACGGTAACTCACGAGTCCGCGTTCAATGGAAATGGCACTAGCATCGGCAGCATTGGATGGCACAATCGGATCATAGATTGTAAATCCGCGTGCCGAGTCATAATTGACATTGCTTCCGGTTCCAACATCAGGGGAAAGTCCAGCTGCTTCCATGGCATAGACGTCACGCACATAGGCATCGTAATGTTCTTGAGGGGCATCCGCCAGCATTCGAATACGTGATTGCCATACTGCAAGGCTCTCGCCGCTACGATGAAGAGGCGCTCCAGGGGCAAGTTCCATAACAACCGCGACCCTTCCATTATGGATTCCGATTTCTTGGACGTGGGCAAATTGGGCTTCAGAACCTAAGCGTTGGCTACGTGCAAAGAGGGCGCGTGCTTCGGCCTCCGCTATGCCGCCTGGAGAATAATTGTCAATGATTTTGATCACAGAATCCGGTCGGTTCTCTAATCGGAATACGCCTTGGGATTGTTGACCTGTCCCGATTTGTTCTCCTACCTTGTAACGTGAAGTGATATCACTCAACCGATTGGTCGCAGTAGTGGCATTGGATGGAGTTGACGCGGCATCTGGAGTAATGGGGGCTCTTTCAGTAGCATCGACAAATTGAAGAGTCGCACGAGCGGCTTCGTAGGGATTTGGTCCAGCGGTTTCGAGCACATATGCTTGTGCTGCTTCTTTGATGCGTGCGATTGCGGCATCATTATTGCGTGGGAGCGCTCGATCTCCCACTTGCACGATACGGCTGGTGATGACTTCATTCAGTTTTCTTCCCCATGGCATTTCGTTGGTTGACTTGCCAAAAATGGTTTCAAGACGCGTGCGCAAGTTGGCTGGAATTTCTCCATCGGTTTGGATGGGGTTGATGGTATCGGCGAATGAAGCTAAATCGCTTTCGACAGTAGCGAGATCAGTTCGGAATCCCACTGCTTCGCTTCCGAAATCACCATAAATGGATTGATAGAACTCACGATACCCTTGGAATTGGATTCTGGAACGCAGTACTAAATCCTTGATCCGCTGTATGCGAGAATTGCTGGATAGGCTTAGGATTATTTCCTGAGATGAAGATGGCACAACAGTGAATATTTCCGCGACACTTTGAAGGAGATTATTTTCCATCACGCGACTGGTTTCATGCAAGACATCACGTGGGGTCGCCGGCTCGGGGCTACCAAGAATACTCAATAGATCCCCCGTCGCCAATCCAGTGGCAGGAGACAATGCGAATAGCGTGACTTGTCCCGTTGCGGGAGAAGATGGCGTCGATGTAGGATTACTCGCAGGAGTAGTAGTTGGAGTCGTTGTCGGAGTGGAAGTGGTTGTTGTTGCACTATTTCCTCCAGCAACTCCTTTGACCCATTCGACGGCGTTCTTTAGTCCTTTGACACTAGCATCGCGCGCTTCAACTGTTCCTTCTTTGATGCTTTCCTTGTATCCATCTGTTTTTTGCTGGACTTCATCGGATAGCACATATTCCATGACTTGCGCAAATGCAACCGTAGTAGCACCGCCGATGATGAGCCCTTTCCATCCTCCTCCGGAGAGTAATCCAATGGAGCTCCCCACCACTCCGGCATCGAACGCGGGTCGATTCTCGGGTTCGATGTCGAATGCTTCGGCCAGCCCATCCGTCAATCCTCCAAAGATACTGCGGATCGTGTCCACGATGGACCCTAAAATGGGGATTTGAGAGATGTCATCCTTGTAGACTTGCGCCACTCCCACAACGGCACCAAATCCGCATCCCATGGCGCATTGTCCCAAGGAGGAGAAGGATTTTGCGAAGAATCCTCCTCCGCCAAATACCAATCCAATTCCTCCGTGGCACGCCATGCACGCGGCTTGGCAGGCTCCAAATCCAAATCCGAGTGCTTTTCCTTGTTGGTTCTTGATTTGTTGCTGATACACTGCATTGTCGTTCGCGCGCACCCCATTTCCTTGGAAGCTGAAATAGCTCGCGGGGAGTTTTTGCCCATCACTAATATCAGCGATGGCTTGTGCAATGGTTTGTTGTTTGGTTGGATCGGCCTCGAGATTTGCAGTAGTATAGTAAGTTCCATTTCCTTTCTTTACCGCGCCCGCAAGTGCATCCGCGGGTGCTTGTGTGCAGACTTTGACTTGCAGCTGTAGTGGTCCTGCGACCTTTCCATCGTTCACGCGCGTCGCCGTGGCATTCACGAGGGCATTGCGTGCTTGTGCTTGGGTTTGCCCATCAGCGGTTCCGCACAACAAAATGGATTGTTGATACCCATTGGTTTGCGCGTTGAACGTAAGTGGATATTCTGCGCCATTCACCAGCACATTCCCCGGAATGGGATTCTTGGGATCGCTCGTGTTCGTCGCGACCTCGTAGAGATTAAGTTGCGTGAGCCCGGGAATGGGGTTTGTTCCGCTCGGATTCAATGCGTATGAAACATTACTCTGGATTTCTGATTTAGTATTCAGCACGCAGCATGCTTGGCTTCCGCGCACCGCAAGACCGCCTTCTTTCGTTCCATTCAACGCGCACCCCGCGAATTGGAATGTTCCAATGTTGGGCGCAGAGAATATTTTCCACGTGCGCTCGTCTCGCGTAATGCATCCATTGACTCCCTTTCCTAATTGGGTAATAATTCTCCCCACTTCCACCACAGCTTCTTTCTGCACTGTGTTTTGGGTTCGCTTGACTAATCCAATCACGTGCTTACTTCCCTCTCCTTGCGTGGCGGGGTCCAAGGTCAATTCCACAATGCTTTCGGCTTGGTTTCCTACGCGCAATTCTAAGCGGCTTCCCCCGCTGTTCGTTGACACGCGGTTCTTGCTTCCGAAGACGGTTTCTGCGAGCGTCTCCGCGGATGCCTGCAAATCGGGAGTTGATTCTACGTTCCCGAAGAGCGTTTGTTGGGAGTTATTCGCATTCGTGAGGGAACGATTCTTAGGAAGGAAATTGGCGACGTTTTGGATTTTGTATTGGCACTCGGCCGTGTCTCTGCGCGGAGCGATGAGCTTAATTCCCACGTTGATTTGTTCGGGTTGTAATTGTGCCCCGCTCATTTCGACTCCGCCCACAATGGCGAGTTGGTAGGCGCCGCATCCTTGGATTTCGGGCATGAATAGTTTGTTTCCGAATCCGGCTCCAAGTTTGGATTCAAATGACGCGTCGGCGTTCTCTCCCAAAAGAGTAGGCAGCAGTTCCGCTTGCATGCCTTGGAGGCGCGGATACTTTTCTCCGCGCATGACATACTGCATCATCTGCGGCGAGAGCGCATCGTTTTGCAGGAAGACTTCGAACACGCTCCCTTGTATTCCCATTTGCGCAAAGCTACATGAGCGTTTTCCCAAATCACACCCCGGGATTTGAGCCGCATCATTTTTTTTGCTCTGCATGAGTTGTGCGGCTTTGCCGATTTGTTGTTCCACTACACGCGAAAGCATGTTGGCGAGTTGCTCGGCATCGCAGTAGGCTTGTGAGCACTCATCTCGTGTCGCGAGGATGGGAAAGCGCACCCCAATCCTTTCGTTGGGGTTCTCACACACCGGGACTTGGGTTAATCCCGACACGTTCGCAGAGCTCAATTCATTCGCACCTAAGCGCACTTCCAGTGGAATGGGTTCTGTCTTCACAATCTTTTGGGACAGCACCAATAGTCCTTGCACTTCCACGGAAAAATTCCCCTTGTAGGGAGTTGTTTTTGTGAGTAGGAATTGGAATCCTTTTTCTTGGCCTTTCTCCAGGGAATTATCCCCATCCAGCGCCACCAACACGAGCGTGTTCGCACCCGCTGTAGAGGGAGAAATTTGTCCGATGCGCACGGGTTCTAAGCACTCATTTCGGATGAGCACGCGCTGGGATTGGGTTCCGGTTGTTTCGGTGGAGACGAACGAGACAGGCGTATTGGTTGCTGTAATCTTCAAGCACGAGCTCGTTCCCACTTGCACATACACGGGGATTTGTCGCAGAATGCTTCTTCTTCCATCCACGATGCCGGAAATAGTAAGTGTCTTGAGTCCGCTCTGCACCTTATCCGAGGTGCTTTCTCCCACCACGACAATGGGTGGAAGCAGGCTTTGTCCGGGTCCCAGAGTAGCATTTCCTACTACATTCTCCACGCGCAATGTTACCCCTTGGAGGGGAGGCTGTACTTGTCCGCGGAAGTTCTGATTGTATCCCGCCGCGGGAAGAAGCCCTTCGCTTCCTCCTTGGTAGAGAGAAGACGCATCATATCCGTCCGAGATTTGTGCGCTGATTCCAAAAACTGGCCCGGGGCTGGCGTTCGTAATATTGACAGGAACGCGATCCACTGCTTTTTGGTTTCCGCTCTTGATGAGGTTCAGCGTAATGGCTTGTGGTGTTTGGAGTGCCGTCGCGCGAGAGAAGAAATTGATTTCCAACGGTAGCATCGCAGCTAATTGTGGAGCGCGGAATTGGATTCCATACATGATAGGGATTCCCGGCTGGAATAACCCCGCGCTTCCTGCTCGGAATAATTGGTTTTGCACGGAGAAGTCGACTTGTTTTTCTTGTCCATTCTGGAGTTTGAGCGTCGAATCAACAGCGGCGATTTTCAGCCCATCGACTTCTTGTTGTCCTGAGGAAGGGTTGATGCTCGTGATCAGGTCCAAGTCCGTGCCGCAATTATTTTTCACTTTCACGCCGACGCGTTTTTGAGTGGGATTCGCATAGGCGCCGCTGGGGTCATAGCCGTATTGGTTGTACCCGCTCGCATTGTAGGCGGGGTTTTGCGTGGAATAGCGGTTGCCATAATAATCATAGGAGTTGTCCGCGCTTCCGGGAGTGGATGAATAATAGTTGTTGCTGGGATAGGGCTGCTCATCCTCGGTCACGAGCACGGATAGTTTTTGCTTGTCGAATTGTAAGCAGGAGGAATCGAGC
This sequence comes from uncultured archaeon, assembly GCA_964480125.1. Lineage (GTDB taxonomy): Archaea > Iainarchaeota > Iainarchaeia > Iainarchaeales > VGJJ01 > VGJJ01. Next base: position 19,739 of record CAYZNV010000005.1, read on the forward strand.
TGGCGGTTGTAGCTCACATTCAATTGCGATGAAGCATAAATGGGGAATTGCGCATTGGCTTCCGCGCGTAATTTCAATTGCATGCTTCCACTTAGTGGAGTGGCATCGCTGGCTTCTCCCGCGTACGTGGCGGTAAGTGTAAGGGTTGCATTTCCTTTGGGGGGAATGACCTCAATAGTTTTGGCTTCTACTTTCAGCGTAGAGGGAAATTTTCCAATGGCCTCGAGTTCCGTGGTGACATTAGAGAGTGGAAATGATGAATTATTTTTCACCGCGACCGCTTGCGTAATGCTCTTCTGCCCTGCGGGAATGTTCAGCGTAATGGTTTCTTCGAGCTCAATGGCGCCTTTGATTCCAATGGCAATGGTGTCTTCGTAGGGAACAAATCCTGGCGCAGCTACTTTGATGGCATACAATCCCGGAGCAATAGCTTTCGAGAGGACATATTTTCCATTTGCCCCTGTGTTAGCGAGATTATTTCCTTGCACGCTGGCGATTGTTTTGTTCTGCGCATCCAGCAAAGAAATGAGTGCATCCACCACAGGGGAACTAGTGGTTTCAGCGTTGACCGTGAATGTGATGCTTTCCCCTGGATTGACGTTGTGCGCATATTCCACGCTCAATGTTTTGGGGTCCACAATGGAAATGGGAATTTCTTCGCTCCATACTTCGCTTCCTGCAGTGATTTGGAGGGAGATGCTTCCTTCTCCATTGCGCTGGGGCACGAAGTGCACGCGGGCTTTGAGCGATTGTGCGTTACCGAATCCTGTGAGAGGGATGGCAATCGTTGTTTCTTGTTGTCCTTCTTTGGCAAGCGGACCAAATGTGTTGAGTTCTCCCTTCGTGAAAACGAGTGAGGGATTCGCAGGAGAAGTGGTGGCGCGCAATTGGGCGAGTGCAGCGGTATTCACCGTAGGCGCAGCGGTTGTTCCGGTCGCAACGGTGGGAATATTGGGATTCGCATTTGTAACGCTAGTGAGTGGAACGAGATTGGGATTGCTTTCTTGTGCTACACCCACTGCGCTGCTCGTAGTCGCGTCTTTTCGCGCGGAAGGCAGCAATTCTACTTGCAGCGCATACGGGGCAGAGCGCATCGCAGTGAAATTTCCAATGGGATATTCGCGCGCCGTGTTGTCGATGAATGAAACGCGTGCGCAGATGCTTCCTTTACAAATGGGAATCGCAGAGTAAACAGGGATCGTAGTGGAGAGCGTTTGCGCATAGAGTCCTGATTTTTCTTTGGTGTAGGGGCTGTTTCCTAGTATTGCATCCCCTGGGTTGCGCGCCACGCTTCCGCTGGTTTGGAGTTCGGCGCGGTAGTGCAGTTCTTGTGTTCCGAGTGGGATTCCCACGCGGGCTTTGAGGCGCACATCGATGATTTGGGTTCCGCTGGGATTGGGGAGTTGCAACTCAATCCACTTGTTGTAGCTTCCTGCTTTTCCTTTTGTAGAGCGATCTTTGTATTCGTTTCCTGGCGCAGGAGTGGGGTTCCAACTCTTTCCGTATTCGGCAACCGCATTAGGGGCATTGGCTCCATAGATTCCCAAGAATTGCGAGTCGCTGCTTCGAGTTGCGTCACTGCCCACGCGCACGTGAACGATTCCTTTGCGTGCAGGCGCAGTGGACGCGGCGGTTGGCCACTTGACTTCGAAGCGTGCGAATGATTCCGAGTCAGGCGTGATTCCGGGAACGAAATTTCCTTGCGCATCCACAACTCCCAAAAATTTTATTTCGGGTGCATCCGAGGAAGCGGAAGTGGTTTCATCGAGGATCACGTCGATCGAGTCTCTTCCTTCTACGTTGATTGTTTTGCGAATGGGCGTTCCGTTCGTGGGAGTAGCGGTGAGGTTAAGGGTATTATTCGCGAGCGGATCCACGTCCACAATTCCATTCACGACAGCATCGCTGAATAGTTGGGTTCCGGATGTGCTTTCGATGACAACAGACCCGATGAATGGATCCCCACTGCGATAGCGCAGGTTGATTCGCAATGGAGTTTCTTTTCCGTCAAGATTCAAATTAACGCGATTCAATCCCGCAACAATGGTGATTTCTTGTTCTGCGTGCAAATCTCCTTTATCCGCTGCGATGCGCAGGCGCATTCCAACGGGGAGTTTCACCGAAAAGCTCCCTGCGATGTCAGTTGGTTGGGGCGCGAGCAAGGGGAGTTCTCCCTCAAGTCCATCCGTGAGTTCAGTGATGGAGACGGTTGCTCCGACGCCTGCTTTTCCATTGGCTTCAATGACAAACGCTGTCAGTACGCCGGATTGTCCACTTGTTATAGGAGTTAGTGGAAATAAGAGCGTCTTTCCTTTTTCCGATGCAGGAAGCGATGCCCAATCAATGGTTTGGCGTGCGGGAAAATAATTGGGGTGGAATGCCAGTAGCGTGTAGGCTTGTGTCTCATTCAATCCAGGGAATTCCGTTTCTCCGGAGAAGTTGCTCGTGAGGGATTGGATTTTTTCATACAGTGCATCCAAGAGCGTGAGCGAAACGCTATCGAGTGCTTGTCCCCCGCTTCCTCCTTGTGCAATCACAAAAAGACTCGTTCCGCCAAAGTCCATTTCGGCGATGATGTTTTCTTCTTCCTTGCGCAGGGTCTTTCCATCCGGGAAAGCGGTGTTGCTGGAGTAAGTGAGATATCCTTCCTTGCTAATGGTCACGCGCACAACCATTCCTTTTGCGAGCGTTTCGGAGTGCAGTCCATCTGCATCATCCAAATCCGAGATGATGTCCCCCGTGCGGGCATTTTCTATTTTGATGTGCACATCCTGCAATACATTTTTGTTCTGCGCATCGATGGCTTTCACGAGGAAGATGCTGTTTCCCGAGGAAGCGGATGCTTTGGGTACGAGTTCTTTTATTTTCACGTCGTCGTTGGAAAATGTAATCGCTTCTGAAAGGTCTTCATAGTCATCCGCGCGCACCGTGAGAAATAGTTCTTGGTCCTTGGGTAAATCAGAGAAAATAGCAATCCCGTCGGCGCCAGGGGAAACGACTAAGGTGTTGGTGTTGCCTGCCCATTCGAGCGTTAACACGGCATCCGTAATAGTTGTTTGGCTTTCGCGGTCGACGAGTTTGATTTTCCCGCTGATGACGTCATTTTCTCCTTCGAGTGAGAGTGAGATATCATTATCGTTTCCATCCAAGTTGATTTCACGCGAACCATATCCGTCCTTGCTGGCTTGGATTTGGAGTTGAGTATTGGGTTTGATCCCGCGCAAAGTAAGAGTGGTTCCATCGCTGACCGTGGCTTCACGCAAGAGATTGCCTTCGCCATCGTAAATCTTGACCGAGACATCCTGCAAGGGATTGCCTTTGCCGTCTTTGAGGTTGAAAGTAAGGTCCTTATCGATGGGCTGTGCCCCTGCCCAAACGATCCCAACTCCCGCAAAGAGCAAGAAAATAAGTGCAAGTGTGAATGGGAGTGCGGGAATGCCTTTGTTTTCCAGGAAGTCGTTGTAACTCCATGGAAGACCGATGCCTTTTTCCTCGAAGAAATCGAGCACACCATAATAGGCATCTTCGACTTTCGCGTATGCGTTGGACAAAAGATCGCTAATTCCCATACCTAACCACTCAAACGACTAATCCTGAATATATAAAGCCCATTTCTTTCGTGGAGAAAAAGGCAATTTTAGTGGGGATATGGGCCTTTTTTTCATTCAATTGCCTACCACCACTGCTTCTTCTTTCCAACTTCCAAAAAAACCCCAGATCGTAGCCAAATCAAGTAGATGAACGCGAATCCCAGCACTAACATCACGCGAAACAACACCCCGTGCGTGAATTCGGCGAATTCAAGTGAGGTATGGAGGAGCTGTTGGATGCTGATGAGCATGCGCAAAATATTCCATGCGAACAACACACTCACTCCCAAAATAATCCCCATTACTTTTTTGCGCCAAGATGTATCGCGCGTAGCGGCAATCGCGGCAATGAGCAAAATGATTTCCATCAGCCCCGAGCACAGCGCAGAAATTTCAATTAGTTTTTCTCCTGCAAGAAATTGAATTGGGTTTTCGGTCGCGCGCGTGCTCGTCCCCAAAACATGCAACGCGGATTGCACGAGTTTTGCTTCGACCGCTTGCAGCTGCAATTCAAGTGGGTTCAACAGCAAGAACAGAATTCCCGCGATAAGCAGAATAGTCAGAATGAAGCGCAATCCTTCGTGGATGGCCTGGTTATTTTCATTAATTCCCTTTAGCATTATAAACAAGGCAATTGTTTGCCTAATTAAGGTTTGGCAATGAGGGATATGCTTTGAAGATCGGCGGTTTTGATGTTGGACCCTATGCCTTGAAAGAAGAAGGCGGAAAGAAGCACCTCATCTTTGCGTGTAAAGACTGTGTGTATGGTGCTTCGCTCGCGGACGATCCACACTGTCGCTTTCACATCATTTCTATTTTGCAAAAGACCGATGCGGATTTGATTGTGCTCGCGGACGTGTATGAGCGTGTCTACAATGAGCAGCAAACCAAAGAACTCAAAGAAATCGCAGATCTCATCGAGCGTTTCAAATCAACCGCTCCATGGAGTTATTCTAAGTTAGGAGATGCGAAGGAAGAATCGGAATCAGAATTCGGTCCGCGCCACGATGAAGTGATGCAGATCACGTATGAGTTATTGGCGTACGATCCCATCAAGGCCTATTTGAAATTACTCTCTGCATTGAAACGAGAAGCGCAGAAAGCAAAAGCAGGCCAACCCGTTTCACGCGTGTACTTGCAGACGCTCCAAGAAATTCGTACTTCCTATGAACAAACCCAATTAATCCAAAAAGCTAAAGAGTATTTGTTGAAATTGGATTCCATTCCCGAAAGCAACGAACTCTACAAATATTTCTTTGAAGCCGAAGTCAAGCCTTCTTTCATTGGCTCGCGCCTGATGTTCGAGGGGGAAGTGGAGAATTTTGAATTAGTGGACGAATACACGGTCGCGGAAAACTCAAACGTGCAGATTTTCAATCATCCCAATAAAGTCGCGAAGATGTATTTTATCAATCCCCCTGAATATTCTCTTTCTCCCCAGAAATATTTTCTTCTTTCCAAAACAAAAGAAGTGGTTTCCTCCTACAATCCTGGGAGAAGCAGCCTCTCAGATGCGCAATCGACGCGCTCCTATTTCAATCGCGTGTATCAGGCAACAATTCGCGACCTCGCGCGACAGTATTCCATTCCATTGGAAGTGGAGGAAGTCGAGGAGCTCGCAGAAGTGGTTTCGCGTTACACGATTGGATATGGGATTTTGGAATTATTACTCGCAGATAGAAAAATAACCGATATTTTTCTTGATTCCCCCATCGGGAGCAAGCCCATCTATTTGCAGCACGCCGATTATGGCGTGTGCAGCACGAACATTCTGTACACGGAAAATGAAGCCGAAGCCTTCGTGTCAAAACTGCGTTCTCTTTCGGGAAGACCATTCGATGAAGCGCACCCCGTGTTGGATTTTGATTTGCCCGGGCAAGAGACGCGTGTGGCAGCGATTGGGAAACCTCTTTCGACGGATGGATTGGCCTTTGCGTTTCGCTTGCACAAGACCACGCCTTGGACGTTGGAGCAGTTCGTGGATAATAAGTTTTTGACTCCGCTCGCAGCGGGGATGCTTTCTTTTTTCATTGATGCAAAGGCTACTATTCTCGTGACGGGTTCGCGTGGCTCGGGAAAGACATCATTGTTGTCCGCGTTGATGTTGGAGATATTGCAGAATTCGAGAATCATCATCCAAGAAGACACGCTTGAACTTCCCGCCCCATACATGAAAGAAATTGGATTCAACGTGCAGCGCTTGAAGACGCGCTCTCCGATTGGTGTTTCGAAGAATGACACGGAAGTCGCTCCTGAGGAAGCGCTTCGCACGGCATTACGCTTAGGCGATTCTGCATTGGTGTTAGGAGAGGTTCGCTCAGAGGAAGCGCGCGTGCTGTATGAAGCCATGCGCGTGGGAGCAGCGGGAAATACCGTTTTGGGAACGATTCACGCGGACTCCGCATATAGTGTGTGGGATCGCGTCGTGAATGATTTGAAAGTCCCCACTACTAGTTTCAAGGCCACCGATCTTGTAGTAGTAGCACGACCCATTCGTTTTTCTGGAAGCCTAAAATCCACGCGCCGCATGACGCAGATTACCGAAGTAAAGAAGCACTGGACGAAAGACCCCGAAAAAGAAGGCGGCTTGCTGGACTTGATGCTGTATGATGCGCGCAAGGATGAATTGGAATTGATGGAGGATAATTTGAAGGACTCGGAGTTATTCGAACGCATCCGTCGTTTGTCTGGTTTGACATTGAATCAGATTTGGGATGATATTCGCATGCTCGCCAACGCCAAGCAATTCATGGTGGACTTGAAGAATCAGTATAAGATTCCAGAACTATTGGAAGCCGAATACACCGCGACTGCGCGCGCCAAGTTGGCATTGTTAAAAGATATTTCCATTTCCACGAATGGCTCTCCCAATTATGCCGAGATTATGCGCGAGTGGCAAGAGTGGGTGCAAAAGAACACGTTGCAGAATGCGCTGCGCAAGAAAGAGATTAGAGAAAAAGAAAAAGCCAGTGAGAAAAAAGAGGAATGATTGCATGCCGACTCCACGCAAACGAACCCGTAATCAAACAAAGGGAAAAGTAAAACCACTCACGCGACCACGCGTGGCCACACAAGAAGTGCACTTCATGCGTGTATTGCGGCAAGCAAGTAAAATCCGCACAGTGCGTGAGCAGTTGAAGAGCTTGACGGGAGAGGCGTTGCGCTCATATTTAATCAGCGAATTCGGTAGAGTGGAGGGGTCAGATGCCTTCGCGCGTTTTTCGGAAAGAGAATTGCATGCGTTCCGCGACCGAGCCATTGCAGGCTGCAATGAGTGGTTGCGCGATGCAGGAAAAGGCAAACGATAAGCATTCGAGCGTGAAATCCCCCTGGCACGCGGCAGCATATATATAGGCTGCTTTTTTCCGTGGTGTATGCCTCCGCGCAATCCAGCTGGCAGCCGACCTCCTTCCTTCAATCGTCCCGCGCCCATCCAGCCATCCATTGGGCGGTTATATCGTGACATCCAAGTCACGCCTGATGCCATCTTTGCCAAAGAAGACCTCGCCACGCAGCGCGAGCACCCATTCGTGCGCTACTGCAAGGATATGTACCGCCGCTTTCCGGGATTAGGAAAAGGCGCCACATACAATGACCAATACCGCGAGTCCATTGCGTTCTTGGGATGGCGATTGAAGCCCGAGGAGTTTGCTTCCGCAGTGAAAGGAACCATGCTCCTCATCATTCTAGTAGGAGCGCTTCTCTCGATCGGGATTGGATTGCTCTTCGGCGAGTCTCTTGGGAATATTTTGGGAGTCAGTGGGTTGATTTCCATAGTGTATTTGTTGATCCCCGTCATTCTCATCGCGGTTTTCGCCGCCAACTTCGTGCAAGGATATCCTCTCGCGGAAACACGCAGAGAGCAATTGCGCGCGTTGACATATGTCCCGGAAATTGTGGGTTACCTCATCATGAGCATGAAGTTAGTCCCTAATCTCGAGAAAGCCGTTGCATTTGCAGCAGATCATAGCTCTGGAAGGATTGCGCAAGAATTCAAGCGTATCATTTGGAATACACAATTAGGAATGTACAACACCATTGCAGAGGGTCTCGATGAACTGGCATACAATTGGGGAAAGTATTCTTCGGAGTTCAAGCAAGCACTCATGAATGTGCGCGCGTCCGTGTTGGAAAATACGGAGTCCAAGCGCTATCAGTTGCTCGACAAAACCATGGATGATGTGCTGGAAAGCGTACAAGGGAAAATGGAACAATTCGCGCGCGATCTTTCCCAACCATCTACGCTGCTATTCTACGTGGGAGTACTGCTTCCGCTGATTTTGATTATTATTTTGCCCGTCGGAAGCGCTTTCTCTGGTTCCCCGCTCGCGCAGAGTTGGGTGTTGTTTTTGATTTATGATATTGCGCTGCCCCTCATGGTGATTATTTTCTCTAACGCCTTGCTGGAGACGCGCCCGCCTACGTATACCCCTCCCACCATCCCGGATGGTTTCCCCGGAATCCCTCCAAAGAATATGGTGCGCGTGGGCAAGAGCTACATGAGCGTGTGGGTCGTAGTAGTGGGAATACTGCTAGTAGGAGGAATGATCTCGGGCTATGTGCACTTTTTTGGAGTCGGAGTAGGCGATCCAAAGAGTTCGGATTCATTTTATTTGTTGAAGCCCGATAACACGCTCGCGTCCGTGCTGGCAGAAGATGCCAAGCAAGAGAATTATTACGAGCCCGGGGGCGCGAGAGAAAGCGAGTTGCAGCGTTTGGGTTTTGATCCCGAGGAAATTGAAATTCGTTTGCGCAATGAGAAAGCGGGTTTTCTGGCACAGGCCAAGAATGACATTACTCCCTACAATGCTATTTTTGGCATTTTAATTACGCTCGGCATCGCGATCGGCGCATTTGTGGAATTGACCTCAAAAGAAAAGAAAAAGATGCAAGAAAAATTCATGCAAATGGAATCCGAATTCAAGGATTCACTGTATGTCATGGCATCGCGCTTGGGAGAGAATAAACCCATTGAGGATGCGCTGAAGCACACGCAATCATTCTTGCCCAACAGCACGGTGGCGCAAGAAGTATTTGGAAAAACAGTGGATAACATCCATGTGCTGGGAATGCCCCTTGAAAGTGCGGTATTCGATCCCGCGTATGGGAGTTTGCGCTCGAATCCGAGCAAGGTCATCGCGTCCAGCATGAAGATTGCGATTGATTCAGTGAAATTGGGAGTGGGAGTAGCCGCAAGAACACTCATTTCTCTCTCGCGCCAGCTTTCGAATTCCGAGCGCGTGAGCAAGATGCTCACTACTCTCATCAAGGACATTACGGGCACGATGAAGACTGTTTCCATTTACATTGCGCCTATTGTGTTGGGCATTACCACTAGCTTACAGCGCGTGGTGATTGTCACGCTTACTGGGATTAGTGCCTCGGCGGCAGACTCTCCTACGCCCACAAATTTGGGAAGCAACGTCGCGGGATCAGGGGCTTCTTTTGCCTCCACGGATGTGTCTTCGTTCATTAAACCTGAGATTATTTCCACGCTTGCCACGCCGGGGGAATTCATCATTATTGTGGCCGTGTATGTGATTGAGCTAGTATTGATTATGAATTATTTCATCACCATGATTGAGGAAAACAACTCCCTGCAAGCGCGCATGAACGCAGGAAAATCGCTTCCTATTGCAATCATCATTTTCGTTGTCACAGTGATTATTTCTAATTCCCTCGTAAGTACGAACTTTGGAGCATAGTAGTATGTCTCCCCACTCCAAAAAAGTAGTGCACTCCCTGCGGATGAATGCGCGCGGCCAATCATTTGAGGCTTTTCGCGTGTTGATTGCAATGGTAATCGCGCTAGGAATTCTCGTGATTATTTTAGGAGTCATTAATTATTTTGACACGCTGCGCCAGAACGTCTCATATGACACGCTCAATTCTTCATGGAAGTCCGCGTATGATTCTCCGAATGGGAAAGTGATTCGCGTCCCGGGTCTTTTCTTTTCCAAAGACACGCGTTTTTCCCGTACTCAATTCGCGCGACAGGTGAGTTTGGATAAGGAATGCATTGCCTTTGATGCCGACACCACGTTAGGGTATAGCTTTGACCAGGACGCAGTAGTCGTGACGAACTCCACGATTGGGGCTATTTACATCCAGTGCTCCATCGAAAACATCGTGGGCGCGGCCGGGAGCAACTGCAATGCGTATTGTATGATTTCTTTCGGGAAGCCGATTGCCACTTCAACGCCCTAGCAGGAATCGAGCAAATTTTGCTTTATCGATTGCACGAGAAACCCATTTATAGTCGCGGCGAATAGCATTGGGTATGGATTCGATTGCGGTGATTGTCGCTGCAGTAGTAGCGCTCGTGGTCGTGATATATGCGTTTGCGATTTCACCCACTCCGCTCTATGTTAATGGTTCCACAGTAAAATCGGAAGTCACGAATATGCTCAAGTCGCAGTTTTCTCGCCCAGGAGAAGTCAGGACGAGTTTGAAAGTGGTTTTTTCTGCGGGCGACACGCTTAACCCTAAGACCATTGCCGCTGATTCAGGTGTCATTCCCGCCAGCCAAATCTGCATTTCAAAGGGAGAATATGCCAACAACTCCAACCTGACATTGAATGTTTCCAGCAGCAATTCTATCTTATCCTATTCCAATGGCCCCAATTTAGCCGTCAAACTCTCCGTCCTCTGCGATACCGGCAGCATCCTGCGCGAGAGCCTCGCTGGGAACGGCCTTCCCCCCGAATGGATGGATGCTTCCCCCCAATGCCAACAAGTAAAGGCCTCCACACAAACCGGGTGTATTGTAGCCATTCGCACCGCCTAGCCCAGGGAATACAATTCCCTCTATCTTTTTCTTCCTATTTCCCCGCCACCTTTTTATAGGGCCATTTGCTTCTTCCCAGCATAGGTGATGCATGTGAAGTTCATCCGAGACCAACGAGGACAAGCGTTCTCTACATTTCAGTTATTGATTTCTGCCGTGATTGCACTGGCGATATTGGGTTTGCTCCTCACGATTTTGGGGCAGCTGCCTTTCTTGAATACGCAGAAGCCTTCCACGGAAGCGGAGAACTTGATTAAATCCCAGGTCTCTCGCCCCGGTGAAGTACGCACGAGCTTGAAGGTTTCTTTCCAGAATGGGGACTCATTGAATGCCAAGGCCATTGCAGCAGCGTCAGGGGTTTTGACTCCTGGGCAGATTTGCCTCTCTGAAGGAGAACATTCCGAGACCGAGGGTTTTGAGTTGAACGACAGCAGTGCCAACAACCGCATTCTCTCCTACAATGGTTCTTCCCTGCAAGTGAAGATGTCTGTCATCTGCGATGCTGGAGACCAATTGGACACGGATCTAGGAGACAATGGATTAGATCAGAGTTGGGATGACGACTGCGGCAACATCGCTGGAAGCTCCCAGACCGCGTGCTTGATTGCATTGCGTATCGCCTAAAATTTCTGTTTGTAGTGGGTGTTTCGACACCCATTCCCTTTTATTTTCCAATTCGATAGTTGACTGTTATGCATCAACGCTCTATTTGGAATGAAACCCGCGCCCAGGGGGAATTCAATTCTCTTTACACCATTCTCGTACTCATCATCGCAGCACTTCTTCTCATCACAGTAGTAAAGCCCATGTTCCGCAATTCGCAAAAGCTCGTGCAGAAGACACCTATTGTGAGCAGCGGCACAACTCCATAGTGAGAAGCTATGCCTTCCAATTTGGTGAAGCGAAAACAACTATCTCGATTGGATCGCTGGCGGTTATTACGTGTCACGAAAAAATATCGTAAACTCAAACTCATCACGCACCGAGCAATGGCGAAGCGCAACAATCTTCGAGGAAAAGACGCTTGGGCGTTCCAATTCTTAGAACACCAAAATTTGACTCGTCGAAAGAAAGGAGAGAGTTTTCTTGATTTTTGGTGGCGTGCAGTGAAAACCATGTCCAATCTTGAATCCTCATGGCATGAACGAGCATGGAAGATGTTTTCCTGGCAAATTCATTTCATGAAAGCCGATCGCAGCCTTGCAGAGGCCGCCGAAAAAAGGATGATCATCAAATTTGGACTCAAACGAGTGCGTTGATTTTTTCGAGGGACTAAAGCATTTATACCCTATCCCCCTTATTCGAGCATGTCGCATTCACACGTAGGCGGGAAAAAAGCTATCTTGAGTAGATTGAGGCGCAACCAGCACAAGGCAGAAGTGCTACGCCGCAAGGAACGAATTGCCCAGGCACGACTTCGAGAAGCAACTCAACAGCATGATAAGGCATTGAAAGCATTATCCTCAATGGGATTACTCCACCTCAATGGGAAGGAGCCCTTACGCGCACTAGCCCAACGAGGGCTGCAAGCTATCCAAAAGGTCCCTGAAAAGCAATTATGTTATCACATGCAGCATGCCTTCCTTGCACGCATGGCCTTCTTGCGTGCCCATGCGAAAGCCGAAAGGACAAAAAGCCGAATCTCCGAATTAAAAGCACGAGATTTGACCAAGCGCCCGCGCAAATAACCCTGTGTTTTAACTGCTTTTCCGCGCAGAAATGCGTATGAAGTCCCTTTCTAAAGCGGTAGAGCAGGAGCTCGTTTCCAACCTCCAGGGAATGCTCACAGGCCAATTTAGCGTCACAAAAGACACGCACGTGTGTGTCATCTATGACACTACTTCTCCACTCGCGGAAATCATCACGCAAGGATATCGCGACGCGCTGGTTTCCCACCCCAAAGAAAAACAATCCTTTTTGGATTTCAACGCGCACACGCATGAGGAATTAGTGCAAAAAGTGGATCAGTTTTCTCCGGGAGATTTTGTTGCGTTAGTGCAATCCCATTCTTTCCGCGTTTCCGTGTATCGCTGGCGATTGGAATTATTCGCGCGCAAATTGAAAGTGGCCGAGCACATGCGCCTCTCATACATGCCCGCGGAGCAATTCCCCACCTACATCCGCTGCATCAAAAATGATTCTCCTTATTTTTTGCGCGCCACCAAAAAGCTCGCGGCATTGTTTCGAAAATCCAAGCATATCAAAGTCGAATGCATGCAAGGCAGTATCGCAGAGATCCACTCCGAAATGGAAGAACCCGTCTCCAATACAGGAGAGTTCTCCGAAAAAGAAGCCAATGTGGGAGGAGGCATTCCCTTTGGAGAAATCTTTTCCGAGCCCAAAGACATTTCAAAATGGGAGGGCGAAGTAGAAGTTTTTGCGTTCCCGGGGGAAGATCACAAGATGATTTTTACTCCCTCATTCAAGCTCAAAATAAAAGCAGGGCATGTAGCAGTCAAGGAGAGTAATATTCCTGCTTCGTTTATGCCCCTCATTGAGATGATGCAGCAAGAGAATGCAAATGGGGAGATTCCCATCCGCGAATTTGGATTGGGATTAAACCGCGCCATTTCTCGCGAAAACCCCCTCACCGAGGCAACGGCTTGGGAGCGCGGCGCGGGATTGCACTTCTCTTTGGGAATGAAGCACGGCGCATATCAGAAGAAGTTCGCTAAAAACAAAGAATTGAACCAGCGCTATCACATTGATATTTACCCCGACGTGAAAAGAATTTGGATTGCGGAAACGCTTGTATATGAGGGTGGAAAATTCCTAGTATAGACTGACTTCCACCCCGCAAAACCCCATTTCTTTATAGCCCCTCTCCCGCATTTTTGGTTTATGGACATCATTGTGAAGGACCTCTCCATTAGCATCGGAAAACAAGACCTTTTCCATAATGAGAGCTTCGGCATTTCCAATGGGGCAAAGGTAGGGATTATTGGGAGAAATGGCGTGGGAAAGTCCACCCTTCTCAAGGCCATCCTGGGAAAAATAGACTATACTGGCACGATTACGTGTAATGCCCGCATTGGATATTTTGCCCAACACATTGATGTGGATGGAAATCGTACTTTTTTGGAAGAACTCGAAAAAGGACTGAATGAGTCCCAATACGCCAAGCGCATTGCGGAGATTGAGACCCTCATGGGGGATCCTTCCGTCTATAACGACACCAAAAAGCTCACGCAGCTGACAGAAGAATATGGGGAGTTGCAAGCCAAGGCATCCCAAGAAAGCCAGTCCGCCAACGCCACCAACGTCAAAGACGTATTGAAAAAACTCAACGTCCCCGAGAGTATTTTTTCTAAGCGCGTAGCGGATTTGAGCACGGGACAGAAAGCCATTCTTTCACTCGCAAAAATCTTCTGCGCCAATTGTGATATTTTATTGCTGGACGAACCCACCAATCACTTGGACTTTTCTCGCTTGAGCATGCTAGAAGAATTCATCAAGAATTTCCGCGGCATCGTGTTGATTGTGACGCACGATCGTTATCTCTTGAATCGCGTCGCGGATACGATTTTGAAAATCGAATACGGGCACATCATCAAGTACAATGGAAACTATGACACCTACATCCGCGCGCGCTTGGAAAGACTATATTCTCAAGCCAAAGCCTATGAGAATGAACAGGCCTATCGCAAGGTGCAGATTGAAAAAATCAATAAGATTGGAACTGCTCCCAAGAATGCCAAGCAATCCCATTACAGAAGGAAAATGCTCGATGAACGCGAGGAAGTAGAAGCCCCGCGCATGGATAAGAGTGATTTTGACATGCGCTTCCAGTGCAAGGAAGTACTAGCGCCCTATGTGATGGAGTGCAAGGAATTAGCCGTGGGATATTCCCAAGAAAATCCCCTCATTCGAAAGATCAACCTCACCATCGGCACAGGACAGCGTTTTGTGATTATTGGAGAGAATGGCTGCGGAAAGACAACTCTTATCAAGACCATTGCAGGCAAGATGCCCGCGCTGGAAGGAGAGATTGAGTTGGCAGGACAAGTTGTGTTGGGGTATGCAGACCAAGACTTGAAAGGATTGAACATGGAAAACACCATGTATGAGGAAATCTATGAAATGGTCAAAGACAAAGGGATTGCCCGCATGAATTTAGGGATGATTGGTTTTTCTGAAACCGATGAAGTCGAGAAAAAAATCTCCTCGCTTTCGATGGGAGAAAAGTCTCGCCTCAACCTGCTCAAAGTTCTCCTAAAGAAACCCAATTTCCTTCTTCTCGATGAGCCCACGAATCACTTGGATATTGATGCGCGCGAAATTATTGAGAATGCTTTTTTGCATTACGATGGAACCATTTTAGCCATCTCACACGACCGCTATTTCATCGAAAAGATCGCCACGCGCATGGTCAAAGTAGAGAATAAGCGCATCGTGGATTTGAAGAAATTATAGCAGCTACAGAGGGAAATAATTATTATTGGGTTCAGCAGAATATCATTATGCGCTTCTACTTATCCTCATACAAAGTGGGAAATGAAACAGAGAAATTGAAGAAGATGATTCCTGCGGGAAAAAAAATTGGATTCATCCCCAATGCATTGGATTATGTGGATGCCTTGCCTCGAAAAGAAAGCAATGAAAAGAATATGCGGGATTTGACCACCCTAGGAATTGAAGTGGAAATGCTTGATTTGCAGGATTATTTTGGCAAAAGCAAGGAATTAAAGAAAAAAGTGGATACGCTTGGAGGAGTTTGGGTGCGCGGCGGCAACACATTTGTGTTACGCCAGGCCATGCGTTTAAGCGGACTAGACGAAATCCTCATGCAACTGGATCGAAGTGATTTCTTTTATGGAGGATATAGCGCCGGGGGATGTGTGCTAAGCCCTAATCTTGATTATTTGCAGATTGCAGATGATCCAACCGTGATGCCTTACCCCAAGAAAGAGGTAGTATGGGAGGGATTGGGATTGATTGATTTTGCTTTTTTGCCCCACTATCAATCCAATCACCCCGAATCAGCCGACGTCGAAAAGGAAGTGGAGTACTGCAAGAAAAATAAAATCCCATTCAAGACACTCCACGACGGCGAAGTCATTATCATTGAATGAAATTCACTCTTTCAGCTTCGCTCAATGATGTGCTTTCTCTGCGTCAGCTTTGGTGCGATGCACCGTCCCAGGAGGGTGTTCTGCGGGAGAGTAGATGGTGTAGAGTTTCAGTTCTTTCTCGGAAGAAGAATTGATGACGTTGTGCTTTATTCCCGCAGGCACAATGGCGGCCATTCCATCTTTCAGTGCAAAATGCTTCCCGTCCATGATAATTGTACATTCCCCTGCTTCGATGCGGAAGAATTGATCATGCGTGTCATGGACTTCTTCGCCGATTTCGTGTTTGGGTTGCAGCGTCATCACAACGAGTTGGGAATGTTTTCCCGTGAAGAGCACGCGGCGATAATCCTTATTCTCTAATGTCAGTTTCTCAATATGACCAACAAAACCATTCATGTGCACATCACGCTCCTTGAGATGAAATACTAACAATAGCTCCGAACACCGTATAATAGAGTGACAAAAAAAGAGGAAATCGCCCGCGCCGTGGTTGGACGTCTGAGTTTCTCCGCTCGTTAGAAGACTACTATCCCAAAAATGAAAGTTAAAATGCCCATTATTATCCCACCGAACTCAAATCCTTCCAAAAACCACCCTGTTGCTAGGTAAACAATTGTTCCTGAAATAAATGAAATAACAAGCTTTGGAAATCCAAATGATAAGAGATTAGTTATCGGGTCAACCAGTGCTGGTTGAAACAATGCTGCTACAAAAATTCCAACAATACACACTTGTAGAAATGGAATAAACCAAGGTTGAGGTGCGCTCATGCAGAGATTGCCTTTCGATGAATATAAACGACCATTGGTTCGTTCATCAAAGTGTGGAATTAAATTTCACCCTGGCTGTATGCACTACAACCAGTGGGTGCGGAATTACTCCGAGTTAGATTCTCCTAACGCCCGCGCCGGGCGGTTTTCCCTAGGCTATAATCCCTATCTTTTCGCGCTTTATGACTATACTAAAAGCAAGCGGACTTAATAATTTTGATGGCAAATCAACAGTCGTAAAAAAAATTAAAACAAACTAGCTAATGGTGCGGACAAATTTAGGGACTTGCACCCCAATAAAGAGGAGAAACAGCAACATTACAATAGTTCCGCTAGGAGGAATGTTGAGGTAATAGGAGGCAACAATTCCAATCAGCGTTGCAAGCACGCTCGCAATCGTGCTGATCACAAGTGTTCCCTTGAATGATTTGGATAATTGCAATGCGATCAGCGTCGGAATGACCAGCATTGCCGAAACCAGTAGGATTCCAACGGCACGGATGCTAATAACAACCGTCAGTGTCACAAGTAAGATAAAAATGGTATTGATGAAGATAGTTTTCTTACTGCGTAATTCAGCCAACTCTTGGTTGAAACTGCTGAAGACTAATTGATTATATCCCCAAACCAAGAATGCAGCAATCAAAACCAGCATGGCAGCAGCTAATGCAATATCCAAATAGGTCAGCGACAGTAAGCTTCCAATTAGATAACTAAAAAGATTTACGTTGAATCCCCGTGCCAATCCAATCACAATGATTCCTAGCCCCACGCCAAATGAAAGAATCAACGAAATGGCTGCATCCCCATAGAGGTTCTTCTTGACCAATTGCTGCACAATAAATCCGCCTACGACAGCAGAAATAAGCGCGGCAATAATCGGCTCAATTCCAAGTAACAGCCCTAAAGCAATTCCTCCAAAAGAAAAGTGCGCAATTCCATCTCCCAACAATGAAAGGCGACGCAATACAATAAATGGACTCATCAACCCACAGGTAAAAGCGATTAGAAAACCTCCAATCAAGGCTTTTTGCATGAAACTATAAGATAGAAGTTCAAACATGGGCATTTCCTCATTCGTGATGGTGGTGCATAACCGCCAACTGTCCATAAGTTTTTTTGACTAATTCAGGCGTTTCGCTGGCCGGGCCATAACAGCATACTTTGTGATTAATACACAATACCGATTTACAATAGGATGGAATCATCCCCACATCGTGGGTAATGAGCATGATGGTGACGTTTTCTTTATCATTCAACTGCTTTAACAATGCGTAAAACTCGCGCTGAGTTTTCAAATCAATCCCTACACTGGGTTCGTCTAAAATAAGAATCTTCGGATTGGCTTGCAGGGCTAATGCAATCACGACACGCTGTTGTTGTCCACCAGATAATTCAGTAAAACGTTTATTGTGAAAGGCTTCAATACCCAAACGTTGATGCAAATGGTGGTCAAGAGGCCCGTTCAATGCCAGAATTTCATCGACCGTTGCGGGGAACAATTTGTCAATTGAAATCTTTTGAGGAACATACCCAATCCATTTGGAGACTTGTTCGTGAGAAATCTCATTTCCAAATAATTGGATAGTTCCTTTTTGTGGCGCAAGCATCCCTAATAGGAGTTTTGCTAATGTCGTTTTGCCTGAACCATTGGGCCCGATGACCGCAACAAAATCCCCTTCCTGAATCGAAAAGGAAATGTCTTCCAAAACAGGAAAACCATTGTATGCAAAGCTCAAATCCTTTACTTTAATGGCAGTCATCAACTACACTCCAAGCCCAACTTTAAATTCATTAAGTTACGATGCATCACTGAAAAGTAATCATCATTGGCATTACGCGTACCCTCTAAGGGGCTCAACTCCAAGGCTTTCCCGTGAATTTCTTGCGCAATCGATTCAACAGTACGTGGGTCGACTAATTCCTCGTAAAACACATATTTCAAATCGTTGGCTTTAGCTGCATCCACTAATGCTTTGACTTGTTGTGGTGAAGGCTCAGATTCAGGACTCAACCCACTGATGAAAATGGTACTAAATCCATAGTCGGCCGCCAAATAGGAGAATGCATTATGATTGACTAAGACAATGTGCTTATTGCAGTCGGCGAGCCCGTTTTTGTAATCAGCATCCAATTGGTCTAACTGCGCCAATAATCCAGAGGCATTTTGTGCATATACTGAGGCATTGGTTGCATCTGCTTGTTTCAAGCCAGTTGTGATGTTATTCACCATCACTTTCATGTTTTTGGGAGAAAGCCAGATGTGCACATCCTTACCACTAATCGTGGGTTCATCCCCAGGGCCATTGGGCGCGGATCGTAATGTAATTCCTTGCGAAGCAGAAATAATAGTGATTGGCGTCCCTTTACCTTGAACCAACTGGTTTTCAAACGGCGCAAATTCAATCCCTAAAGTGACAAAGACATTTGCCTGATTAAATGAAGCAATATCCAGGGGAGTCGCTTCATATTCATGGGGTTCGACTCCATTGGGAATCACTGAAAAAACGTCAGCTTTATCGCCAGCAATCTTTTTTGTGATGTCGTATAATGGAAAAAATGTGGCCGCCACTGAAAATTTTTCACTCGAAGTGGGCGGGCTATTTACACAACCATTAAGTAATAACAAACCCACTAAACCAATTACAACCAACCACTTCATTTTGCTCAGCTCCTTTTAGCGTTAAAAAAATGGGAGTTTTCGCACAAGGAGTGAAGAACTTCTTATGTGAGCCTATCCCAGACAGGTAATAAACAAAGTGGCATTATCAATTTATAAGTACAATGTTAATAACTATTTATATCTTAATTGACTTAACTTAATAAGTGGTGAGAAAATGACTGAAATCATTAGCATGTCACTAGACGAAAAAACACTGCAAAACTTAGATAGTTTACAAAAAGAACTCGGATTTTCAGGGAGAAGCGAAACGATCCGCCAATGCATTCGCTTGTTTGCCTCTGATCGCAAACAGTCATCTAAATTAAGTGGAGAAATGAATGGAGTGGTATTAGTCGTACACAATGACGACCACACTCAGACAATCTCAGATATTCGCCACCACTATCAAAGTATCGTGAAAACCCAAATTCATAATCATTTGGACAACCATTTATGCCTAGAATTATTCATAGTAAGTGGAACAGGAGAAACCGTGAAAAAGCTTGTCAACGCATTTCAAGCCAGCCGCAAGACAGATTTAGTCAAATTATTTATCATATAGAAATTAAGACCAGACACACATAACCTTATGTTACGCAGTTCCTAGTGCTACACAGGACAAAAAGGCTTCAAAAAGTAGCATGTGCTACACAATTATGTGTATTACACAACCTTTTTAAGCTGAATTTGTGTAATACATCTTATGGTTTACTTAGCTAAACAAAAACGGGGACAAAAGGAATACTACTATCTCGTAGAAGTCCTTCGATTAGGCAAGGATCGACGCAAACAAATTCGCCAGTATGTAGGAACTACCCGACCGTCTCAGACGAAAATGGAGATTCTTTCTGCAAAACTAAGAGAAAAAATTGAAAAAGAACAACAAAAAGTCAGCGGATACCACTATTTACTACCCGACGAAATTCAGCGCATCGACAAAATCAATTCAGACTTCCAAAAACGATTCGAAAAAATGGACCCAGAAGAAAAAGAAGCATTTGAACAAAATTTCGTCAATACATTTGTGTACAATTCCAACTCAATCGAAGGAAGTACACTGACTAAAAAAGAAGTCGCACTCTTATTAGAAGAAAATATTGCCCCAAACAAACCATTAGAAGATGTCCTCGAAGCCAAAAACGCACAAAAAGTGATCCACTATCTCAAAAATCACAATCCACCATTCACAATAGATGAAGTTCAGAAATGGCACGAGATGTACTTCAAAGATACTAAACCACATATTGCGGGAAAATTTAAGACAAAAGAAAATTGGCTACGAGACGGAAAATTCCAAACAACTCTTCCACAATATGTATTGAGCGATATGAAAAACTATTTTTTCGAATATGATAAACAAAAAAATCAACTCCATCCATTGGAACTAGCCGCCTGGGCCCACTGGAAATTCGAAAAAATCCACCCATTCCAAGATGGAAACGGAAGAACGGGTCGACTTATCATGAACCATATTCTCAATCAACATCATTACGGCATGATTGACATCAAAACACGCGACAAACGTGAATATCGAAAAACACTTGCTAAATGTGATCGAGAAGAAACCGGTGCGCCCTTATCCAAGTTATTAATCAAACGATTTGTCAAACAATATCAACATGCACTAGAAGAGTAAAGAACCAGCAAATATCTACTCGAATTCCACTTCCATTCGCGCTTTCCCTGAATCAGATGGCAGGGCACGAATAAGACAACTCTGATTCGTTCGGGGCAGAAATGGGAATATGTGCTGCAGAAATGAAGGCGGAATCGTTAATGAAAACGATTTCCGATTCTTCCAGTGTAAACGTGACTTAATCGCGTGGGCAGAGTCCATGAATTATCTCTCAACCATTCTTCCATTTCAATGGGATTCTTCAATAGGAATTTTAGGTTCTGGTTTACGTTTCCAAAATCTTCGTAATAATTCCTTCTCTTCAGGAGTTGCTTTGTACCCACCTTTGATTGCATCTGCTAAGAACCGTAAAAAGTGAATGCTTGGAATGTACTCGTCTGAAATAAATTGATTGGTTGCTTGTATACGTGTTTGCAAAACACATCACCTCAACCTAATGCATTGTCGTTCTGAAATTAATATGGATTTTGTATACTTCGTATAGACTCGTGAGACAAAACGCATTTAATTAACCGGCCCAGCAGTTGCTGCAGAAACTTTTGGAGGAAAAAAGCTATGCAAAAAGTATTGAGAATCGTCATTCCATTATTGCTCATCAGTGGTTTGGCATTTGCTCAGCAAGCAACTATCTCCCAAATTACGCAGCCCATCACGAACATCTATGATTTGATTAAAGCGGCTGTTTCAATTTTGGGAATTATTGCCATTACATTAGCTGGCGCAATGTACATGCTTTCTGGCGGGAATGTGGGACAGCGCGAACAAGCCAAGTCAATGGTATCGTATTCGATCATTGGATTAGTGCTCGTATGGGTGGCTCCATTGATTGTATCCTATTTGACGGTGCCATAAGGAGTTGACTGAATGACAAAAAAACACCTAAATCGACTGGTTGAAATTGTCATTCCTTTCCTCCTAACCGGATTATTGGCTTTATCCCCGGCTGCATATGCGCAAAGTGGAGGTGGAAACAATAATCCAGTGATTAACATCAGCATTGACGTTACAGGGATTATCAATTCGATCAATGGAATGGCAGGAAATCTGGGAACAACCATTACAAATATTCCCAATCAAGTAGCCGGCGTATTCACTGGGGCAATACACGGTTCGCTCATTAGTTTGAATAATCCTCTTTTGGCGTTATCACAAGCCCTGCTCACGTCAAATCCTGATCCTGCTGGACTATACGGTTGGTGGCAGTCCGTAGTATTGGTTATTTCTTCATGCTATTTGTTGTTATTTCTTGGAATTGGATTCATGTTCTTATTTTCTTCGCTAAATCCTGAAAAACGTGCCACTGCAAAAGAATGGTTGAAAAATGCCTTTATGATGATCGTCCTAGTGAATATTTCCTATTACATTTATGCACTAATTTTACAATTGGCAACTGCCATTACACAATATCTTTGGACCACCAGCTTTCTCAATTTTTTTGATCCTAATATGTTCAATTCAATGGGAAGTATTACGCTAATTGTATACGCTATTGCCGTGATGTTAGCATCAATTACTATTTTTATCCGGCATGTTTTCTTATTATTAGGCGTCGTGCTTTTTCCAATTGGATTATTCTTCTATTTTATTCCACCATTACAAAATTGGGGGCGAATGATCTTCAACTTGATCGGAATTGCATTATTTACCCAATTCATTGATGTATTATTATTCGTGGTGAGCAATCAAGTCATGTTAAACATTGCAGGAAATGCGGGCGCAAGCTTAGTTCCTGCATTAGCATTTGTGTTAATTTTCATTGTGAATATCTTACTTATGATTTATGCCCTCGTTAAATCTGCCTTTTCAGTCATGGATAATTCGCGTGTTTTACACTTTGCCTTCGGAGCGATCACAGGACAAATTAGTTCATTAGTTAGCACGCTTCGCGCACCGACAGCAGTAGAAGAGGCTGGCAAGTACCGGAGAAACGATTATGGCTTATGAAATTCCAAAAAACTTGCAATATACCGAGAAAATTATTTTCAATTTGTCCTTTGAGCAAGCCGCATGGATTGGACTATTTGGATTGATTGGGTTTACTATCTATTTCAAATTGCCATTAATACTAGAACTGCGAGTAATTCTCCTATTGCTATTAGCAGGAATTACAGTTGGGTTTGCTTTTTTTGATTTTAGAAACCATACAACTAGTCTTCTTCATTTTATTCGAACGCCAAAGGAAACAGGATATTTAGACCCTAAAATAGGCCAATTTTTAGCAATCAAGTCCATTGAGAATGATGTAGTTTTCTTACAGAATAATAGCATGAATGCTATTATTCAAGTACAACCCATCAATTTTCACATTCTATCTCTACGTCAAAAACAAGCCATTATCTCAGCGTACAAGGATTTCCTAAACGGATTAGATTTTCCTATCCAAATTGTGATGCGAACTGTACATGTTGAGCTAGATGATTATCTCAAAAAACTCGAAATTAAAGTCAAAATACAGAAAAAACAAAAGTTAGAGACGCAATTTGAAGATTTTCAAAGCTTTGTCAAAAAATACATTGAAGAAAAGGGTGTCAAAAATCGTCAATTTTACATCATTGTACCATTTACATCAGAAAAAAATATGTGGAGAACTAAGATTGACCCGTTTGAACAACTAAATATTCGGGTGCGCCTATGCCAAGACAAACTCAAAAACTGCAATTTAATTACAAAACGGTTGTCGAATAATGAATTAGTCTCTCTTTTCTCTTCTTATTTTAGTGGATTCATGGAAGTAGAAAAAGAGTATCGAAAAAATATTGTTAATTCATCTAAAGATCATCGGTCGGCTGAATTAATCCAATTGCTCAAACCGTCCTATATCAAGAATGCGGTAGATTCAATTCAGATTAATGAGCAATTCAATCGTATTATCATGGCAGTGGGTTATCCACGTGCCATTCGCGAAGGATGGTTAGACACAATTATTTCTAGCGAAGGAAACTATGATTTAAGCCTACATATTCATCCTTCAAATGTCGAAACAATATTAACTCAATTAAACCAGGAGCTAGTAAAACAAGAAGCAGATTTATTCGCAGCTCAATCAAAAGGAATCGTGAACCCATCCCTACGATTACAACACCAGGATACGATGAATGTCTTGGAAAAGCTTCAGAAAGGAGAAGAGAAGCTATTCAATTTGTCGTTGTACATTAATGCACGAGCCTATTCTAAGGATAAATTAGAACTACTATCTCGAAAGATTCAATCCGAGCTTAATTCAATGTTAATCATCCCAAAAATTCCTTTTTTACGCATGGATGATGCAGTCAAATCCATTTTTCCTATTCAAGAAGATAAACTCAAAATGACACGCAACATTCCAAGTGACGCGTTAAGCGCATGTTTCCCATTTACAACAGCATTTCTTAATTTAGATGAGGATGGAATTCTGTTTGGGCTGAATAAATCGAACAATATTCCCATCATTCTAGACCCTTACAAGTTTGCCAATTATAATGGACTCATTTTAGGCACATCTGGAGGTGGAAAAAGTGTTACAGCTAAATTATTCATTTTACGAAACCAGATGCGTGGCGTAAAAACAATGATTATTGATCCACAAGGAGAATACGTTGAACTAACACGTAATTACGAAGGACAAGTTATTGAAATCTCACGCAATAGCAAGACGATAATCAATCCATTTGACCTAATGGGACAAGATTTGGGAGAAAAGATGCTGTCTCTTATTGATTTATTCAAAATAATGTGCGGCGATCTTACCGAAGTCCAAAAAAATATTTTGGATAAAGCGATTCAAAATGTATATGAGCAAAAAGGAATTATTCATAATAATCCTGAAACGTGGAATCGCAAACCACCAATCATGGAGGATTTATACTATGAAATTGTAAATGAAAAGAAAGTCGCTTCACGAACGGAACGAATGACCTATGAGGCACTCGAAAATCGTTTACGCATTTATGCCAAAGGAACCTTTTCTTTCATCAACAAACAGACAAATTTAGACTTATCAAATGACTTAATTTGCTTTAATATTGCTCAAATGCCCAATCAGATTAAACCTGTGATGATGTTTTTGATCATGGATTTTGTGCATAAGAAAATGCAGAAAGATCGTGAAAGAAAAGCTCTAATTATCGATGAGGCGTGGACACTATTACGATTTGCAGAGCATTCCAAGCACATTTTTGAATTGATTAAAACCGCTCGAAAGTTTGGGTTGGCAATTGTAATCCTGACACAAGAAGTTCAAGACTTACTAACCAGCGAAGCAGGTAAAACAATCCTCGCCAATACAAGCTGGAAGTTTTTAGCCCGACAAGAACCCACAGTCATTGATGAGTTAACCCATAAATTCAATTTGAATAATGAAGAACAGAACTACCTACTTACAGCCTTACCTGGAGAAGGACTATTATTTGCCATGAATGATCATATTCCAATCAAAGTGGTTCCATCCCCAAGCGAATATGATCTCATTACCACAAACCCCGATGAAGTCAAGAAGCGAGAAGATCAACTTAGAAAATTAGACACAAAAATAGAAGAAAACTTAGAACCTTTTCAAAAAAATAAAAAATATTACCTAAAAAGCAAACTCAATAATGACCACATCAGCTTTCTAAAAGAGAATGGATATGTTGAAGCACGATTGTGTGGTTTAGAAAATTCATCCCGATGGTACCTTATTCAACAACCCGAATCACGCGAAAGCATTGAGCACTACTTTATGGTGCAAGTTATTGCAAATGAAATTCGAAAATACACCTCAGAAGTAATACTATATCCGAGCAGCGGCCCAGACATTGTATTCAAGATGCCAAACTCAAGATCAAATAATAGCTATGCAATTGAGGTAGAAACCGGTTCACACCTCAAAAAATTGCCTGACCTTAAAGAAAAAACTTCAATAAATGATAAACCAAAATATCATGAATGGTTCTTTATTGTAACCGATAAGACGATCAAAAGCGATTTTGAAAAATATCATCCAACGATGACACGAATTGAATGTAGAGAATGGATTAACCATCTTTTTCAGAGAAGTGATGCATGACAATTATAGTTCACAGTTTAATGTCGCTTATCCATCCTTGAATTTCGTGAGCGGCTGCCTTGCGTGCAGCATCAGTTCGTGCGGATAAATATCCATTCATTAACCTGTCTTGTTGGCGCGTAGATAATGCTAGAAAGGTGTCCCAGTATTTTCGAGCTAATCGATTGACTGATAAAGTAGATTTATCGAGTGCATTTTGCCGCGCAAATGTAAGAAAAACGGGGTTCATGCGTCGAATAAAGTGTTGCCCATGCTGATAGCGTAGGTTACGTAATTGCAGCGAGTGCAGTTGTTCTTCGACACGGGTACGCCCTTCCTTGTCACGATGACCATACTCAATCAAAGGTGTTTGGGATTTGGTCATATTCATGACGGCTAACGCTTCAGCGGCTTCATTCACCCAAATTAAAGTCATGGGCGCACGCCGAACATTCGCCATCATTTCCAATGGAATAATTCGAATATCAGTGGGATCATGCTTATTCACCGCAGTTCCATAACGAATTTTGGTTTCGGCCTCTCCAATACCCATTGCCCGCGCCCCAGGGGAAACGGGAAAATGAAAGGCATGTTGCGTAATCTTCATGAATGGTTCATAGTAGGGAAGTAATTGCGTGTACATTTTTGGATGCGTTTTTTTGAGTTCGCGTAAGAATAATTCTTGGGCCATGAGCCCCATTCCTTCTGCCATGCTCCGCACGCGCTGCTGATGACGCAAGAGGTCGCGTTCGGCGCGCGAAAGTTTTTGATGTTTAGCCGATTCAACATCAAATTCTTGAATGTCCGAGAATCCTTTTTCTTCCATGACAAAATCAATTGCTTGCGATCCAAACAATTCTTCTAATACTTTTTTCCCCACTTCGCGCAAGATATGCTCGTGGGGAGTTTCAACAGATTTAATTTTGCGCACGAGTTGCATCATTTCACGCGGCGGAAAGTAACGATGCCATTCTCTATGTGAACGAATTTGGCGGGATAATTGGTGCTCGCGTTGACGTGCTTTGCGAGTCACATGAACAAGCATTTTCATTGGTCGTGGCATGGGTATTCAATCCTTTTAGCGGAGCTTCCATAAATACTTAATGGGTTCATTAAACCCTTTAGGAAACTGGATACGCTCACCACGCGATAATTCAACGTATTCTTTTTGCTCACGTTGCAAAGCATTACGGATAATATCATACTGTGCAATACGACCATCATCCACTCCGCCCTTACCTACATTGGTATAAACTCCGCCCGTAAGACCATTGGCTTGGGCCACTTTAGCTAAGTTATCTAATAAGCCGCGCATAAATTGAGTGGTGTTGACAGTATAAGCAAATCGTTTGCGCGGTTCAACACCGGCTAACACTAAGGATGGTTTTCCATTGACTTTTTCCTTTAATGCATATATTACTCCAAATTGTTCACCGGTTTTAGGATGAACCATTCGAATGGGTTGAAAGTTCTCGCGTTCTAATTCAAATCCATAGCGGCAAATACAATTCTGTCCTAATGCATCATAGTAGGCATCAACGGCATTCTTGGTGGACTGCAATGCAATGGTTTCTTCTTGGGTAGCTTTTCCCTTTGCAAATTTTCCTAATTCGGTATCAAGTTGTTGAATGGGAAAACGTGTCTTAGCGGCTTGGACTACTGTCGTTGCAACGCCATAACTTTGCAATACTTCCGGCAAATGCACATCGAAAAAAACCTTTGCGGCGTCTAAAAACGATCGTAAATCAGGAATGGAAGGCTGCTCCGCAATGACAGGTATCGTCATTCCCGTTACGCGTGGAAGTAAAGGCATGGCCATAGTGACGGCTTTAGTAAAATCAGTCGAGCGCGTGCCAACCGATTGTAAGCTTTCAACCACAAATGCATTACGTTTCTTTTCAGTCATTTTTTCATCAAATGGAATACCCGATAGTTGAGATAATCCTTGCAAAATAGTCACTTCTAAATTCGTAGTAGGAGAAAGAATGCGACGGTATACGTTTTGAATGGCATTAGTATCTAATCGCTTTCCACCAATCAAGGTTGGAACCGTTACTTCAGCAGTAGATTTAACACGAAAAGAAGCACCACTAACCGTTATTGCAACTGGAATAGATTTTCCCGCCCATTGCTTCCAACGCTTACTAAAATCATTACGAGAATCTTCAAAACCATTATCCACATCATCGACACCCGTCATCGCGCGCACAACAAACTGATCAACTAAAGTATCAGTCGCTAACTGCCCTCCATGAATCGCTACAAATCGCTCACGAATTTCTTTCGGCTTTGAAATGATCCATTCAATACCAGGCCCATCAAATGATTTTAACGAGGCAGCGCCCGACAATAATGGGCGCGGCATCCCTTCCACCCATCCCTTAAAATCACGAAGTGCCTCAACACTAAAACGCCCACCCAATGCAGTAATCGATGCAGGAAGAGAATATTCCAAGACACCAGCCGCATTCTCCTTCG
>CAYZNV010000005.1:47835-54955 GCA_964480125.1 uncultured archaeon
GCAGTAATCGATGCAGGAAGAGAATATTCCAAGACACCAGCCGCATTCTCCTTCGTGGCTAAAATTAATTTTTGAACTTCGAGTTCTCCCGCAATCAAAACGGCTTGCTGAAATCCTTCAAGCGAGCGGAAAGGAAGATAGTAGTCACTGGTAATGGAGCGCATGCTGCGTTCTTTCTTTTCCCATTGAGCAGCAGTAAATCGTGCCAGCTCAGTGAAGTGTGGATGTTCTGGTGTAATCCCAAACTTATGTAAAATGGGAACCATATCAGGATTCGCATCTGCCGGCAAGAGCGGTGGAACTTTCTTTTTGCCCTTGCCAAACGCTTTCCCGATTTTACCAAGGAATCCATCTCCACCATTAGCAGCTGGTTTTCCTTCATTTTCACCCGGAGGATTGGCCATGGCAAACGCACGCCAACCTACACGCTTACCTGGTTGAACGGGTTTTGAGGGCTGTTGGACAGGAACCCATTCGGTTCCAACAGCCTTACGCTGAATTTGGGGAGTTGTTCGAGGCGGATTCGATGATGCGGCACGTTTTTGGGCGCGAGCTAATCGTTTACCTAATTTAATGGGAATCGAGCCGCTCGTAGCCGCACGATGAATCGCTCGACGTGCGAGTGAAACGGCTCGCTGCGATCGCAGAATATTACTAGTTGATGGCTGACGACGTTGAGGAGAAACAATAGCATGTAAAGGTTGACGACGAGTAATAGGAACGGGAGGATGAACCGGTGACGATCGCTGGGATCGAAAAGAAGACATGCGAATAACTGGAGCAACTCTCGGAGCTGCTCTCATCGGTTCCACTCGCTTTTTAGAAAAAAATAAATGTTCCAATAATCGAAGCGGATGTGAATTGGGATGTGTGATTCTGCGAGCAGATTGTAAAGCAGTCGTTGGACGACGAACGGCTGCAGCTGGTTTAGGAAGAAGACGAGGTTTTATTGGCGAGCGAAATTCAGTCCGAAGAACATGTGTTCGTGCAATGGGACGAGGACCAATAGGTTTCGAGGGATGCACATTCACTGTTACTTTTTGCGTAACATGTATTGGTTGGGGAGCGCGTTGATTGGTTGTTGATTTTTTCGGGCGGCTAAATGAGTGAGTTTGGGAGCGCGTAGGAGCGGGTTTTATTGTTGAGCGAACTGGAGAAGAGGGCGTTGAACGAGATGGATTTAGTCTTATCTTGGAATTAGGTATGCGTTGTTTAGACGCCAATGCCATGCGGGCACGCATGAGAGAGATACGTGCCGCTAACGCATGATTTAGTGGTACTTTTGCGGGCCTAACAGGATGCGAAAATGGAAGTCGATTCGTGGGCCGGCGACGTTGGAATAAAGCCATAAATACAAAAGCAACTATTTCGCGGTAATTAAACATGCCGTGAAAACAAACAACGTGGCCCTTAAAGCAGACAAAATCTGTTAAGTCTCAATAGGAGCTCGATTAGCGAGCATCCAAGGCTTGAGTTTAGACTGTTCGGCTTCCTTAATTTGGGCATCAATAGAACGTCGTATTTCACGGAGAGCAAATTCATCAAGTATAGTTTGGCGCGTTTTCTTTGACATTAATCGCTTTTGCCCGCCATCAAGTTGAATCAAGTAAAGCTCTTCACTAAGACTAGAAGAGCTCTCAACGATTTTATGGATCATTTCCTTTCCTTTTTTGAGTTTACTAGCAATACAGTCTAATTGGTCAGAATAAACGGTTAGTGGATTTGCAGCATAGTAACTGACGGGCGATTGGTGGTTTTTGTGAATTAAGCCTGCTTTTAGTAAGTCATTGAGCAAACGGAAGATAGTAGCCCGTGAAAGGCCACAGACTTTGATAAGTTGTTCGCTAGAAAGGGGTTCAATTTGCCATAAATGGCGGTATAGACGAATATGGTTTCGCGTGAGTTCCGGGAATAAGTGCCGGAACAGGTTCCAGATCGGTTCAGTGTCTTCCAAGTAAAGGACCATCTCTGGACATAATAATAGGAATACCAACAATATAAGCGTTATGTTGAATAGAAATCAACCCATTAGTTGAATTTGACCTAGGTCAGATATAGAACTTAAACTGCGCCCTACGGTCTTTTGCAGCCTTATTTGAAATTAATATTTCCCCAACTGCATCGGAATATTTGATAGTTACCGGCTCAGAATCGCCCAATTTGCAACAGTTATAATTCAATTTTGTTAATCCAAAAATATCCTTTGCAACCTGCTCAATGTCAGCTTCACCATGCTGTATATCAATTTTGAGAGGCAATGGCACTTCCCAACCATCATATGTTTCAAGTCGAGGCTTATAGCCAGCCCCCCAAAGATAACTTGATTTTTCATTTTCTTTTAGAAATGTACCCCTCATTACTGGCAACCTTCCCTGGCGATAAAGTTTCAGATCATGATCCTGCCTGACCCTAATACCCACCAATTTTACTCCCGAAGGACATGCTTCTTTGTAACCTTCGAACTCCTCACTATTAATATCAGATCGAGAATGCAGAAATATTTCTTTCAGTTTTTTCCCTTCAAGATCTTGATATGTTTTAATTACCCCTTCAAGTAATGTTTTCGCAGCATCTTTTGGTAAATGATATTGTTTATCATCACTAGAGTACCAATGGCCTTCCTCGCCCAAAAATACAACACCGTCTCCTGAATTTAGAAATAACTGAGCAGCGCTAGTGGCGGTCGCGTCATTTTCATTTTCACTCGTTCTCTTAAATGCAATTCCAATATAGCAAACCCCTTCGCGGGCTTCTGCTAGTTTCCATGGCTTCCCGCCTGCTTTGTAATAAATCGCTGTTGAAAGATTCCATAATCGATCGGATAGGCGGGTTAACTGCCTTGACATTTTTTCTGTCCCAGTATAAAGCGTGCTTTCGCGAATAATTTGGATTGGAACACCATATTTCATTACCCTTGCTTTAATTTGTCGTCTAAAATCAACTGAAAATCCATAAACTTCTTGATTATTCTCTTGCTGCAATGTTTGCTGGCCTTCGCGAAGTTGATTCAATAATTTTTTTCCTGGTTTGAAACCAATTCCATCAATGATTCGTGATTGAGGCCGACAATTCTTATACACTTCATCTGGAACAATACAAATAATTGCATTTAGCTGGTCATCTCTTTTTTCCGCTGAAAGTTTAATTTTATCAACATAGAGTTTTACAACAGCAAAAGCTCTTTTGTTTGGATCATTATCATGTGAGGCATTAATTAGTTCAATTTCATTAAGTTCATGGCTCCACGCAGGTTTCTCAGGCCATTCACAATCAAAAGCCGCCTCAAATCCAGGAAATATTGGCCACAATATTTTATTTGGCTTATTTTCCTCAGAGTATAATTCTGCAGTTGATTTATTCATGATTTTGGCCCATTCATTGAACTTTTGAATACCCTTATTAGAACCAATTAATCCGTAAACAATTTTTTTGGGCTTCTGAGCTTGTTTTAAGTCGCTTGGACCAAACAAAGTTAATCCATCAATCGGATGCTCTTGTCGCTGTCCAAATGCAAACTCAAGCGATGGCTCTGGAAAAACTTTTAGAGAGTGAGTTTCTGACATCGTTATTCCACACCCATTTCTTCGTTGTTATGTATGAGCAACTCCTTTCTTATCTCTTCTTCAGATTGATTCACATCATCGTTTTCAACTATCGCTAATGGTGAGATATATTTGACAAATGACGAATTCAGTTTAACTAATTCAAACTCACTATATCCAATTACAATTTCACTTTTCCCACCTGATAGGAAACTAGCAAATGCAAGGTTGCGTTGTAGCCAATGATCATTCCACCAACCGCCACAAATATTTTTTCTAGACGAGAGCGCCGTGCGTGGTTCTAAAACCTCATTATTCAGGTCAGTCAATATAAGTTGAGTATTAATGAAAAGAAAATAATCTCCAGCTCCATCTTTTTTTACCTTGAAGCGTGGTGAGACGTAGTAATTATATTTTCGATTTGGTCCAATTCCCGGCCGTATTCTTGTCCCAAATACCTGTACGTAAGTCTTATGGCCGTTATAACCAATAAATGATATTTTATCTTTTGGAAGCAGGGAAACGGGAAAATAAAGCTTGTAGTAATTTCCAATTTTTGTCGTCCTCATACCTAACTCAATAAATTTTACTTGAATTGAACTTTCCAAAAGGTATTTTACGACATTATCAGTTTGAATTTCATGAATTGTTTTTTGAGTCGTGTATTTTATTTCCCTAGCTTGTAGAATATCTGCATTAAGATCTATTGGCGGGCTCTCAAATGATAAAAAATTCCTGCCGTCAATTTTGTAAAAAGGCCAAACTTTGCATAGCTTTCCAATTTCATTACTACGTAATTCACGATTAAAGACTGTCCACTTAATTATGTTTGGAATTTGTGTAAATGCTAATTTGTTTGAAAATATATTCTCTTCCTTCTTTTGTATTTTTCTTCTACTGTTCATTAAGTCAGCCACAATACTTGGACCCTTTTCCAACAATGGTTTTGGTGTTTGTATTTGTTCTAATTTTTTCAATAGTTTACGATATCCGTCAGCCCAATTTTTATAAAAAGGAATAAAAGTGATATCGCTTGTCATCCAATGTAATTCATCAGGTTTCATTCCATCGACATTAATTGGAATCAGAAAATCAATTCCTTTTGCGCGTGAAACATTCAATCCAGCAGTGCGCTCTTTTGACGGATTAGCCTTATCCTTTGAATTTCGAGATACTAAGTGCAGCATGCGGAATGTTTTATTTTTGATCGCATCTTCAATATCTTTTGGATATGATTCGCCACCCAGGAGCTTATATTGATCGAACCAAACCAGATAACCATCTTTAGCAAGTCTTAAAGCAAGCCATTTAGCCAAATCTTCATCTTCATACGCATAGCTAATGAATAGATGTTCAGGCGACATTACCTTCATTCCTAGAGGAAACTATTTTCAACATAAGGCTAAAACCAGCATAAAAACCAATAAATTTACACAAATTAATGAAAAAATCAATTAACTAGGCACATCATCAATATATGGGGTTGGAATTTGGCGCAGTAGATGAATATTTCTCTTGTCTAAAATAATATTTCAAAAATAGGCCTCCAGTTTCCCTTCTACTTTTGCTTTAGATAGTTTTGCATATTCAAGTATTTCTTGAGTAGTAGCTCCTTTTTCGCTCATTCCATAAAATGTATTTTCTCCAAGTAACACATAGTTCCAATTGCAATTCATACGATCCTCGGCAGGCAATTCATTAATTTTTGCAACCCATTCAAGAGTGGATAATCTTTTCTGTTTGACATTAGTATTATCTAAATCGCGTTCTGCTTTTGTTTCAACTAAATAAATTTTGTCTTGGATACGAACAAGGAAGTCTGGAAAGTAATGAGCAAGAAGCCCATCGTCGCGAATGTACATTATATTAGCAAAGTCGTGATAATGTTCATTAATTTTCATAAACGCCTTTACTTTTGAATCAGAGTCAATAAATTCAATAAATGCTTTTTCAAATCCACCCTTGTTTGAGGGAAAACTTATTTTTTCATAAATTGTTTTTGCTACATTGATTGCATAAGTCTCACGAATCTTCATCTCGCCCATTTCTGAAAAATATTTTTTATAGATACGAGCACTCTTAATATCCAAGTTATTTTGTAGGTCGTAAATGCATTGACTGAGATTTTTTATGATGTGTTGAATAATCTTTTCTTGGGTTAGAACAAGAATACGCCAATTGTTTCCAATGATCGGATTGAATTCTTTGTTAAACAGCTTGTGACGAATATATTCATCAGTTAATTTGGCAATTAGCGCTGTATTGATTTGCATAATTGGAAAGTTCTTTGGAGACTTTTTGCCCAGTTTAACAGAAATAGTACTAACAGCAGCCACAATCTTTTGGATAAATGAATTGTAGCTTTTAGCAGTAAAAATATCAGATGAAACTGTGTATTCACCAAACTTTGTTTTGACAGTAAGTTCTTCACCATAGAACGTGTCACCAGCGCGATTAGCAAATGGCATCAGTTGATCTAGTGAAATTGGAAAGGGTTGCATCTTTTCTAGTGTGAGTTCTTCAGATTTGAGGTACTCCTCTTTATCATGAATAATTAATGGCCAAAAGAAATCATATTGCTTATAATTGACTTTTAGTCCGATACTTATAATGTCTCCAATAACCTTTTCATTTTTCGGTAATGTTTTTATCTGACCAATTGCGCCGCTTAATTCCTTTTCATAAAATTCAACAAATGCTGGATGCTCAACAATACAGAGTATGTCCATATAGTTTTCAGGTTCTTCTTTGCGAATAAGTAATTTTTCGCGACTTTCACGTTTGCTATCTTCAAACTGAGGTTCACGCCACATTAAACGCAGCCCTCGACCAATTGTTTGTTCAAGTAAAATATAAGAGGTACTAGAACGAAGAGGAACTATCACACAAATATTATTGACATCAAATCCTTCACGCAACATTAAGACCGAAATGATAACTTTTGGATTTTCATTTTTGTCCACACTAAATAATTTTTGTTTGACTTTTTCCCATTCTTCTTGACCAATTTCTCCCTTTTTATTTGAATGAATCTCCATTATCTGATCTTCATGCAGCCCTTCTTGGTTTAAAAATTTCTTTACTAATGGAACGACTGCCGTATCTTCACATGTTACAAGCATTTTTGGATGTTTACTTTTGTCAAGACCCTCAAAACCGCTTTCTAGTGTTTTTAATCGAGTTAGTCCAGCACGTAGCATTATCCGCTGCCCATCAGAAAGATTAATTGTTTTACCATCACGTTCAGCTTTAAATTCAAGCGGAAGAGAAGCAATTTCTTTACGCTTGTCAATTGCAACCGTTTTGACTAAACCAATTTGGATAGCTTTTACCAATTCAAAATTGGTTATAATGTGAGGAAAGAAATGTTTTGTTCTCTTTTGCCCGGAACCCGTTATAGAATAAGGGGTCGCGGAGAAATCTACCTGTATAAAAGATCCATTTTTGTTTCTTGCAAGTTCATTAAGAGATTGCTGCCATTCCTTTTCAAGAATTTCATCCTCTTTCTTGTAATCACCAAGATGGTGGGCCTCATCATTGAATACTACTAGACTTTCTAGACTTGCTAAATATTCAAT
>CAYZNV010000006.1:0-54171 GCA_964480125.1 uncultured archaeon
TGCCCCTGCTCGACGTTCACGGGGCGTTTGATGTCATTGACGACGCAAGGGCGCTCGGCCAGCTTCGTTTCCAGCCGGAGCCGGATCCGCTGGCCGAGGATGCGGTCGCCGGGCAGGCCATCATCGACCGGGTCGTCGATGGGGTGGGGGTGTATCCCAATCAATTAGGAGAACTCGAAGTCAAATCCATCAACAAACAATACGAGCAATTCGAGAACTATCTCCTACAGCTTCCCGAAACACTAGAAATATTCATTACGCCAGGGAATCACGACCCGTGCAGATGGCACGATCCTCAACCCCCCGTGCTGAAAGAATTTGTGCCCAAACTCTATGGGATGAAAAACATCCACTTCCTTCCTTCGCCTTCCTGGGTCGAAATAGAAGACCAAAAAACACTCATCTATCATGGAAGCGGACTCATTGGGGCGATGGATGCCATGAACATCCCTCCCACGAAACCCGAAGAAGCCATCAAGGAACTCCTCATCAAGCGCGACTTAATGTCCGTGTATGGAACCAAACACCCTTACGCTCCAGAGCCAAAAGCCTACATGCTCGTGCGTGAGCACCCGGATGTGTATATTGGAGGGGATAACCACTACAACGCGTATACGCAATACCGCGGCACCACCATCATCAACAATGGATGCTGGCAATTGACTTCAGACTATGCGGCCAGCAAAGGATTCATCGCCACCCCAGGGAGAGTGCCGCAATTCAACTTCAAGACCGCCACCCTACGCGAAAGCCGTTTTGATAAGCAACAAGAAAATGCCCCTGTGGAAACCGCCAAGGAAGTGGGAAAATGAACCTCCACTTCGATGTCGCATCCGATCCGGAGACAAAAAAATACTTTGATTCGTTAATGGAAGACATCCTCGAAAAATATGCATTGGCAGAAAAAGCACGCGCCACGGGATTCGACATTCACACAGAAGTCGAATGCCTTCCCGCCACGGATGTCGCGGATCGCACCGAAAAAATTTCCGGACCCAAGGGCGTCGCCAAACGCTTCCGCGAAATCATGGCCGAAGTCTCCAAAGAAAAAGGAGGAGACCGCATGAAGGGCGTTTTTGTGCTCTTCAAGGAAATCGTCATGCAAGAAGGAGGATGGTATGCGGAAGAAAATATGGAAAAGCGCCTCGAACAAGGAATCAAGACCTGCCTCGTCATCATGACCGAAGGCGTCGTTGTAGCACCGCTGGATGGAATTCCGTATGTGAAAATCTCGACCAATCCGGATGGAAGCAAGTACGTGGACATTTATTTCGCGGGACCCATCCGCGCAGCAGGGGGAAGTGCCACGGTGCTGCCCCTGATTCTAGGAGACTATGCCCGCGTGCTGTTGAACTTGGATCGATTCAAACCCACACAAGAGGAAATAGAACGCTACGCCGAAGAAGTCAACATCTATCAGACGGATGTCATTTCACGCCAGATCAAAATGACACTTGATGAACTACGCATCATCGTCGCGGGCTGCCCCGTGTGCGTGAATGGAATTCCAACGGAAGACGTGGAAGTGCAAGCCCACAAAAATATGGTGCGCTTTCCTTCGAACCGCATCCGCGGGGGAATGGGGCTAGTCATTACGGAAGGACTGGGATTGAAAGCCCAAAAAGTAATGAGCTGGGCCAAGCAATTGGGATTGGACTGGAGCTTCCTTGAAAAAATAATCAAAGTAGAAAAAAAAGCAGATCAAGTCGTGGAACTGAAAAAGAACTGGAAATATCTCGAAGGAGTCGCGGCAGGAAGACCCTTGCTCGCGTATCCCATGGAATGGGGGGGATTCCGCCTGCGGTATGGAAGAAGTCGCAATACTGCCACCGCGGGAAAAGGAATCAATCCCGCAACGATGTATTTGTTGGACGAATTCATTGCAGTGGGAACGCACGTGCGAATTGAACGTCCAGGGAAAGCCGCGCAATTATTTCCCGTGGACACAATCGACGGACCCACCGTGTTGCTGAAAGACGGCAGCGTGATGCTCGTTAATACTGTTCCGGAAGCTCAACGCGTGCGCGCGAACGTGGATAAAATTTTGTTCATTGGGGATATGCTCGTTACCGTTGGAGATTATCGCAAGGCCGCACACCCACTTACTCCTTCTCCCTTTGTCCCGGAATGGTGGGTGTTGCTGCTGGAGAAAGCCATTGCAGAAGGAAAGCAGTCCTCTATTGAGACCGCGCACATCATTTTGGATCCAGAAAATATCACGTGCGCCCAAGCCATTACGCTTGCGGAAGAGCTCTCCATTCCGTTGCACCCCAACTACACGTGGTACTACAAGACGTGGAGCAAGTTTGAGACGAAACAATTCATTGACGCTGTCATCAAAGCCAATGAGGAAGACAAGGGATTAGGGTTGATGCGCTTCACGCACACAAAAGAAATGAAACTACTTCTCGAGCGCGCAGGAATCCCCCACACGTGCGATGAACAGTGGATTTATTTTGATGAAACCAAAAGCGAATCCCTGCGACTCTTCGCGCGCAATCCAGTAGGGGATATTGTGGACGAAGACACGGCGCTTTCCTTGCTCTCGCGAGCGGCAGGGCTCACTATCAAAGACAAAGCCGGGAGCTTTGCAGGAGCCAGAATGGGAAGACCCGAAGCCGCAGTTGCACGAACGATGAAAGGAAATCCACATGTGTTGTTTCCCATCGCCCTATCTGGAGGAGCCACGCGCAGCATGAACCGTGCTGCAGGACTGACTGTGACAAAAGGAGCTCCGCCCAAAGCCAACCCGGGAAAAGTATCCGTGGAAATAGGACTATTCGAATGTCCGAGCTGCAACGACATGATGTCCAGCCGCTACTGCGTGAAATGCCACGGACTCACGCACCCGCGCTATATCTGCTCGGGAAGAGAATGCCTCGCACTCAATTCAACCGAAAAATGCACCTCGTGTGGAAGCGTGGCCAAGCGAGGAGGGGCATACGAAATCAACATCCGAAAAGCACTGGAATGGGGAGCAAAAAATCTTTCAGAAAGACTCCCCGATCCCGTGAAAGGAGTCAAGGGACTCATTTCTGACGATAAACTCGCCGAACCCATCGAGAAAGGAATTTTACGCGCGAAACACGACCTACACGTATTCCGCGATGGAACCTCGCGCTTCGAATTGCTGAATGCACCCATTACCCACTTCTATCCACGCGAAATAGGATTGACCGTAGAAAAGGCAAAAGAGCTAGGATACTCATTCGATGCCGAAGGAAAACCACTCGAGCGAGACGATCAACTCGTAGAGATGTTCGTGCAAGACATCATCGTCAACGAAGGATGCGGTGTATGGCTGCTGCGCTGTGCCAACTACATCGACGACTTACTCACTAAATTCTACAAACTCCCTGCATGCTATAATGCCAAAAATGTGCGCGATTTGATTGGAGAAGTTGTTATTGGGCTGGCCCCCCACACGTCTGCAGGGATTGCCGCGCGCGTGATTGGGTATACGAAAACACGCTTAGGGTGGGGGCATCCCTACTTTATCATGTGCAAACGCCGTAACGTGGATGGAGATCAAGACTCAGTCATGCTACTCATGGACGCATTATTGAATTTCTCGCACAAATACCTCTCCCACTCGCGCGGAGGAAGAATGGATGCTCCGCTCGTGTTCACTCTTGCACTCAATCCCCAAGAAATAGACGATGAAGTGTATGAAATGGAAACATGCAAACGCTATCCCCTCTCGCTCTACGAAAAAAGCCTCACATTTGGAGAAGCAAAAATGGATGACGTCGCTGTCGTAAAGAAAAAACTAGGAAAACCAGACCAGTATAGCGGAATCCACTTTACCCATTCTACGAAACAATTCGATTTTGGGCCCACGCAAAGCAGTTATACGCGCTTGGAAAGCATGGAAGAAAAACTCAAAGTCCAAGCAAAATTACAAGCACGCCTGCGCATGGTGGACTTCCCGGATTCCATGGAGCGCGTCGTGGTATCGCACTTATTCCCCGATATTATTGGAAACACCCGCGCATTCTCTCGACAAACATTCCGCTGCACCAAGTGCAACGCCAGCTATCGCCGCATCCCATTAAGCGGAAACTGCAGCAAATGCAAGGGAGGAAATATCATCCTAACGATTGCACAGGGATCGGTGCGGAAGTATCTCAAGATTGCCAAAGATATTATCTTCGGACACAATCTCTCTGAATATCTCAAACAACGCATTACCCTTGCAGAAACAGAAATCGACGCCGTATTTCCGCCCGAAAAACAGACACAAAAGAGCTTGTTCGAGTTTGCATAGCTGGCCAGTTTCGGCTGGCCGCAGCGAGAACGGGTATTGCGCTGCAATACCCGATTTGCTCAATCTTTTTCTAGAGGCTCATTTCGGAACGGGCAACTTCACAAAACCAATTGCTAGTAAAATAATCGCGACTACAATGAGGATGAAAATCACCATTCTGCGATTGGGGTGCTCATCATCGGGTTTGAGGATGACTGTGCCAATGTCCTTGAAGATGGAAACGGTATAATCCACCCAATTGCTGGGAGAACGCAAGTCCGAAAGGGTTTCTCCTACTAATTCTCCCGTGCTTTTTCCACGGTATTCAACTGGATTCTCATTCTCGAATTCTCCAGTAAACCCATTGATGCGGAGCTTAATCTCATTCTCTTCCTCCAATTGCACTTTCGCAATCCAGAAGGGAACATATACTAATTGCAAACCCGAAATATGCACATTGCCACGAGGAACATGCTCTTGTGCCGCAATCTTGATCTGGGCAATATTCTTGGCATCCTCCGCCGTAAAACGAGGCTTCTTCTGCTCCACGGTAACAGAATTGGCGACTGAAAACTCGGATTGAATGGTTTCGGGATCCACCATTTCCGCAATGACTTCGTCCAATTCATTCTTCAACGCATTTAGGCTACTTCTTCCGTGATTGCTTTCAGCGACATTCTTTATTTTGGTGTTGGCCTCTTCTTCCTCCGAATATGTATCAAAGACAAACGTGTAGTACGGGCATAATTCCAGCTTGGTGGACTTGATCTCGGCATCCTTCCAGGCTTGCTCTCCCAATTCCTCTTCCACCATCTCCTGGACTTCCTCGAGCTTGATGTTAAGGGGAAGCGAATTCCCAGGGAGGTGCTGCATACTGCAAGGAAGTCATTCAGGGTTTAAATAGGTTAAACTGGCACTCAAAAAAAAGAAATAAAAAAAGAGAGGAGCAAAGCGCTCCCTTACTGAATTACTGTGCTTTGCGCTTGGCGATTTTGACGCGAGCAGGCGTAACCAAAATCTTTCCAGGAGCGACTCCAGCAACGTCTCCATCGATCTGCGTGACCATGTCCTTAATGGAAACGATCATGTCGCGCAATCCCTTGGCGTTGCGCTTCTGCATGTCTTCGATGTTCAACAAAATCAAGTTACCGTCTTTCAATTCGCGCTCGACGGTCTTCACGTCTTCGGCGTCCTTCAACGTAACGGATTTAACGTAGGCATCGGCGTCCTCGTACACGACTTCCTCTTCCACATTCATGTTGTTAAGAAAGTCTTCGACGTCGACTTGTTCGGTTTGGCTGGTGAATACTTTGTCTAAGAAGCCCATATGGTTCCCCCCTTGATGGAAAAAGGCTGATTTTACGTATTGGGCTTTTTAACTTCTTAAAGGTGCATGTCATTTTTCGCATAAACTCCCAAGAAGAACCCACGCGAAACACTGACACGAATTCGGAATGCCAACCACGAACCTTAAAATGGGTGGAGACACTAAAACAATTAGGGCTCACTTCCACTAATCCACGAGGGGAAGGAGAATAATGGAACTGAGTTGAAAGGCATGTCACTAAACCACGTATTCGATCAAGAATTCTCCAAACCCACCGTTTTCCTGGACCGAAACAAGATCATGCCCCATTACACGCCGGAAAACCTCCTCTTCCGAGAAAAACAAATATCGGATATTAGTCGCATCGTTGCTGTTACCTTGCGAGGACAACGACCCGACAACGTTTTCATCTATGGAAAGCCCGGGACAGGAAAAACTTCCACGACAAGACACGTCATGAGTGGTCTCGTGAAGTATGGGCAAGAAAAATCACTCCAAATACGCCACGCCTACATCAACTGCCGCACGCACAACAAAAAATACAAAATATTCCTCAAAACCCTGCGCGAATTATTTCCTGACAAGCCGGATAAGGAATTCCAAGGATATTCTGCCGCATACCTCTATGAGAAACTTGTTTCCTATGTGAAAGGAAGCCAAACCCACCTCTTGTTGGTGCTGGATGAATTGGATCAAGTCAAGGACTTGGATGAACTCATTTATTCCCTCACGCGCAGCAACGATGAGATTCCCGTGGGAGGCATTTCCGTGGTGGGAATCTCCAACAACCTCATGTTCAAAGAAAATCTCGACTCGCGCACCAAATCATCACTATGCCAGCAAGAAATGATATTTCCCCCCTATAATGCGGAACAACTGCGCAATATCCTGGAGCAACGTATTCAGGAAGCATTCAACCCCGATGCAGTGAATCCAAGCGCCATCGCACTCTCGGCTGCGATTGCCGCGCAAGAAAGTGGAGACGCAAGGACTGCCATCAAACTCTTACTGCGCGCCGGAGAGCTCGCGGACGATGCGCACGAAAAACAGATTACCGACAAACATGTGAAGGATGCACGCGCGGACGTAGAACAAGAAATTATTCTCGAACATGTTTCCGTTTTGCCCGAACACGAAAAACTCGTGTTGTATACGATTGCATTGCTCAGCTTGCGAAAGGTCGGAGGAGGAATGACTAAGCTGTCGGGGGAAAGCCTAGAGGATGTCCTCTACTCGGGAGAAGTGTATGAAGAATACGAGCGCGTGTGCAAGAAACTCAATTTCACTGACGTGGTAACGGCAAGATGGTACCGCGAATACATCAACCAACTCGAAATGTATGGACTCATCCTTACCACGCAAAGCGGAGCCGGAGTCAAAGGGCAGACGCGCTTCATTAAACTGAAAGTAGACGCACAAAAAATCAAAGAAGTACTAGAAAAAGAATTGGTTGGTTGAATTCTACATTTGATGCGTTAACTAGTCGAACAACGTCTTCTGCTCTTTCAACGCGGCCTCAATCTTTTTCTTCGCACCCTTTTCGATTTCCGTGCCCAACTGCTTTTTCACGGTAATCGCAACGGCCGTTCCGATGATTTTGGCCAGATTCTCAACGGAAGTCGCTTTCACATCCGCAACCGTTTTGATGCCTGCGTTAAACATCCTACGCGCACGCACGCGACCAATCCCACGCAATTCACACAACAACACCAGCTCTTCCTTGATTCCAGAAGACAATCGCTTGCGCATGCGCGAAAGCAATCCAGTGTGGTGAGAAGCGCCAATGAGTGGGGCTAATTCCACTGCACTATATGCCAACCAATCCACAATCTGCAGTTTTGCACGAATAATCCCGGGCTGAATGTTAAAATCATCCAATAATTGTTGTTCCGGAGTTTCATTCGTCCATGCGTCCAAGAATTTAGCCGTTTGGAATTTTTGCACGAGCTGCGTATCCGTAAACATCGCCTCGGAAGAAGTAATGGGGAGCTCGGCCCAGCGCGATTGCAGCTCTTCCCACACCAATGCTTCGTCTTTGGCTTTCACGTTCAAATATGGACGGGCTTCCGTCGTATCCACGAGCGCAAACAACGCACCAAAGTGAGCCAAGTCCATTTTTTTGAGTGCCGCAATGAGGTCTGCCGCTGAAAGAGGATCCAAATACAACTCTGCCACGCGCGAACCAATCTTGGTCGTCCAAAAACGATTCTCCTCACCCTCAATGAAACCCAATTCCGAAAGTTCTTTCACTAATCCGCGCAGCATGCGGAAAAGATTATCCGTGTTCTTGTATTGGAACGCGTAGAGGGTTTTGGAGAAAAAATCATCCATGCTCTGCGTGTCAAAAATGAAGCGAGAGGCGATCAATCCCAACAAATGCATGCGCAGGATGGGTTCTCTTCCCACTTGCGAAGAAACGGGCTCCATCTCTCCGCGGATGTATTCTTCCATGACGGCGCTTGCCTCTAATTCATTCTTGCAAAGCACAATACTCTCACCCGCAGAATCATATTTTGGCCTGCCTGCGCGACCAGCCATTTGGCGATATTCACGAATGGGAATGGGGGCCATCCCTCCAAAGTCAAAGCGGTGCAGCGAAGTAATAATCACGCGGAAAGAAGGAAGGTTGACTCCAGCCGCTAATGTAGGGGTGGCGGCAATCGTTTTGATGGCGCCCGCGCGAAAACCATTCTCAATCAAGGAACGCTGTGTTTGTACTAATCCCGCATGATGGAATGCCGCGCCATTCTGGATCAATGCAGAGAGTTTCTTGCACTGCTCAGTGGGAGACTCTAGCGCATGCTCAATCTTTTGGGCAATCTTCGCGAGCTCTTTCTTGTCCTCGATTGTGAGAAATTTCTGCACCACTGCAGCGGATTGCTTTGCGAGTGACTCGGCGCGAGGACGTGTGTTTGCGAAAACAAGAGCTTGTTTCTTTTTTTCCAGCGTATTCGCGAGCATTGCTTCTAATGGATCATCTTCGCGCGTCTTTTCCTTGCTGCGATCATTGAACTCAATCGTACTCTCATAGTGCACGCCTTCCTTCAAGGGAACGGGGCGATAATTGGACTGGATTAATTCTGCACCCAGCCATGCGGCTAACTCATCTGAATTAGGAATCGTAGCGGAAAGTGCAATGATTTGAAGTTTGGGATTGAGAATGCGAAGCTTGGTGATGATCATCTCCAGTGTGGGCCCTCTATCGCTGTCCAATTCATGCACTTCATCAATGATTAAAGTGCCAAGCTGCTGCAACCAATCCGCGCGATGCACCAAAAGAGAATTTAGTTTCTCATACGTGGTGAAAACAAAATCGTACTGCGAAAGATACTTGGAAGAAGAATCCATATCTCCTGTTGCAACCGCCATGCGAATATTCTGTTGCTTGGAATATTTGTTTTGAAAATCAGTATAGTGTTCATTCGCCAGCGCGCGCAAGGGACACGTGTACATGGCTTTCTTGCGCTTGTTGAGGATGGAATTCATCCCCGTGAGCTCGGCAATAATCG
The DNA here is from genome assembly GCA_964480125.1 of uncultured archaeon. GTDB lineage: Archaea > Iainarchaeota > Iainarchaeia > Iainarchaeales > VGJJ01 > VGJJ01. Next base: position 9,083 of record CAYZNV010000006.1, read on the forward strand.
TCTTCCCGGAAGCCGTGGGAGAAGCCACGACGAGATTCTTACTATCCCAAGGGGCTTGCAACACCAGCTGCTGCATGGGATTGTAATCCGTAAAGCCATTGGTCTGCTGCACCAGCTCAGGAATATTGGCCATATGCTCGAAATGGGTTCCTAGGGGATTTTAATGCCATTCTGGGAGGAACGCCAAAGGTTCTTCGTGAGGAGAATTAGAGCTGGATAGGTTGATCTTGCACATACTCTTTATGCATCCGAATGCACATTGCAGCCTTACGGATCTCTGCCCCCAAATAAAGCGCATGATCCAAGCGTGAGATGAGATTGGAATGCGCCAGCTGCGTAAACAATTCCTCCAACAATTGTTTTTCATCCATCTTGGTGTTGTGGAAAATAAAAGGCGTTTTCTTTCCATCTGGAGTGAAGTGCTGGAGGAGAATGAGTTTCTCTCCTTCTTTCATTCCCGGAACAACCGAAATCACAAAATTCCCACGCGGATCAGGAGCAAAGCGATAATGTCCTGCAAGATAGTGCTTCTTCACCACTTCTTTTGCTTCTTCCCAGCGAGGCTGATAGATGTGCGCAGAAATGGAAATACAAACTAACTGCCCAGCAGGAATGCCTACTTCGCGCGCCATCATCTGCTGTAGCTCGCGTAACCCATACATGTTGAGCGGCCACCCCTCATACATATCATGCGAGCGAAACGAACACGTTTGGTGTAGCTTTCCATGTGAGACATTCCAAACAATCTGAGTCAAGCAAGGAGGATTCTTATTGTGCTTCTGATCCTCGTCCATTCTCCATGTGACGGCGATCGCGCGACGCGTGTAGGGGACTTCTTTCAAGTAATCAATGGCATTCTGGACCTGATCAATGCGCTCGCGGAGGCGAGAACCATACGTGTAAACCACATTCTCGGGCTTCTCCTGCGAAACGAGCTTGGGAATGTAATCCTTCAATGCTTTTTCGTCACAAGGCATGAAAGAAGGAATGATTTCTTCGTCCCCATCAATCACTGCAACGATGTCCACGATTTCTTTCATCTTCGTCCCGTGCTCCGTGGGCTTTTCTTCGCCGAACTTCATCACTTTGTCCAAGACTTTTAGCCATCCCTCTGAAACCGTGTTCGCACGCACTAGAAAACCCACTTTTTCTGAGTCGTGCATGGGAAACTCTTCTAATTTGGGCTCGGGAAATTCTTTTGATGAAGTGAAAGGAGGCAATTGCTCCAAAGAAGAAATTTTTTTAGCCAATTCATCCACCGACTTCCCACGCAAATCAAAACATTTCACATGCTTGCGCAACACTTCCAAATCGTGCACGGGAATCTCTTTCTGAAAAGAGAAATTCGTTCCAATGACTTTTCCCTGCGCATCCACTCCATGCTCAAAAAAAGCCTTGATGACATCCCCGGTATGAGTCATATCGCTTCCAAAAACAACCAAATATCTCCAATGCGGGTTTGCATAGACGCCGCGGACGATGGTGTTGATCCCGTCCATTGAATACAGGTTCGCACACAATGCAAACTTTTCCTTGGGCAAGCGCTCCGCAATAGGCTTTGCAAGCGTCCAAAGGGTACAAATCGCCACATTTGCATGGGGATTTCCCGTCATGAATGAATCAGCAGCCATGAAGCTACTATTCTATTAGTAGGCATTTTAACGTTTGGGTGCATGGGGCGAAATGAAGAATCGCGCTTTTTATCGTTCCTTACTCCAACGCAATAATTCACGCAATGAAGTGAGTTGAGCCTCGATTTCTTGGAGTTTCGTATCCGTCTTTTCCAATTGTGACGAAGAAATATGCAATTGCAATTCTTTCTGCTGCTCCGCATTCTTCGCAAGGCCTTCATGGTTCTGATACGCGGGAGAGTGCTTTACTGTCTCCAATAATTGGGCGCGGTAATCCGGGTTATGCACAAAACTCTGAATCATGGGCCTATACTTCTCATTCGCAATCAACTTCGAACGAATCCCAATCGACTTAGAGGCATCGCGATACTCCTTATCCGTTGCATTCTTCGTCACATGCTGCCAAAAGAGGGGGTCCACGAGCTTCTTGGCATGCTGCACCACATCACGCGTGCGTGCTTTGGCATGCGTCAACTGCCAATTCCACTTACTCGAGAAAAAACGCTTTTGCTTTTGCTCTAACTCATCAATCTGCAGCTGAAGCTTTTCCGTGGAGGGATAGACCAGCTTTGGCCAATCCTTGAAATGAGGGGTTCCATCTGTGGTGAGGGGAAACTCCACTTGAATAATGCCCTTGCGCGAAAAATAATGCTCCAACGCCTTTTTGCGATGCGATTCACGGGAAAGAAATGCGGCGCCGCTACTCTTTTTCTCGAACGAAGCAATGGATTCAATGACTTCGGGCATAACAAGCAAGAAGACGGTGCCAGGAGTTAAAAGCCGCCTGCATTTTTTCGAGGAAAGACAAGCCAGTCATAAAAGGATAATGGTGCTCTCTTTGAGCTATTGCAATGGAGTGATACACCATGTTTCCAGGATTAGGCGGAATGAACCCAGCCCAAATGAAGGGCATGATGAAACAGCTCGGAATCAAGAGCGACGAACTCGATGCGCAGAAAGTAACCATTGAATTGAGCAATGGAAAGACCATCATTTTCAATAATCCCCAAGTCACCGTAGTAGAAATGAAAAATGCTAAGTCTTACACCATCTCTGGCGAAGCCATTGAAAGCGAAGGGCACGAAGGGATTTCAGCCGAAGACATTGAATTAGTCAAAGCCCAAACCGATTGCTCGGAAGAAGACGCGCGAGCGGCACTAGAAGAAAGCAATGGAGACATTGCCGAAGCCATCGCAAGTCTGAAGAAAGAAGAATGAGTGTGCAGCGGTGCGGTGCACAAAAAAAGAAAATTAAACCCGTGCGCGCGAGTGCTTCTTATCGCGCAGCATGCGGGAAAACTTCATCCCACTCAACAAATGTTCCATCGATGCATGCATGGCTTTCATGTGCGTCTTATGGCGCGTGTGCTTGGATGACACCATCTCCGCGAGACGGATGTAAATCAAAATACTCAACACGATCTGCACGACTTGCGCAATGAAGAGCAAGAGCAAATCCAAACGACCATCAAAGATACCCATAGGGATTACCTCGAGTGGAGTTGGGCCAACTTGAATAGGATCAAGACACCCAAAACAATGCTCACCACTTGCGCGATGAACACAATAAACGTTCCCATATCTGCGAATAACATAGGCAGAAACACCTCACCATCTAAGCCAAAAAAGCTGAGTATATAAATGCCCGGGTTTCGACCGGGCGCGCCGAGAACAGGTATTGCCGCGGCAATACCTGATTTCCTTGAATTTATGGAGTGGGCGTTTCTAACGCAGAAGCCTCGACTAACTCATCGCGGATGAGGGTCGCGGAAACCTGTACCGTGGCGTTATTCCCAATCGCATGGCCGGGAAGCAAATACGCATTCAGCTTGGAATCGGGAATCGAATAAGAAGCATTCCCATCATTCAAAGAAGAAAGGGAAAGGATTCCTGGCTGATAGGATTGTATTTGCGCATTGGCATCCAACGAAGAAAAATAATTCTCGATGGCTTGTGCGGCTTGCAAGGTGTTACTGGAAGACGTGTTCACGTCCACCAACAACTGGAATTGAGGATTTGTGAAATCCAACGCCACGCTAGTTTGCAATGAAGACTCAATGGCTTGCTTCAACAATTGCTTGGCTTGAGGCAAAGAAATATTCCCCAGCGACACAAACAATACATTCGCATCTGCATCCAATGAAACAAATTCGGTGGGGCGAGACTGGATAAACGCATTCACGTCCGATGCCACTTCAACTGCTTGAGGAAAAGCAATGATCAGCGTGTTATCGCGGCGAGGAATAATGACATTATCCACTCCACTCAGGGAAGGAATCCCATCGAATGCACTTTCAATGGTGGATTCCGAAAAATTAGGGACGTAATCCAATCCTCCTGTCACAATCAGCTTCGACTGTAACTCCAATACGGGGGCTGTCACGGAAAGAGCCAAGGGCTTGGGGCTCTGTGACACATTCTGGGATTCAAACAAAAACGCATTCACCACTTGCTTTCCCTGCATGATGATTTGCAGCGGGCCAATGACTTTGTCGCCCGAGCGCGTGAAGAGAGTGGTATATCCCAGCACCTGGTTCGAAGGAAGCTTTACTGACTCACTCTTGCCATCTTCCGAGACGGCTGTCACTTCAATGGGGGTTTCCATGAGTGCCTGGAAATAAATCTCGGGAGAGGAAAACAAACCCGTTTCGAAAAGAGAATCAATAAACAATTCCTTATTCGCATCCGTCGTCAACGAGACCTGGCCCAAGTAACTGACCGCGCCCGAATTGAAATCCAGCTTCGTGAACTGTGATTGAATCCCACGAACGCCAGGAATGGAGCCAACTGCCTCATCTAATGCCGATTTGTCCGTTTCGCTTGTCTGCGAAATGATAACTGCAGCAGGAAAGAGATCCTTCACGGTCGCCTCCACCTCATTCGAAACCAGCGTGCGCGTGACTCCTGCACTAGGATCGTCTGGGGTGGGAGTGGTATTCTCCTGCGTGGTCGAAGCCAAATATACCGCCGCACCGGAAAGCAGCATCAATGCAATCACTGCGATTGCTCCCCACTTGATAAGGGGAGATCTTTCCGTTGTCGAGGTATTCAGCGCCATATGATCACGTTCCTGTTGGAGATGTGCCTTTACCATTTCCCTATTCCCAGGTAAAAGCCGAATAGGGAACCGAAGCCCAGTAAAGGGTTAAAAAAGGCTTGTCGGGGGACATTGGCTATTCAAAAGGAGCGATTATCCTATGCAAAAAGGCGAAATCATCAGCATCGAGTTCACGGGCAAAGATATCTCAACCGGGAAAGTCTTTGATACGACTAACGAAGAACTGGCCAAGAAAAGCGGCATCTATGCCCAAAACCAAAAATATGGCCCTGTTATCGTTTCGGTGGGAAATGGGGAAGTATTGCCGGGACTCGATAACGCCCTACAACAAATGAAAGTAGGAGACACAAAAACAATCAAACTCGCACCAAAAGACGCATTCGGAGAACGCAATCCTGACTTGGTCAAAGTCTTGCCACTGAATGAATTCAAGAAACACAACGTGTCTGCGACTCCAGGAACGGTCGTCAACGTCAACGACATGCACGGAAGAGTGCAAAGCGTTTCGGGAGGAAGAGTGCGCGTGGATTTCAACCAAGATCTCGCGGGAAGAGAACTGGAATACGAACTCAAAGTACTCAAACACTATTCCACCAACGAAGAAAAAGCACACGCCATGGCGCAAAAAATTCTCCCCGGATTAGAAAAAGCCGAAGTCAAAATTACTGGAGAAAAAGCAGAATTGCATGTGTCCGCGAAACAATTGCATGTGGTGCAGCAACGCGAAGCCACATTTGCGAAAGGAATCCTGGATGCCATTCCAAGCGTGAAGAAAGTCGAAGTCTTGCACACGTACACGCAAGAAGACTTCAAGCACCTCCAAGAAATGCACGCCCGCGGCGGACACTATCACGAAGACGGAAGCTATCACGAAGGCGAGCACTAAACTTCCGGAAAAATAATCGAAGGACGGGTGCAGCCGTGTTGCGCCTGGATTTCGCAGTGGCTAGCCGAAACTGGCCAGTAATGTAGCCTCGAATTCCGTGCTTATTTATAAATACTCAGGGGATATTCATTAGCATAGGCTCCTACTTTTTGTGAGATGATTTGTGTGCAAGCGATGACAAACGAGAACAAAGGAATCTTGAAGACGGGCACGACCACCGTTGGAGTAAGAACCAAAGAATGCGTCGTATTGGCAGCGGATCAAAAAGCAACGATGGGTTATTTTGTTGCCGAAACCGACACCAAGAAAGTGTTCAAGCTAACGGATAGAATTGCCATTACGATGGCTGGCGGAGTGGGAGATGCCCAAACGCTCGTACGCTTCTTACGATCACAAGCCAAATTATTTGAAATTGAAAGAGAAACAGCCATCACGACGAAAGCACTCGTGACATTCTTGAGCAACATCTTAAGCAACTCACGCTTCTACCCCTTCATGATCCAATTCATTGTGGGCGGATACACGAATGGAACTGCAGCGATGTACAACATGGACATGGCCGGCGGCGTTTCAGACGTCAACGATTACACCGTCACGGGATCCGGAAGCGAATTCGCCATGGGTGTGCTGGATAACCAATACAAAGTCAGCATGCGCCGAGACGAAGCCATCAAGCTCGCCATTGCCGCCGTAAATGCCGGAAGAAAACGCGACGCCGCATCGGGCGGAGACAGCGTAACCGTTCTGGTCATCGACGACAAAGGCATCATGGAAATGGACCGCAAGGACGTCGACAAAATCCTTGCCGCCATGTAAGGTTCAGAAGAAAAAATAGGAATACACCCCCCATTACCCTTTCTCCTGCGCAGGAAACCTACTCCTGCACGGGTTCACGCTCACCATCTGTTATTCTCTCATTGAATCACAGAAAAGAGAAAAATTATCAGAACAAGCAAACAAACAATCAAACCATGTGAAATCATATGATGGAATTAAACGAAATAGAAAAATTCATCATGGGAAAACTCCCCAAGACATGCCAAGTCACTAATGTCGACTTTGAGGGACCGGAAATCGTCCTCTATACCAAAAACCCATCCGCATTCTTCGATTCAAAAGAAAATCACGTGGGAAAGATCGCATTCGAACTCAAGAAAAAAATCTCCATTCGTGCGGACAAAAGCAAACTCATGGATGTCTCGGATGCCAAAAAAATCATCGAAGGACTCATCCCTTCGGATGCCGAAGTCAAGAACATTACCTTTGTTGATGCGTTCTGCCAAGTCGTCATCGAATCCATGAAGCCAGGACTGGTCATCGGAAAGGGAGGAGAGACGAGCAAAGCCATCATCACCCAAACAGGATGGACCCCCAAAATATTGCGCGCACCCACTTCTAATTCCGAATTCCTGCAGGGAATACGCTATCACCTCAACAAACACGCCCCGGAAAGAAAAAAATTCCTACAAGAGACCTCCAAGAAAATCTATCGCGTCGCCACATCGAAACACGACTGGGTGCGCCTCACAGGATTAGGGGCATTTCGCGAAGTAGGGAGAAGTTGCATGATGGTGGATACTCCCATCACGCGCATTCTCATGGACTGCGGTATTAACGCCGCGCGACCGGATGATCCCTATCCCTACTTGGATGCGTTGTATTTTCCTCTTTCTGAGATGGATGCGCTCATCATCTCCCACGCGCACATGGACCACCAGGGATTTGCGCCATTCCTTTACCGAATGGGATTTCGCGGACCGCTCTATTGCACCGAGCCCACGCGCGATCTGATGGCGTTATTGCAGTTTGACTTTGTTGATTTATGCGTGAAAGAAGGAAAAGAACCCCCCTACACTGAAAAAGACATCAAAGAAGAATTGAAACACGTCATCGTGCGCGACTACCGCGAGGTCACGGATATCTCTCCGGACATGAAACTGACATTCTTCAATGCCTCTCACATTTTGGGGAGCTCCTCCGTGCACTTGCATATCGGCGAGGGCGCGCATAACTTGGTGTACTCCGGGGACTACAAGTATGGATTTACGCGATTGTTTGACACTATGGACATCGCCTATCCCCGCGTGGAAACACTCATTACCGAGTCCACATATGGAGGAGAGCACGACATCATGCCCTCCCGCGATGACGCGGAAAGAAAGTTATTGCGCATCATCCAAGATACCTTTGCTAAGGGAGGCAATGTGCTGATTCCCGTATTTGCCGTGGGAAGAGGACAAGAAGTCATGCTCGTCATCGAAGAATTCTACCGCCAAGGGCTCCTTCCGGATGCCAAAGTCTACATTGATGGGCTAACCAAAGAAGCATCTGCCATTCACACCGCATACCCGGAATATCTGAGACAGAATGTGCAGCGCCGCATTTTCTCGAATGACTCGCCATTCACCTCTCCCTTATTCCACCAAGTGACTGCGAAAGATCGAGATGAAATACTCAAAGACGGAAAAGTCATCATCCTCGCTAGCTCTGGAATGCTTAACGGTGGAGCGAGTTTGGATTATTTTTATCGCATGGCGGACAATCCCAATAACACCTTGGTGTTTGCCGGATGGCAAGGAGAAGGAAGCTTGGGAAGAAAACTACAAGCCGGAATCAAAGACATCCCCGTGGCAGATAACAAAGGAAAGACACGCATGCTAACGGTTAACATGCGCCAGGAAGCCCTGGAAGGATTCTCGGGACACTCGGACTTCCTCCAACTCCAAAACTATGTGCGCAACATCAACCCCCAACCCAAGCGCATCATCGTGGATCATGGAGAAAAAACCAAAACAGTTGCGTTCGCCAAACATTTGACAAACAAATTTGGGATTAAGTCCGCAGCCATCCGAAATCTCGACACTATCCGATTACGTTAGTCGATTTCTGGCCTGTTTCGGCAGGCCGTCTCGAGAATGGATTCTTACTTCGCAAGAATCCAATGTTAACTCAATTCTATGTTTTCTCAAATTCTCGGAATAAAATGAACTTACTTTCTACATAATATAGTTTTCATTTTTGGGTATTGGAAAGAATATTTTTGTTTTTTGGTCATTTCAACATAAAGTAAGAAATTGGAGGCGTTTATGTTGCGGTGCTGCAGCAAAACATTCTTTCCCCAAATTTTGTTTCCACATAAGAAACGGGGCTCATATAACGCTTCTTTTTGGCTATTTGTAATTAATTAACCTTTTTTGATGAAAAGGAGGTAAAAGAAAGCTCTGTTTGCCGAAAAGTATATAAAGGTGGTCGCGTTATACTTCCGAACGAGGTTGTAGCCATGAGTGGAGATGCACGCAAACCCCTGGAAGTAACTATTTCCACCCATGCAACCAACTCGAGCGTTCAGGTGCTCACGCCCCTGGATTGCACCCGACAGTGCCTTGCTGACGAAGCAAGGGCCTGGGAAAAGCGTGCAGGAAGGAAACTTCCAAGCCCAGGAAGACACTAATCGGCCATCGGGTTGCCACCACCCCCCTGGGTGGCGCCCATTTCTTATTCTTTCTTTTACTGGTTCTCGTATGACTTTCCAAAAAATGAAATCGGGTGTACTGTTAATCACAGGAACCCCTGGCACGGGCAAATCAACCATTGCCAAATCTCTGGGAAAAAAGATTAGGGCATTAGTGGTCAATGAAAAAAGTTTTTGTCAAAAAGAGAAGTGCGCCACCTTCGATCCCAAAACAAAGGAATGGGAAATTGATCTGAAAAAATACAAAACCGCTTTCACGCGCTATGCGAAGCAGCATTCCAACAAAACCATTATCCTCGAAGGACACGTAGCGTGCGAAGTTAACTTGCCCGTTTCAAAAATTATTGTGTTAACATGCGGTCCGGTGGAGTTGGGTTATCGTTTAGCCATGCGCCACTACTCTGAACTCAAAATCCAAGAAAATATGTACTGCGAGGCAACCAATTATTGCACGGAACAAGTCCAAAAACACTATCGCGGAAAAAAGGTGCTGAAAGTGGATACTTCCGCTCACTCTCCCACTCAAACAACCCAAAAAATCCAAAAATGGTTGAAATAATTTTGTGCTAGTTCTTGCGCGGAACGTGCTTGGGTTCTTTTCCCGTTAAATCCCATAACTCTGAGGGAGGATTCTCTAGCTTTCCCGCATCCAGCACAAAATCCACTTTTTCGAGGATTTCTGTTGGGATGTCCGCAATGGACTTCGCGTGCGGCTGGCCCGAAACATTCACGCTCGTGGTCACAAAAGGAATTGCCGCTTCTTCCACGAGCTGCGTAAAGGGATGTTTTGGAATGCGCACGCCCATGGATGCGCTAGGAGAAACCTCTTCTAGGAATCCCGGGATTTTTTTTGGAAGGATGAGGGTGTAGGGTCCCGGGAGCTTTTCCAAGAATTTGGTAAACTTTACCTCAAAATGCGCATGGATCCACTCCTTGGAGGGAGCAATAATGGAGAAAGGCTTCTGGGTCTCCCGGGACTTCATAGAACGAATGCGCTTCACTGCTGCCACATTCTCTGCCGCACACCCAATCCCATAAATCGTATCCGTGGGATAAATGAAAATCTTCCCCGAGCGCATGGCCTGGAGAATTTGGGAATGTGCTGAAGTGACTTTATCCCATGGAATAAGGATCGGCATTTCGAGTTTGGACACCCAAACGCCTAAAAAGGGGCTCGACCCCATTCTATCGTTGAATTATTTCAGTCTAGGGGGATTTATTCGTGCAAACAAGACATCTTTTTTCAATATTATTGCTGGCATTCCTATTTTCGAATGTGCAGGGACTGATGCTCCAAGAAAAGAGCCTCTCCACGTATGCTTTTCCCGGATTTGAAATCGCTTCTCCTTCCATGCAGCACTGCGAAACCATCACATTCTCTCCTTTCTTGGACTATAATCACGCGCTCAATGACACGCTGCTTAACCTCGGGATTGAATTCTCTCCCGCGACGGATTTTGATTCCAATGTCACTATTTCTTCCAACAACCAATTGATTCAAACCATTTACTCGCGCGACTTTATTGGTAAAAACAAAGCCCACGTGCTGATTCCCGCGCAAATCCAACAAAAAAATGGAACCACGCTCACCATTTGTGGGAATTCATCCCCTTCCTTGCAGCGATTGTATGTGTCTTCTAGCGGGAGCTTGGGACTCTACCAACAACCCCACTTCGATCGTGCGAGGGATTTCGAAACCGTGGTGGTGACGCCTGAACGCATTCTCGGACAAGAAGTCCAAGTCAATGTGTTCGTGCGCAATTCAGGCGCATTGCCGGCCAGCGTGCACGTGGATTACCGCAAGTATGACGTGCCGTATTTGCCCTTACTCAAAGGCGAAACCGGATTTGACACCACGCTCGAACCCAATGAGAGCCGCACCATTACGTATTACATCAAACCCCTGCGCTCGGTAGATCTCGCATTGCCTCCGGCCGTGCTTACTTACACAAATATTTTTGGCGAAGAAGAAAGAATAGAATCCAATCGCGCCCAAGTCCGCGTGAAGCAGCCCGAGTTCAATGTCAAAGGAGTATTTTTATTGAATCAAACCCACGCGCGCGTGAATGAACCCATTGATGTGCGCTGGCTTGCGCAGAATGATGGCATTGATCCCCTCTATGGGTTAAGTGCCACCTACGTTGTTTCCCCAGAAGGAGGAGTCACGCTTCCTCGCATGATGATTCCGGAACTGCTCCCCTCCAAAGCCGAAAGCCGCGGATTCACCATCCAATTCGCAAAAGCCGGAACCTATACGTTGGGTTGTGTGATATTCCAAGAAAGCAATCCTGAGTTGCATACGAACTGTCAAGGAACTACTATTACTATCACCGAAGACAATCGCTTAATCACGCTGCTGCTTTCGTTGTTGTTAGTGGTAATTGGAATCGGAGTCTATGCGTACATCTACTACTCCAAACCCCCAACACGAACAGAAGTAAAACCCAAGAAACGCTTTCAGGTGTAGGCCAGTTTCGGCTGGCCGCAGCGAGAACGGGTATCGCAGTGCGATACCTGGTTTTTTCTCAAATCATTCCCTATCCCTTAAAAAAGAATGGAATGGGTATTGGGTGTATAGGTCCATTGCAATGTCATACAGTCACATACATTTGATTTCGGCTTCTTCTCGCGGCTTTACTTCACTCCCTTCACGTCTCACGCTTTTCGCGCATTTTGTGCAAAATGCCATTCAATCAGATTCGGAGGAATAAACATATGCCATACCATAACGATCAATCACGCGGAGATTTTGACAATCGCGGAGGAGAATTCCAGCAACGCCGCCGCTTCACGCCACAGGCACCCATTCCAGTCAAGGAAGGAGAAACCTACGAAGTCACGATTGAAGGCATTGGAGAAAAGGGAGATGGCATTGCCAAAATCCAAGGATTTGTCATCATCGTCCCCAAGACCCAGCAAGGACAACACGTGAAAGTGCGCATCACGGCGGTAAGAGGAAAAGTCTCTTTCGCCGAAGTCGTGGAAGAAATGGGATCCGCTCCCACTGCCTCTGAATCTAACGACGAAGAAGCAGATGAAAGCGAAGAAGAAATGGAAGACGATGAAGAAAATTAATCAAAAAAATTAGAAAAAAAGAAAGGGAAGCAATCGCCTCCCTTCTCCTATTTTTTATTCACTTTTTTTCACAATCTTATTCTCATTATTTTCTACGCGCAGCAAATCTGCCCTTCTTGTGATGGGTGGCTTTGGAGGCGTGGTGCTTTGCCGTAGGATGCTTGTGCGTTCCCATGACTTGATGTGTTACATCCGCGAACAACGTGTACCATGTGACAATCCACAAATAGCTCGCAAAACCAAATGCAGGGATTAGGAGCGTGAACAGGCTGAGCGTGGAGATGATAGTGGCAATCCCAATCAACACTACTCCATATCCAGCGGCCACGGCCCAGCTCATCCAATATTCTTTCGTTGCTACCACATTCAATATCTCAGGGAACTTGAATGCGTCTCCTAATTGCTTATTCTTCGCATAGAACTGAACGGCAATGGGGAACATCAATAGTGCGAGAATCCCCAATACCAGTGCGATGAGCCCATATACTGCCCCACTCAAAATGAGCAATAAGAATCCTTGGACTGCGGCTAAGGGTTGCCAAATGATATTGTGGAAAACCCCATACACTAGTGGGAATGAATTCGCCACGCCGAAAAGAATCACAATCATGGCCGGCAAGAAATACAACAAGAAAATGACCCAGACCATCAATCCGGAGAAAAACAAATCCACATAATCATCGAATCGAGGCATCGAGTGATCATTCCGAATGGTACGGCGAGAGGCCTCAATTCCCAGGCCATGCGTCAACACGCTCAACAAAGAAAGCAATCCCCCCACGAGCGTGCCAAAAATCACGGTGAGTGCTCCTCCTAATACGTGGAAGGCCATGAATGCGCTTCCCAAAACAACAGTCGTCAAGTCCGTCTTGAGCGGGCGCTTGATCGCTTCCAAAAATTCAACCATATTCCTTCAACTCCTCCAAAATGGAACGTAATGCCTGAAAGAAAAAATTGGCGTTTAAAAATGGCAGGGTGTGCCTTCTCCTCAATGGAACCGCCTCCCTTAAATCATCCATCGCCCACTGCTTCTTCATTCCGGCTTCCCTTCCGGTTCAAGGGAGTCAATGCCAATGCCGCTCGCGCGCACGGGGGCCTAACCACCTCCTTCTCGTGCAAATTGCTTGCATCGTGCTCGCGCAGCAGCGCATGGCGGAGAGTTGATGCGGGATGCGTCATGAAAAGTCATGCGGAGCAGTCGTATTTAGGGATAACAAATTCCTATTGCTCAAGAACTCAAAATCAAAAAACTGGGGAGCACCCAAAGGCCACGTCGAAAACGATGAGACGGAAGAAGAAACCGCGCGAAGGGAAATATTTGAAGAAACAGGATTGAGTAACCTGCGCTTTCTCCCAGGGTTTAGGCAAATCAATCACTTTTCTCTCTATCTTGGTGGAAAAAAGGTATCAAAAGAAGTGGTATTCTTTCTCGCGGAAAGCAAAAGCGGAAACGTTACTCTTTCTAATGAGCACTCTGCCTATGAATGGCTCAACTTTGAAGATGCCATCCATCGCGTGAAATTCCGAGCGCTGAAATCCATCCTCATCAATGCAGCCAAGACACTGGATTCGAAGTTTTCGCTTTCCGTTCCTGCTGAAAAAAATTAATCACAAAAAACAAGAAAAGCCATTGTACTATTTGGTTCGCATAAAAGAGCATTAGCCAAAGGCGTTTGCTTTTCTTTGTGTATTAAAAACCCCAAGATGGCTACTTCCATCATATGCACGCCAAACTACTCCTACCCCTATTCCTGATCGCGCTACTTGCGCTTTCGGGCTGTACTTCTCCCACGGGAAAAGACATTACTTTTTCAGTCTTGAGCCACGGGACCCAATCTTCGTTCACGCTCGAGCAACAAAAAGTATTCCGCACCCAAGGGGAGTTCGAGACATTCTGGAAAGCCAATTCCACTCCAACCCCGCTCGCTTCCATTGGAACAATTGATTATGGGCGCGAAACCCTCATCCTGCTTGCACTCGGAGAAAAGAGCACAGGAGGATATGACATCCGCGTGGATCGCGTGACGCTGGCAGGAAACAATGTGCTGGTGAACTACACCAAAATCTCTCCCGCGTTGAACTCCTACAACGACGAGGTGCTCACCCAACCCTACGTGCTAATCAAGCTCTCCAAGCGCGTGACTCCGGAGCAAGTCCAATTCGTGGGAACAGATTATATCACTCCCTCCACTACCGAAACACAATGGCTGGCCTACAAACCCGTGCAGGCGCAGAATAATCCATGGCAATTGTACGATGGCGTGTTCGTGAATACTCCTACTGAAGCCGAGCGCGCCAGCGCATGGCTTTCTTCGCGCGGCGTTTCATTCACCACCCTCGCATTCGTGCCCCATGATGAAATTGTTTGTGCTGCGTTGAATTGCCCGCGAGGGGATTACTTGTATGTGAAGGCCAACAACGCCGATGCCGTGCAAAAACTAAAAGCAGAGGGATTTTTCTCTCCGGTTGATCCATTCGTGGTCGCGGAAAAGAACGATGCCGTTCATGCGGTGCTGTACTTCGTGAATCCCACTACTACGAATGTCTATTATGGTGGCTGCAACGCATTCACGGCACGCCTTCTAGTCGAGGGACAAGAACCCAATCCCATGCCTGAAAAGACATGCGTGTGGGAAGGATTGCCCTCCACGCTACCCGCGCAGAACGAAACCACTCTCCTCGCGACTCTCTCGCAAGCTGGAGTATATGATTTCGCCATTGGATATGGGATGGGATGCGATGCCACCCAACCATTGAGCCAAGGAAATTGTTCTGCGCAAGGAGTGATTTACTCCAACGCACTCACTTATTCTTCTGCTGGATTTGAAGGCGTGAAGATGGGGATTGGACTCATGCAGTGTCAATCGAATCCATGGCAAGTCGGAGAATATGCCATTACCGACGAAACGGATGAACTGAAATTCACGCGCTGGTTGAATGACAATGGCATCAGCGCATTGGCCGTTACCTATACTCCTTCCCCCGAAGGATTCGCGGCGTGCAGCGCATGCAATTGTCCAAATGGAGATTCATACTCCATCATCGTCTCACAGGACGACGCAAAGAAAGCCAGTGAATTGGGATTTGAAATTATCTCTGTGCCGCAAGAAGGAGGAGTCATTTCTTCTCCTGAAACCAACAACTACTCCCAGTTGACGTGGTTAGTGATTAATCCCTACCAATGCTTTGCCAACAAATGGCCTGTTCCCAAGCAAGTCGTCAAATCAACTGAAACAGATATGGGTGCGATGAAGGCCTGGTTGGAAAGCAAGGGAGCCACTATCAATGAAATGGCACTCATCCGAGGACTTTCCACGCTTAACGTGCAATGCCTCAAGCGCACGAATGACATCTATGCAGTGGGAGTCGAAAATAATTCGGATGCCGAAATCGTACGACAATCCGGATTCGTTTACGCCTCTGCGGCACAAAGCGCAAAATTTTCTTCCACTCCAGCGGATGACCCTATTGTGCCATTCGTGTACAAAACAAAATATTGCGCTACTCCCGCATGGCAAACCAATCCAACAGGAGAAGAAAATTATTCCAGCAGCGCGAATGCATTAAGCGAGTGGCTCAATGCGCAAGGGATTCCCTTCGAAGCGCTCACTATTCACACGATTCCAAAATCCACCACTGGAAGTTGTGACACGGACTCAGGATATGGAATGCGCGTGCTCGTGCCAAAATGGGCCACGTATCACTTGGGGCCCTATGGCTTTGTGACGGTTTCGACGGTCAATGTCAAAAATCAAGTGTATCCCAACAAGAACCCACCCGCTCCAGTGGAAGCCATTCCAGAACCGGAGACTGTTGAAGAATATTATGCGTCCATTGATTATTCATGCAACGTCGATGCGGATTGTGTGGTGAAAAATATTGGAAGGTATGGATATTATCCGGGCTGTACAAATGTCAATTCGTACACGAATCCCGCGCTAATTAGAAGGCTTTTATCAGAGGAGCAGATACTTGTTGGTGCGGAGGCTCCAACAATTACTTCATGCATTTGTCAACAAAATAGTTGCGTTGACAACTCCCCTTAGTCCAACATTCCTTCCTCTCGGAAGGAAAATATTTTTTTATTTTGGGACACGATGCAGTGATCTCTCAACTCTACTCCCATCCACTGCGCGCCCTCAATGAGGTGCTTGGTGAGGAGGATATCCTGATTGCTGGGTTCTGTTTCTCCGGAAGGATGATTGTGCATGACCACAAATGCAATCGCATGGCGCTTGAGCACTTCTCCCAAAACATCTCGGGGTTCCACCAGCACCGCATAGCGTGTTCCCTTGCCGAGTTCAATGGGGAAACCAATCAATCGCTCGCGCGCATCCAGTGGCAGAACATAGAATGTCTCGTGTGATAATGATTCGATGCGCTCGCGCACCCATTCAGCTCCTTCTTCCAGCGTAATGGGTTGTTTCACTTGGTGCTGCATGCGCAACCCAATCTCATGCACGGCCTGCAATGCAATCCGCTGCACGCGACCGATGCGCATCTTCTCTAATTCAATGAGCGGAATCGCATGCACGCGCGACCAATCCCCTTCTGCTGCGATGAAAAGGGATTGAGCCACCTCTACTACATTCTGCTCTCTGTTTCCCGTGCGCAAAATAATGGCTAATAACTCCGCATCCGAAAGCGCATGCATCCCTTCTCTTTCCGCTCGCTCGCGCGGCTTCAATTGCAGGGGCCATTTCTTCAAGTGCATGCGCTGTTCGTCCTTGGAATGATTGAAATACCTATGGAGAATTTCTCGCGGAGCGAGACATATAAAAATGGGGATTCGCTCCTTCATGCATGCCCTCTCCACGCGTGCACATCAAAGGATACTTCGACTTTCTTTGTCCGTGGTGCTATATTGGAAAAATCCGCCTCGAAAAAGCCATCCGACAAGCCCGCGTGCATGCGACCACGGAATGGATTCCGCTCGAACTGTATGCGCATCACGAAGAGCACCGCATGCATCGCGAGCACGTGCAGGGAAATGAGCACTTGGATAAAATCTACCAACAGCTTGCACTCGTGGCAGCGGAAGAAAAAATAGTGATACGACAACACTCCTATGAAAAATCCTCTCGCCGCGCGTTAACGGGAATACTATTCGCACGCGCGCATGGGAAAATAGACGAATACATGCGCGATGTGTATGCGGAAGTATTCGAGTATGGGAATGACATCCCAAGCCTGATGGTGCTGGGAAGAATCTCGCTCAAGTGGGGATGGCCCGTTGAAGAATTTTTGCGCTTCATTGATGAGAAAAAAAACCAAGACGCAATGGTGCATGAGAGCGAGCAATCCAAGCAATCGGGCGTGCACGGGGTTCCAACCTATGTGATTAACGGGTACACGCTCGCGGGAACCATTCCTTCCGCAGAATTAGCCGCTCTCCTGCGCGCGCACGCCCATGAAGAACACCCCAAACCCAAGCAACAAGCGCGACGCCCCACTCGGAAGAAAACAAAATCTCCCAAGAAAATCCGCCCTACTAAAAAAATCAAACCCAAACGCCCCAAAAAAACCCCCAAAGCCCGCAAACGCCGCTAAATGGGCTTATTTTTCGTCCGGAAAGAGAATTACTTTATATCCTTTCCCCAGGCGATTCATTCCTATCTGCCCCATACCGGGGTAACGCAGGCCTGCAGGTCAGGCTTGACAGCCTTTGAGATGTGATCCCATGACTGCCGAATCCACCCACTCCAAAACCTATGATGTCATTGTCGTCGGAGGCGGTCCTGGCGGGAGTACTTCCGCAATGTTTTTGGCCAAGAAAGGGTATAAGGTATTGGTCCTCGAAAAACAAAAATATCCCCGCGATAAGATTTGCGGAGACGCCATTTCAGGAAAGTCAGTGGGAATGCTCAAAGAACTCGGAATCGAAAACGACATCGAAAAAATAGACCACGCCAAAGTATATGGATTGGTCTTTTCTTCTCCAGAAGGAAAAACACTCGAAATCCCTTTTCCCGTGAAAGACGGAGAAGGCAATACGAAACCACGCGGATATGTGGTGCGAAGAATCGTCATGGATAACTTTCTCTTCAATCACGCCAAGAAAGTCGCCGAAATCAAAGAACAATTCGAAGTCAAGGACTTGCTTTTCGACGAACAAGGAAAAGTCATCGGCGTGAAGGGAATGGATCTCAACACGAAAGAAGAACATACTTTCCACTCCAAATTCGTCATTGGCGCGGATGGATCCTATTCGGTGGTGGCAAACAAAGTGAATGCAGAGAAGATCCCTGAGGAACACCTCTGCGAAGCCACGCGTGTCTATTACAAAAACGTCGCGGGAATCACTCCTAATATCGAAATCCATTTCGTGGATAGCGTAATGCCCGGATACTTCTGGATTTTTCCCCTAGAGAATGGAATGGCCAACGTGGGATTAGGAATGGTGCGCTCTGACCGCCAGAAGAAGGGAGTCAATCTCGTGAAAGAAACAGAAAAAGTCATCATGGAACACCCCTTATTCAAAGAACGATTCAAGAACGCAGAAAAATTAACCGACGTGAAAGGATGGACATTACCCTTCGGTTCTTTCAAGCGCAAGCTCCATGGACCCGGTTATTTTTTGGTGGGAGATGCCGCATCGCTGGTGGATCCTTTCTCCGGAGAAGGAGTGGGCAACGCCATGGCGTCCGCGAAATACGTTTCCGAGGTCATCGACGAAGCCATTAAGGGAAATGATTTCTCTGAAGCCAAGCTCGCCCAGTATGACGAGCGCCTGTGGAAAGAAATCGGACCCGAAATGCAAACCTCATATATGTTGCAGAAGATTGGCCGCCACAAGTGGTTGTTGAACCTCGTCGTAGGAAAGGCAGCAAAGAGCAAAGAAATCAGAGACACGATTTCTGGGATGCTGGTGAATGAAGAGGCAAGAAAAACATTCATCACGCCCATGTTCTACGTGAAATTGCTGCTAGCATAATTCGGGGATTGTTCCACACCCCAATAAATACACTTGCGTTTTGATGGTGTATATGCCTCCAAAGAAGCAAGCCGAAATGGATGTTTCTGTCGTCATCCCCACGCTGAATGAGGAAAAGAACATCGTGAAATGCCTCGAGGCGCTGCGCAACCAGGAATTTGAAGGAAACTATGAGCTGATTGTCGCTGACGGCAACAGCGAAGACAAAACACGCGAGTTGGCAGAAAAGCTCGCGGACAAGGTCATCATTGAAAAGCGCAGAAGTATCGCATTTGAACGCAACGCAGGAGCGCAGCACGCGCGCGGAAAAATCATCGTCTTCACGGATGCGGATTCCGTTGCTCCTCGTAATTGGATTTCTTCCATTCATCGCATTTTTCAAGACGATCCGGGCTTGAGTCTCGTGTACGGTCCTGTGTTTTTTTCTGACACCAGCAAAGAAGAGCAATGGGTCTCTTCTTTCTTCATGCCCAAATTCATGAAAATGATGGATGTGCTGAGCATGCACAACCCCATTGGAAGCAACATGGCGATTCGCCGAGAAGTGTATGAAAAGATTGGGGGATTCGACACTCAATATGTCACATGCGAAGACTTGGATTTGGGGAAGCGCGCTATCAAGCACGGAAAATTGAAATACGTCAAGCACATGCACACACTCGTTTCCGCGCGCCGTGTGAAGAAATGGGGCTACGCGCGCTATGTGGGGTTCCATCTATTCAACGGCGTGCGCTATCACCTCACTGGGAAAGCCTCGCGGAGATATGAGGATGTGCGGGAATAGATGAAAGCGCGCAGAAGGGGTCAATCCATTGCAATGGACTCGCTGTCCCACGCATCACGGAGATTCTCTTTTCTTGGGATGAGAAAGCTACCCATCGCCAAATAATCGATTCCTGTACCCATCATGCAGCGATAAGCTTGCGCAGGGGTACACACAATCGGCTCTCCACGGATATTGAAGGAAGTATTGATGAGGATAGGCACCCCTGATAGTTTCTCGAACTCCTTTATGACGGAATAGTAATTAGGATTTTGCCCTTTTCGTACCGTTTGAAGGCGGCCACTACCATCGACATGCGTTACGGCGGGTATTTTTTTCTGTTTGGCCTTCTTGATGGGGTATACCATCAACATATAATCCGTCGGATCAGGCGTAGGCGTGTCGGCTTCGAACCAATCATTGATGGATTCCTCTGCGATAACCGGGGCAAAAGGCCGGAACCTTTCACGATGTTTCACGCGGAGATTCAATATGTTCTGCATCTCTGGATTGCAGGGGTTCGATAAGATGCTGCGCGCCCCCAGTGCACGAGGGCCCCATTCCATTCGTCCCTGGAACCACCCTACGACCTGGTTGTCCCACACCAATTCTGCCACTTTCTTGGAAAGCGCATGATGGGAGTCAAACGATTGATAATTGATTTTTTTCTCATCCAGGAAGCGTCTAATTTCTACATCGCCAAAGCCAGGCCCCCAATAAGCGTGTTTCATGCGGAATCGATGGGCATTTCCTAAGACGACATTATGCACGTACAACGCTGCCCCCATCGCGCTACCAGCATCTCCGGCAGCGGGTTGAATGAACAGGCGTTTGAATGGAGTTCGGCGGAGAATCTTTCCATTGGCGACCGAATTCAACGCCACTCCTCCGCTCAGGCACACATTTTGTTGCTTGGTCTCTTGATACAAATGATTCAACAGCCCCAAAATAACCTCTTCAGTCTTCGCTTGGAGTGACGCAGCCATATCCTGGTGGAATTCCGTGACAGCGGATTCCTTTTTCCTTGGGGGTTGGCCGAATAACGATTCCATTTCAGGTGAGAACATGGATTTAGCATGATGGAATGAGAAATATTTCATGTTCAGCGCAAAACTACCATCAGCGAACACCTGCATGAGTTCATCGAATTCTTTCTGATAGCTATTCTTGCCATAGGGCGCCAGACCCATGACTTTGTACTCGGAATTGTTGACCGAAAAACCCAAGTAAGCCGTGATTGCGCTATAGAGCAAACCCACCGAATGCGGGAAATGGATCTCTTTCGAGAGCGTGATAGTATTATCCTTCCCTTCTCCCATGGTGGTGGTGGCCCACTCACCCACTCCATCCATCGTCAAGATTGCAGCCGAATCGAAAGGAGATGCGAGATATGTTCCTGCCGCGTGCGAACGATGATGCTCTACAAAAAATGTCTTGGCCTTGAACCCATGGCCTTCGATTGTTGAAGGGATGGCCAATTTCTCTGACAGCCAACTCGGTAACGAATCGATGAACGCATGCGCACTCCAGGGAAAAGTGTCAATCATTTGATAGAGCAGGCGTTCGAATTTCAGGAATGGCTTCTCATAAAAACCAATGTAATCAACACGCGCAGGAACGATGTCCGCCTCAGAAAGACAATACTCGATCGCTTCTTTGGGGAACCCGTTATCATGTTTCTTCCGGGAAAAGCGCTCTTGTTGAGCTGCTGCGACCACTTCTCCATTCTTCAATAGGCACGCAGCCGAATCATGGTAGTGAGCCGACACTCCGAGGACATAGGTGTCGGGCATCAGAACATCTCCTCATCACGTATCACACTGGAACATTTCCTCCAGGAAGAATGGTTGGGGTGCAGGTCCATGAATCTCTTTCCAATGATTCTCGTGGACAGAAAAACAATCCCAACGCCAATCACATACACGAGCACCAATGCCAATCCCACCACAATCAGATTGATCCGCTCTCCAGTGGAATGGATCCCATCGCGGATGGCCCATGTTTCGGCACGCGGGAGAAATCGCGGAAGGATAAGCGAAAAGAAAAGGGTCAATATCACCAATCCAATCACATAAATGAAAACATCATGCCATGTCTCCGTGAAAAAACCATACATAACTGTGACGAGTGTGGCAATCGGCAACCCCATTCCCACGAGCTTAAATGCATTTCCTGCGTCCATAAAGGTATGTCTCGTGTGATAACGGTATTTAAGGGCATATTCCACTTCCTGTTGGCACGCAAAGCATGGTGGTTGGCTCCTATTTTGGTGTTGCTGGGGATCGTGGCCCTTATCATCTTATTTGGACAGTCAGCCGTGCTATCTCCATTGGTATACGCGCTATTCTGAAGAAGGAAGAACACATGCACTCCTTGCTCCACGACAAGCGGCTACATCACCTATTCGATGTGCTCGTCATCCTCGTTGTTATTCTACTGGTATTTGAAGTCGGCATCCGCCTGCTTGGAACTACCAACCAGGATGGCGAATTCCATCTATTCGGTTATCGCCTCAAACCCTATGCAATACCTATTGAGACGGCCAAAATAAAGGGATTCGAATACTTGGCAGCGAATAATCCTTACATCGAATATGCCCCTGTCCGTGGATGGAAAATTGCCGCGAATCGTGTTGGTTCGAATGGCCTTGTGCGCTCGAACAGTCAGGGATTCCGCGCGCTGAAGGACTATGATGAGTTCCCTGAACAAGGGATATTGCGCATCGCCATGTTCGGCGACTCCTTCGTGCATGGGGATGATGTCCATGATACTGCCACCTGGGCGCATCAAACCCAACTCGCACTAGCAGGGGTAGCTAACAACGAAGTGCTTAATTTTGGAGTCCCGGGTTACAGCATTGGGCAAGCTTTTCTTGCTTATCAACTTCTCGGTGTTCAATTTCATCCTGACATCGTGGTCATCGGATTCCATCCGGAGAATTGCTATCGCAATGTCAACATTTACCGAGGCTTCTACGTCCAGAACACCAGCCTGCCCTTTTTCAAACCACGACACATCCTGGACGGGAATGGGAGTCTTCAACTCATCAACACTCCGACGCCTGCCCCTAATCAAATCGCAAAAGTATTAGAGGATTTTGAGGAATTCGAATTTGCCAAGTTCGGTTACTTCTATGATCCGGCAGACTATGAGAAGACCTTCCTCCGTGAAGTAAGGGCCTTTGCGCTGTTCGAGGCGTTGTGGGAGATCATTCACCGCAACATCTCCAACGAAGCAGAACAGTTTTTTGATCCCGCAGGAGAAACGGGAAACTTGTGCTATGCAATTATCAAAGAATTTGAGCGAGAAGCCCTACGCAACGGGTCCAACGTCTATATCGTCCACATCCCTTATGAGCAATACCTGCGCAAAGCCGCTTCCGGAGGAGCACCACCCCATCAAAAATTATTGGATAAGATTATTGCATCCCACTCAAAAGTAATCGATTTGCAGCCAATCCTACTCCAAGAAGCGAAACGCACATCCATCGATGAATTGTATATCCCTCATTTTTCTGCAGCCACCAGTCTTCTCGTCGCGAACCACGTGAGCGCATGTATTGCGGCTGATCTTAACGAAAATATTCCATGGGTCGGCGCGTGCTAATGAATATTTCCTTGGTATCACCCAAGCATTAAAAGCTTCAGATTGATGATTTCTGCATGCGCATCGCCATATTCACTGATAGTTTTTGGCCTCAAATCAATGGCGTTACAACGGCAATCTGGAATTACTGCGTTCCCCTCGCAGATGAAGGGAACGAATTCATCATCTTTGCCCCAAAACCCGCAGGTGGGCTTAGCGGAGCGCCTTCTCACAAGAACATCGAAATCATTTGGTTGCCTTCGTTTCCATTGCCTTCGTACAAAGATTATCTCGTGGCCTATCACTTTCCTTCTGCCGCGAAAAAGAAACTCGCAGCATTCGCCCCGGAAATCGTGCACGTGCATACTCCGTTCTTTGTGGCAAAACAGGGATTGGATTATGCCAGGAAGCATCGCATTCCCTCAGTGGGGACGTTTCACACGCTGTTGACGGAATTCCTGGAATACCTGCCCTTGCCCGTGAAAGAACTCAAGCGCTCTCCTATCATGGAAAAGCTCACGTGGAAATATTTACAGCACTTTTATTCCAAGTGCACCATTCTGACTACTCCGACTAGCGCGAATGCGCATGAACTCGAACAACATGGATTCAAACACGTGCATGTGCTCACGAATGGAATCGACTATGCTCAATTCTCTAATCCCAAGAAGAAAAAAGCCACGCGTGGAGTGCGATTGCTCTACTATGGAAGGATTTCCTTCGAAAAACGCATCGATGTAGTCATTGACGCGTTTGCGCGCGTGCACGAGCGATTCCCTCACACCACGCTTACGATTATTGGCTCCGGTCCCGCCGAGAACTCACTAATAGCCCAAGCGCACGCATTAGGAATCGCATCTTCAGTGCATTTTCCAGGCCCATTTCGTGGAAAAGAATTAGGAGAGCGCGTGAAGCAGCATGATATTATGGTGACGGCTTCTCCCATGGAAACACAAGGACTCACGGTGCTCGAAGCCATGGCGGCCGGTCTCGTTGTCGTAGGGGCAAACGCACGTGCCATTCCTCTCGCGATTGGAAAAAATGAACGAGGGCTGTTATTCAAAGAAGGAAATGCAATGGATTGTGCTGCACAAATCCAAAAAGTCATCCAAAACTCTACCATGCGCACGAAGCTCATCAATGCAGGAAAAAAATTCGCCAAAACGTATGATAAGAAAGCGGTTGCCAAAAAATTGCTCCAATTGTACCTCCAATCCTCTCGTTTGTGAACGGCACACCCTTAAATTCCCTATTTTTTTCCTCCATTCATGCAATCTATTTCGCATGATGTGCTGATTATTGGTGCTGGTCTTGCAGGGCAGCGTGCCGCGATAGAAGCAAAGGCATGGGGGTGCGATGTGGGTATTGTGAGTAAAGTCCATCCGGTGCGCTCGCATTCCGTTGCGGCAGCGGGAGGAATCAACGCAGCAATTGGAAAAGGAGACGATTGGAAAGCCCATTTCAAAGATACGGTGTATGGAAGCGATTTCTTGGGAGACCAAGATGCAATTGAAATCCTATGCAAGGATGCCCCGGAACGCGTGCGAGAAATGGAATCATGGGGAGTTGTTTTTTCCCGCACCGAAAAAGGAGAAATCGCCCAGCGTCCATTTGGGGGACAGACTACTCCGCGCACTTGCTATGCCGCGGATCGCACGGGGCACATGCTGCTGCATACACTCTATGATCAACTCATGAAAGCAAATCCCACTATTTATCCCGAGCACTATGCGATGAGTTTGATTTTGGAGAGGGGCATGTGCAAAGGGGTTATTCTCTACGACATTGAGCATGGAAAACTCATCGAGGCACGCGCGAAAAGTGTGTTGCTTGCAACAGGAGGATATGGGCAGGCATTCTCCACTACTACCAACGCTAAAATCAATACCGGAGATGGGCTTTCACTCGCATTCAATGCCGGTCTGCCATTAGAGGATATGGAAATGGTCCAATTCCATCCATCTGGAATGTATGGCAAAGGATACTTGGTGAGCGAAGCGTCACGAGGAGAAGGAGCATACTTGCTCAACGCTACTCTTCAGCGTTTCATGAAAAAATATGCCCCAGAAAAAATGGAACTAGCCTCGCGCGATGTCGTGGCACGCGCGATTGCAATGGAAATTCTTGAAGGACGAGGCGCAGGGAAGAAAAAAGACCACGTGTGGCTGGATTTGAGACACTTGGGAAAACAAAAAATAATGGAACGCATTCCTGAGATATTCCAGACGGTGCAGCATCAGCTTGGGATTGATTGTACCAAAGAACTAATCCCTATTGTGCCTACGGCACATTACTCTATGGGAGGCATTCCCACTGATACTAAAACCCGCGTCATCGTGGATGCGCACGCCACTCCTGTGCATGGACTTTTTGCCGCCGGAGAAGTCGCGTGTGTTTCCGTGCATGGGGCCAATCGCCTTGGGGGAAATTCTCTCATGGAGACTCTTGTTTTTGGTCGAATTGCGGGACAAGAGATGGCTAAACATGCAAAATCATTACCTTCTTCCTCCCACGCCATCGAATCCATTCATCTCGAGCAAGCCACTCGGCGATTGGAACACATCCAAAGCCGTTCCAATGGAGTTCGCCCTCACTCCATTCGAGAAAGGCTCCAGGAAATGATGATGCGCGACTGTGGAATTTTCCGCAACGCAGAGGGGTTGGAAAGCGGGCTACGCACTTGGAAAAAAATCCATTCACTGACGGGACAACTCATGGTGGAGGACAAATCAGCCTACTTCAACACGGATTTAGTCGAGGCACTTGAAACACAAAATCTCATCACCTTTTCTCAAGCTATTCTCGCGAGTGCACTCGCACGAAAAGAAAGCCGTGGTTCGCATACGCGAACAGATTATGCGCGGCGCGATGACAAACAATGGCTGAAACACACGCTTGCGCGCAAGGGACCCCATGGCGTGGTGTTGGATTACAAGCCTGTCATCATCAAGGGATACAAACCCGAAGCGAGGCATTATTGATGGCTGCAACGAAAAAGAACACAAAGAGCTCCATCCCCTCGAAGCGGGTCCCCTTTACGTTGTCTGAAAAAAATACCATTCATGCCACGCTTTTTCGCTACAACCCATCCATGGATTTCATTCCACGCACGCACACGTATTCATTGGAAAAGAAAGAAGGAGAAAGCGTGTGGGAATTACTCCAACGCATTAAGCACCACCATGATGGCAGCCTTACATTTAGGGGGAATTGTGGCAATGGCGCGTGCGGGGGGTGTGGAATCAAAGTGAATGGAAAACCCGTCATGGGGTGCACGACGCAAGTGAGTGGAGTGATGGGAGAAAATAATTCCTTGACCATTGCTCCCTTGGATGAGCAGCGAGTAAAAAAAGATTTGGCATCGGATGAGAGTTTATTTTTTTCCCAGTTGCTCGCAGCAAAACCTTGGATCGAATCGCGAGCGAGCGAGCATGCGCGCCGGAATAAAATGTCCCAAAAGGAAGCAGAATTACTCGGGAGGGCGCAGGAATGCAATCTCTGCCAGTTGTGCAATGCCAATGCAAAAGTGGACTTGGAAAAAGAATTAGGCCCTGCTGCATTCGTGAAAGGATATCGCTACGCCCGCGACATGCGCGATGGAGATGTTTCGCGCGTGGAAATGCTCAAAACTCACTTGCCCGTACATTATTCTTTGGAGAAAGCAAATTTATGCCCGCGCGATATTCTCCCAGGAGAAAAAATAGAGTGGATTAAGAAGCAGAAACCCATCTTGCCTCCTACCAAGAAAAAGAAAAGAGGAAAATGATTCGCATGCGCATCCGCAAAGAACAAGACGCCATCGGCGTGAAAGACGTTCCAGCTGAATCATTTGGTGGAATCTTTTCCGTGCGTGCAAAAGAAAACTTCCAAATCTCTTGGAGGCGTTTTCCTGTGGAATTTTTCACGCAACTCGCGCACATCAAGCACGCCAATGCGCTTGTGCACGTGCGCAGCGGTCGCTTGGCTGAAAAAGAAGGAAAGGCCATCATTGCAGCCGCCAAAGAAGTCGCAAAAGGAAAATTTGCCAATGAGTTTGGGCTGGATGTATTCCAAGCCGGAGCGGGAACCCCGCTGAATATGACCATGAATGAAGTCATCGCGAATCGCGCGCTGGACATGATGGGGGAAAGAAAAGGAAAGTATGCACGGGTGCATCCCAATAATCACGTAAACATGGGGCAGTCCACGAATGATGTCATTCCTTCTACTATTCGCATGACCTGCGTGGAATTCTCCATCGCATTAGAGCATGAGCTCATGAAAACAATCTCGGTGCTCGAAAAACAATCCAAACAATATGCGCATTTACTCAAAACCGGTAGGACACACTTGCAAGCAGCCGTTCCCATCACATTTGGGCAAGAACTCTCCGCGCACGCGGAAGCGTTCAAGGAATCCCTTTCAAAAATAAAGTCCGCGCGTGCGGGATTGATGGAATTGCCATTGGGCGGGACAGCCATCGGAACGGGCATTACTACTGAGCCGGGCGATGATGAAAAAGTCGTGAAAGAATTACGCAAAATCACCAAGCGTCCTTACACTGTAAGCCAGCGCAAATTCTTCCTCACTTCGCACATGAGCGCGCTTGGGAATTATTCGCATGCGCTATCTGAATTAGCGAGTGAAGGCATTATTCTATGCAATGACCTTGTTTTGTTGGGCAGCGACCCCCTCGCAGGGATTGGGGAAATAAAATTGCCCGAAGTCGAGCCGGGGAGCAGCATTATGCCGGGAAAAATAAATCCCAGTATTGTGGAGGCATTCAAAATGGTCTGCCTGCAGGTGCAAGGGCATCATGAGACGATTCGCTTAGGAATGGAAAGTACGCAGCTGGAATTGAATGTGATGACTCCCATTCTGGCCGCGGACTTATTCGAAAGCCAATTCATTCTCAAAAATTCCCTGCGCATGCTTCGAGAGCGATGTTTGAAGGGATTGAGGCCTACTCCCAATATGCAGCGCCACCTCGAACAAAGCCTCTCATTCGCTACGGTGCTGAACCCCTATTTGGGGTATGAGGTGGTCGCGCACTATGTGAAAAAAGGACTCAAAAACGGCAAGGGATTAGAGCACTTACTTGTGGAAGAAAATATCCTCACGCGCGCGGAAATCATGCGCTTGCTGAATCCCAAACTCATCACGCAGCCTCAACGCGTGGACTTGCGCTTGCGAGAAAGCATCCAATCGCGCGCGGCCTATCGTGCTATTCTCCAAGAGTTGCATCACTACGCCAAATAGTCTCTTTTATAAAATCGGGAAGGCGCATGCGTATGCAATGGCCCATCATTATTTCACACTTGCCGAGGCACAACGCATTTTGCCCAAAGTGAAGTTGCACCTGGAAAAATTGATCTCGCTCCAGGATGAAGTCGTTGCACTTTCTGGTGTAAAGGTGCACGCGGAGCAGATGGATCTTACTGCGCATATTCTCGCGATCAACATCAACAAACGCTTCCATGAATTATCATTCAAATATTATGCGGAATTGGAAGCAGTCACCAAGCTTGGGGTGCATGTGAAAGATGTGTCACAGGGGATTGTGGATTTCTATTCAAAGCTAGGAGAAAAAGACATCATGCTCTGCTGGCAAATCGACGAGGCTGATATTCTCCACTATCACACGCAAGAGGATGGATTTGAGGGAAGAAAACCCATCCAGGAACTCCACCAGCACCTTGCGAAAGAAATAGAATCATTGCGCTAGTTCTCTATTTTTTGGGGCTATTTTTAGGCCGTGCGGGAAGTGGTTTATAGTCTCTTTGGCGGGTTAATAGGTATGCTATCTCACCCCCAGCGCGTGAAGAAATACACCCAACTCTACGAGCTTGGAGTCATCATCCGGGATCATGCCGTTAATGACTATAATGGATTCCTTTCCTCGATGGGTGAAGAAAAAAACCTAGTGCAATTAGTGGAGGACACCCTCACGCGAAAGAAGCAGTGTCGCATCCTGGATATTGGCTGCGGCAATGGGCAAGCCCTCATGGAATTGAAAACCCAATTCGGAAAACGCATTCATGTAGCGGGGATTGATCTCCTTCCTTGCACTAGCAAGCTCGACGAATTCATCCAAGGAGACGCGGTCGAATGGGAATGGCCCCGCCATGAGGATTTGATTCTCTGTTTCCGCGCCGCGCACGAAATGGGGAACGTATCCAAATTCCTCACTAAAATCCTCACCAACCTCACGCAAGGAGGAAAAGCATTCGTGTGGATCCGCACTAAAGAAATCATCAATGGCAAATCAAAATATTTGGGAGAGATTACCATCGAAGAAGAAGCATTTCTGAAAAAACTCTCCGCCTTCACGAGTTATGGCGGGGCTAAACTCCAGTGCAAGCCCGTAGAGGGAATGCTGAATGGAACGAAGCAGTTCGGATTCGCGCTCATTGTCGAGAAACCACTCTAAATTTGTGTG
Organism: uncultured archaeon; assembly: GCA_964480125.1. GTDB lineage: Archaea > Iainarchaeota > Iainarchaeia > Iainarchaeales > VGJJ01 > VGJJ01. The sequence goes on from CAYZNV010000006.1 coordinate 38,904, forward strand.
TGTTCGGCGCGCATATTTAATGCATTTCCTATCGTAATCACTCATTCGTTGAAGGAGTTGATTTTTCTATGACTGCTGTTAAGCCCCTAACTTACAAAGCCTTGCAAGGACTATCCGAAAAGCAACTCGCGGAACACCACGATGTGTTGTACGCGGGATATGTGAAGAAGACGGATGAGATTCGAGAAAAATTGAAGACGGCAGATCACTCCACCGCGAACGGAACCTATGCCGAATTGCGCGAACTCAAACTCGAAGAAGGATTCGCCGTGAATGGCGTGCGCTTGCACGAGGGATACTTCGCCGCGCTCGGCGGGCAAGGCGGAAAGCCCGCAGGAAATCTCCTCAAAATGATTGAGGAAGACTTCGGTTCCTATGAGAAATGGGAATCAGAATTCAAAGCCATGGGACTGGCCGCACGCGGATGGGTCGTGTTGGCATTCGACTGGGAAGACATGAAATTGCACAACTACCTCTGCGACGCCCACAACCATGGAGGGATTTGGGGATGCTCCACCGTGTTGATTTTGGATGTGTATGAGCACGCGTACTTCTTGGATTATGGAACCGCGAGAAAGAAATACATCGATGCATTCATGCAGAATCTAAATTGGAAACTCGTGCAAGAAAAGATGGACAGCATGCGCGTGTATGAGACGCGAGCGCAGCATTCGAAGCAGTGATTATTTTGGGCCAATTGGCCCTCCTTTATTCTTAGACCGGTTCTTCTTTTTTCAGGGGTTTTAACCCTCTCCTTGGCAGGCTTTTAAACGATTCCTTAGCGGATAGTAGTATTATGCCTCAATTTGAGCAGTATGATGTCGCCGTCATTGGAGCCGGCCCAGCCGGGGGAAGCGCGGCCTTGCATGCGGCCAAGCTGGGCTTGAAGACCATCATCCTGGAAGAGCACAATGTCATCGGCGAACCCGTGCATTGTGGGGAATGCCTCTCTGGGATTGCCGAAGAACGCTTTGGGCTACGCTTCCCCAAAGAAGTGGTTTCATTGCCCGTGAAAGGAGTCAATGTCCTCTTTCCCGATAAGCATAGCTGCAAACTCACCGAAAAAGGATATGTGTTGGAGAAGCACACCTTCGAGCAATGGATTTCAGGAGAAGCACAGAACAAGGGAGCCGAGCTCTCGCTTGGAACACGCGTGCAAGAACTGAAACGCGAAAATAATGAATGGAATCTCACCACGAGCAAGGGTAATGTGCGCGCAAAGATTGTATTGGATGGAAGCGGCGCTGCTGGCGTTGCCAACCGCATGCTGAACTTGAATCCCAAATTCAAAGTAACGACGGGAATCCAGTACGAAATGAAAGATATCCCCAACGAGGGATATTTGGACTTCTACTTGTGGCCGCGCCTGGCCCCAGAAGGATATCTGTGGATGATCCCCAAATCCAATGGACGCGCCAACGTGGGATTGGTCACGCACGAAATCACCAATGCCAAAAAATACCTGGACCAATTCGTGTTGGAAATGGGGTGGAAAGAGAATGTCGTGGTAAAAACATTCGGTGGACCCATTCCTTCATCCGGTCCTGTAAAGAATACATTCACTGACGGCATGATGCTCATCGGAGATGCGGCCGGATTCACCTCTCCCCTATTCGAAGGCGGAACACAATTGAGTTTGGTCTCTGGGCGATTTGCTGCCGAAGTAGCCAAAGACGCTGTTACCCAGAATCGCACCGACGCCGCGTTCTTGCAGAAATATGAGAAGCTATGGAAGAATGAATTTCCTTCCTATCAAAAAATAATCAAAGGAAAGAATGCCCTGTATGCGCTGAGCGATGAAGAACTCAATCGCGTGGGACACTTGATGCCCAATGAACTCTCTAACCTCTCCTCATGGGATAAAGCCATGGTGGGAGTGAACGTATTATCAAAACACTATGACCTTTACCGCAAGGGCATCGTGGATGTTTTCCTAGCCTTTGGATACTCACGCGCCGCCCATTATGGGTGGTAATCCAAAAAGGGTTTTTTTTATAGTCCAAGCGTGCATCCCTATGATGTCTCACTCCTCAATAGTGGATTTCTCTGCCAGCAAAGCCTTGTGCGAAACATACGCCACTAGCTTTTCGATGGCAGCCCAATTCTTGCCCCAAGAAAAAAGAAACGCCGCCTATGCATTGTATGGCTTTTGTCGTGCCACTGATAATATCGCTGATTCCGCTGCACCCATCCCTGAAAAGAAAAAAACGCTCGCTCAGTGGAAAAAATTCCTCGACGATGAGTGGAATGGAATTCATTCCAAAGATGATTTGCTGCACGCATTCGTGCACGTATGCCAACGCCACCAAATCCCATCTCCTCTGGGCTTCGCACTCATTGAGGGATTGGAAAAAGACCTTCGCACGGTGCGAATGAACGACTTCGAAACATTGTATGATTATTGCTATGCCGCTGGATCCATTCCCGGATTGCTGATGGCATTCGCCCTTGGTGCAGAAAAAAAATCACACTCCTATGCGATTGCATTGGGAATTGGGATGCAACTCACCAACATTTTGCGCGACATCAAAGAAGATTTGGAGCAGGATCGGATCTATTTGCCTCAAAATGAAATGAAGCAATTCGGAATCACCGAAAACGATTTGCGAAACAGAAAAATATCCCCCGCATTTACGCGACTCATGCAATTCCAAATCGCGCGAGCACGCTCTTACTATGCACAAGCAGAGGAAGGAATCGAATTGCTTCCCCTGGATGCGCAGCCTGCCATTTATTTGTGCCTCCAATATTATCGCGAAATCCTTTCCGCCATCGAAGCAAACCACTACGATGTTTTCTCCACGCGCATTTTTGTTACGGACGCACGCAAACGCGAGATGGCTCAATTCTACCTTTCATCTTCCACAACGACCACGCTCCACGAGCAAGCTTAAATGCATCTCGTGCAGGAAATTTCTTCACATGCAAATGGAAAAAATACTCATCATCGGCGGGGGATTAGGAGGTTTAGCGTTGGCATGTCGCCTCGCGAAACAAGGACATTCTGTTGAGGTGTTTGAACGCCATTCCTTTCTCGGAGGGAGAGTAGCGCAAAAGAAAGTCAAAGGATACACGATAGATGTAGGTCCCACCTTCATGCTGATGCCTGGAGAATTCCAGGAGCTTTTTTCCTATTGCGGCCGCGCAATGGAAGATTACATTCCCATCCAGCGCTTGGATCCCTGCTATCGATTGCATTTTTCAGATTCCACCCACGTGGATTTCCACTCCAGTTTGCCCGAGATGCTGCGTGAGCTCGAGCGCTTTTCCCCTAAGGATGTGCAAGGGTATTTGGATTTCCTTGCATACCAGCAAGAAAAATATTCCATCGTGTATGCGAACTTCATCACGCAACCAGCGGATTCATTCGCCAAGATCGCATTGTCTCCACAACTATTCCAGCTGCTAAACCTGGATGGATTCATTTCCATGTGGGAACATTCATCCAAATTCTTCTCGAATGAGCACTTGCGTCTAGGGTTCAGCTTCCAAAGCATGTACCTGGGAGAGTCTCCCCTCGTTACGCCGGGAACCTATAGCATCGTGCCCTTCGTGGAAATGACGCAAGGAGTATGGTATCCCACGCGGGGAATACGAAGTATTGTGGATGGCATTGCAACGCTCGCGAAAGAATTAGGGGTGCAGATTCACTTGAAATCGCCCATTGAAGAAATTCTCATTGATGAAAAAAATAAAGCAATGGGCATTCGCCTCGAAAACGGAAAGATTATTCCGGGAGACAAAATCATCTCCAATCTGGACTTGCCCGCAACCTATGCAAAACTCATTCCTGCTTCGAAGAGAAAAAAATACACTGAAAAAAGAATCAACTCCTTCAAGTATTCTTCTTCTGCATTCATGCTCTTTTTGGGAGTCAGCAAAGACTATGCACAGCTGGAGCATCACAATGTATTCTTCTGCGAAGACTACTTGCAGAACTTCAAGCAGCTCTTCGATACCATGGAATTGCCCCGGGATCCGAGCTTGTACGTGAACGTGCCCACGCGCACCAATACAAAACTCGCTCCCAAAGGAAAACATTTACTCTACGTGCTCGTCCCCACTCCCATTCGCCCGCAGCGCGATGGAAAAGCATGGGATTGGGACGCGGAAAAAGAAAACTTCGCGGAAGAAATCATTACACTGCTTGAAAAGCGCGGTCTTACGGATTTGCGCAAGCACATCAAAATGAAAGAAATATTCACTCCTCGGGATTGGGAAGCATTAGGGGGAATGCACTTGGGCAGTACATTCGGATTGAGTCCTACTTTCTTCCAGAGCAGCGTGTTCCGTCCCAAACAAAAAAGCGAGGAATTCAAGAACCTCTATTTCGTTGGGGCGAGCACGCATCCCGGGAGTGGAATGCCGATGGTGTTGATTTCTGCTCGGACATGCCAGCAATTGCTTCAACCTCATTCTTTGGATGCGAAGACATAGAGGATGAGACACACCCACAACAACTCAATCCCAAAAAGTAAATTCTCAATTGGGATGAAAGGGAGAAAGATTCCAATCACTTCATTGGGGTTGAACACCCATAATCCTTTTACGGTGAAATAATTATCAAACACCAATTGGAATATCACAAATACGGCAGTGGTTTTCCACAAGCGCTCATTATGCAATGTGATGATGCGCGTGCGCAGCAGAAATCGGTCGAGCAGGAGAATGAATATCATCACTGCAATTACTGCATACGTGTATCCCAGCATCAGGATCCCTTTCCTTTTTGGAAGTGCATCGCATTGGGTTTTGGGGCAAAATACTCCCATAGCGTAAGACCGAACAAGGGAATGACGATGAAGAATGCTATCTCTTCAATGGGCTGATTGCCCAGCATGAATCCCATCATCATGCTCGTGCCAAAAGACCAATGCCCTGCGTGCGTCGCGAGTGCATCCCATGCCACAAAAAGAAACCCACTCCCTAAGATGGCGATTGCGGTTTTGCGGAGAGGCAGCTTTATTTTGAAACAGAATTGAATCGCAAGCGTTCCAATGAGTGCAAGGAGGAGATATGCGCTATACGTCCATGAACCCAAATCCATACACAAAGGAAGGAGAAAGAGAGTTTAATTGCATGCGGTAGTCAAAAGAGAAAAGAAGAAAAAAAAGAAAAGAATGAAAGCCCCCGCTTATGCGCGTGCAGGAGAAGAAGGAGCTCGCTGCACGCTGGGGGAGACCCCAACGACTTTGAACTCATTCTTTGGAGAAGGAGTCATCAAGTGGAAACCAATCCACGCGACGGCCTTCAGCGCCGTGTGCAAGGGCAATGCCATGAGCGTTGCTGCCTTATAGGTGGAAGGCAACTGCTTGAACTGCGAGCGCAGCTCCTTATCGCGCGCGACCGCATGCATATGCTTGTGCGTTCCAATGGGGTATGCTTCCTTCACATCTTTGGGGTGGAAGTGCTGTTCTAATTGATACAATCCCATCATGCGCTGCACGCGTCTTTCTGCCCAACCCATAAAGGATTTGGGGGTCTGCACAATCGTAAATGCGTGGGGGTGCGTCTCCACATTATCCATGCCCAAATACATCTCCATCCACAAATCGTGATTGATGATCTCTTCAGGGATGCGCATTCCCTTTGCATCCTTTCCGCGTACGGCCATCAGCGCAGTGGGGTAGTCTTGCGTCCCGATGCTGGAGAGCGATAACTCGCTCATGCCAAACAAGAGGTGATCCAACAACGAATTGGTCATGGGAGGCAACGCCAATGTATTGGCAGAAACTGCTTTGAGTTTCTTGTTGGAATTCAACATGTATGTTAAATCCGAAATCGTCTCTTTCTGCACTTCCGCATCCGCATCCAAGAACAACACGACGTCATTCGCGCCCAATGTGCGATCGCGCTCGACTTTGTCCATCATGGTGTTGATTGCGCGCGTGGTGCCGGGAATCCATTCCGTGACAATATCCAAATTCTTGTGCTTCTGCTTCAATGACTCAAGCACTTCAAGCGTATTATCCGTGCACGCGTTGGCGCACACCATGACGTGGAGGTTATTTCCCTTGTCGAGGTCGGAATCATACACGGCATCGAGGGCTGACGGCAAGGTTTCAGCGCGATTATGCGCCGGCAGCAGCACAATCACATCGTTTTGGGAGGAAGCATTGGGTTTCATGGCTGTAAGAAAAATTTTGCCTTTTTAATGCTAGCTATTTTCTACGCCTAAACGAACCCCAAATGAGCCATTTGGAGGCAAATGGGGGATTTTTAACCTTCAATCCTGCCTTAGAGAGTATGGAACGTATCTTCAAGGGAGTAATCGTGCTGGGGATGGTATTCATCCTTTTCTGGGCGCTCAATGCCCCATCTCATTGGATGGGGATTATCCTCTTGTTGGGAATTATCTTCTATGCGCTGTTCGCGAACCCACTTGGAAAACCCCACATTGAAGCGGCAGCCGCAAAAAAAAGAAAAAAGAAATCGTCTCGCGCCAAGCGATGAGTGCGCATGCACTAATTTCCGTCAGCACTAAATGAAACCTGGATTGCGTGCGCGAATGGGTTTTCCGGTTGAAGCGGGTGTTTTTTCTTCGGCTTCGGAACTCACAACCGTCTTTGATTCTTTTGCAATCGTTTTTACTTTCGCTATCGGCTTTGCCTTCGCCGTTGCACTTTTGGTTGGTGCGGTAGGGGTTGTTTCTTTTGCACTTGCTGTTTTGTCTTCTGTTTTTTTCTGAGACGCTTCAGCTTTAGGCTTTGCAGTGATCGTAGTAGTAGGAGCTGCTTCTACTTTTTGCACCGCTTCAACGATTGGCGCTTTCGCCTTTGTGGTTTTTTTCTTTACTTTTTTGATTGCCGGCTTTGCAACGACTATTTTTGCAACGGGCTTGCGAGTGACTTCCTTCACTGCGGGAGTGGGCTGCACCACCACTGATTCGGTTTTGATATTCGCCACGGGTTGTGCCGCAACCAATGGGGTAACCTCAACTGGTTTTACTGATGCCAATTTTTCTTTCTTCACACGCGCTTTGCGCTTTTTCTTTGCGACAACGATGGCGCGCTTGAATGCTTTTACTTTGGCCACCTTTTGTTTCATGGCAGGTGTTTCTTTCACGGCCGCAGCGGCAACAATTTCAATTGCATCAGGTGTAAGGGCAGGAGCAGCGGTTGTTTCGGCAACAACGACAGTGCTCGTGGGTGTAGTCGTGTGCGCGTGCACTTTGTGAATGGTCCGCGTACCCATGATGAACTTGCGCACGAGTGCGAGAAAGATGATGGTTCCGACGACAATTCCCCACTTCAACAAAGAAATGCCGAAAAAAGTCGTGGCGAATGTCCATGTAAGTGGGTTCCAGTCCATGAGTATCACGCGTAATGCCTATTTCCCCAACAAAAAACCCTAAAAAGGGGAATAGTGTAATTCCCAGCATATGGCTTTCCGCGCAGAAAAATCACCCCTCCATCCAGGAATCTATGTGCTGATAGGCATTGTGCTTGCCAGCGTCCTTTCCGTCTTCAGTGCGGGCACGTTATCCTTTCCCTTACTCATCATCGGCGTTTTAGGCCTGATTGTGATGCTCGCATTATGGTATTTCCGCGAGGGGGATGTCCCCATCGGAGAAAAGAAGCGCCACCACCACTCTTTGGACCACGTTTCTTCGGCTTTGAGGGAAAACGCATGGGATGCTCCCCTTGATTTCAAGCGAAAATAGGGGATTTTTCTCTCAAGATAGGCCATTTCGGCATTTTGTTCACTGATTCCCGCGAGCGAAGCGGCTTCTTTATAAGTGTTTCTTGCGCTTTTTCTCTTATCCGTTGAGGAAATGGGTTTTGGGTCGCGCGCGAGCAAGGGAAAACAATTTTTTACGTGTTTACAAGTCCGTCCAGAGACGGCTCCCCATGCGACAGAAATCCGCAACACAGGCAGGTCGAGTCGCATGCTGAAAGCATTATCGGAACACCACTTAGTACCCCAACACGAATTATTGAAAAAAGACGAAGCAAAGAACTTGCTCGCACAGTTTGGTTTGGACATCGACAAACTCCCTCGCATTTCTCTTGAAGATCCCATGTGCACGGAATTGAAAGCCGGCATTGGGGATGTCATTCGCATTGTTCGAAGATCTCCCGTTGCAGGAGACACAATCTACTACCGGAGAGTGGTGTAAATGGCTTTGATGCGCGACACAGATGTACTGCTCGAAAATTGGTTCAAGCACAAAAACTTTGCACAAATGGAAATCGACTCCTACAATCAGTTTGTGGACAAGCACTTGCAATCCATTGTGAACGAAAACAAATCCATCGTCCCAAAAATCGAAGAAGTCCGCATTGAATTGGAAGACATTGAAGTTCTCAAACCCCGCATCGTGGAAGCAGATGGTTCTCCGCGAAATGAATTTTTCCCCATGGAAGCGCGCATCCGAAACAGAACCTATTCCTCTCCATTATTTTTGACTATGAGATTGCTGCGCCGCGATGTCGAACAAGATGTGAAGAAAACCTACATTGGTGAATTGCCCACCATGCTCAAATCAAAACTCTGCCACTTGCAGGGAAAGACCGACGACGAACTCATCGCCGTGGGTGAAGACCCCATGGACTTTGGCGGTTACTTCGTCATCAACGGAAGCGAAAAAGCACTCACCTCGCAAGAAGTCCTTTCCTCCGATAGAATTTTGGTTAATGAAAGCGCTTCGGACAAAATCAACGCAGAAGTTATTTCCACAAAAGGTGCATTCAAAGGACGCGTCCGCGTTACGCGCAGCAAAGATGGAATGCTTTCGGTTTCATTCCCTGCTTCTCCAAGAAAACTCCGATTGTTCGGATTGTTGATGGCATTGGGATTGAAGAACGAAAAAGAAATGCGCGGAGCATTTCCTGAGATTGCGGACATAATGAACGATGTCATGATTAACTTGGAAGCCAACGACGTCAAAGACGAAGAAGAAGCATTAGACCGAATCGGTAAATACGTTGCGCCCGGACAAGTCATTGATTACCGCTTGCGCCGCGCACAAGAAGTCATCGACGCGTTTTTGTTGCCTCACATCGGAACGACGAAAGAAGATCGCCGCGCCAAAGCATACTATCTCGCAACAATGGCCACGCGCGCCATGGAAAAAGCCTACAACTTGCGCAGCATGGATGACCGCGATCACTACGCAAACAAGCGATTGGAACTTTCAGGGAAACTAATGGAACACTTGTTCCGCCACTCCTTCAAGTACTTCATCAAAGACTTGACATTCCAGATTGACCGCACCGTTACACGCCGCAGAAAGTTGAACATCTCTACCGTTGTTCGACCCGGCGCTTTGAGCGAACGCATCAAATTCGGAATGAGCACGGGAAATTGGATCGGAAGAAGCACAGGCGTATCGCGCTTCATGGACCGTGTGAATTACTTGGGTCCTTTGACCGAATTCAGAAAAGTCAAATCCCCATTGAACAAAATGCGCGAATTGTATGAAGCGCGTGACGTCCACGGAACCCACTGGGGCAGACTCTGCTGTATCGAAACCCCTGACGGACCCCAATGTGGATTAGTGAAGAACTTGGGATTATTCGCCGAAGTCACTCTTGACTCAGATCCAGAACCCGTTGAGAAATTATTGAAGAGCATGGATGTGCACTTGAAGTAATGGAGGGAAAACCTATGGCTGCAATCGAAGGAAAGGTATTTGTTAACGGAAAGCTCATCGGATTCCACTCCGACCTCCTCAAGCTGCGCAAAGAACTCGTCTCCAAGCGCCGCCAGGGAAAAATTGAAGCACAAACCAACATTGCATTGCACGAGGACATCCGCGAACTCTATCTCAACACCGACGGCGGACGCGTGCAGCGCCCCCTCATTGTAGTGGAAAGCGGAAAGCCCCGCATTACGAAAGATACGATCAAGGCCGTGCGCGATGGAAAACTCACTTGGAATGACTTGATCAACCAAGGCTACATCGAATACCTCGACGCGGAAGAAGAAGAAAACGCCCACATCGCCTTGCGCGAAGAAGACGTCACAGACAAGACCACTCATATGGAAGTCAACTCTCTCGGAATTTTTTCCATCATCACGAGTATGATTCCCTTTGCGGAACACAATTTGTCCGGAAGAACCCTGCACGGAGCAAAAATGTTCAAGCAGGCCCAAGGATTGACGGCCATCAACTACAACTTGCGCACCGACACGGAAAGCTACATGTTGTACTACCCCCAACGCGAAATCGTGCGAACCAAATCATTGGATTACTTGAAAACAGATTCAAGACCGATGATCCAGAACTTTGTCGTGGCGATTATGCCCTACATGGGATTCAATACGCTCGATGCCGTTGTCTTGAACGGCGGCGCGGTGCAACGCGGACTCGGACGATCTGCTTACTTCCGCAATTATGAAAGCGAAGAGACCCGCTACCCCGGTGGACAAGTGGACAAATTTGAAATTCCCGCTGAGGAAGTCGTCGGACACATGGGTGAAGCCGCCTACAAGAAACTCGGAAGCGACGGACTCGCGGAATTAGAGGAATGGGTCGAAGACAAGGATTCCATCATCGGAAAGACCTCTCCTCCTCGCTTTTTGGAAGAAATCACGGACTTTGGTGTGATCCAAGAAAAGCGCAGAGAAGCCTCTTTGGGTCCCCGCAAAGGAAAGCCCGGGTACATCGACAAAGTTTTACTAACAGAAGGAATGTCCGGTGCACGCATTGCCAAAGTCAAAGTACGCAGCTGTATGGTTCCCGAAGCCGGAGACAAATACGCCTCCAAGCACGGACAAAAAGGAGTCATTGGCGCGGTTGTTCCCGAAGAAGACATGCCTTTTACCCAAGAAGGAGTTAAGCCCGACCTAATCATGAACCCTCACGCTGTCCCTACACGTATGACCATTGGACACATGTTGGAAATGCTCACTGGAAAAGCCGCCTCCCTCGCCGGAGTCACGGCCGATGGCACTCCATTCAATGAGGACCCCGTCGACATGTACCGACAAATCCTCAAAGCCTATGGATTCCGCCCCGATGGAAAAGAAGCATTCTATGATGGAATGACCGGAAAGAAAATCGAGGGAGAAATCTACACCGGCGTCATTGCATATCGTCGCTTGTTCCACATGGTCTCGCACAAGCAACAGGCTCGTTCCCGCGGACCCGTCCAAATCCTTACACGCCAGCCTACTGAAGGAAAGGAAAAAGATGGTGGACTGCGCTTCGGTGAAATGGAAACCGAAACACTTGTCGGACACGGAGCTGCAATGTTGTTGCAAGAGAAACTCATTGAAGACTCCGACAAAGTTGTTGAGTTGGTCTGTGAGAAATGCGGCTTGATTGCAGTCAATGATCAGATCCGCAAGAAACGCTACTGCCCCAATTGTGAGACCTCACAAGTGTATCCGGTGCAGATGAGCTACGGATTCAAGTTGCTGTTAGACGAACTCAAGGCCTTGGGAATCTATCCCAAGTTGACCTTGGCGGACAAGGCGTAGGGGGAAAAACTATGTTGATGAAACGACTCGAAGGCATTGAATTCTCCGTCCTGTCTCCGGAGCAAATCCGCAAGATGGCGGCAATCGAAATCAAGACACCTGATACCTACGATAAAGACGGCTTCCCCATGGAAGGCGGACTCATGGACCCCCACATGGGAGTCATCAATCCCTCGCTGAGATGTAAGACCTGCGGACAAAAAATGAAACAATGCCCCGGTCACTTCGGTAGCTTGGAATTGATTCGACCCGTGATCCATGCAAAATTCTCCCACAAATTAGAAGAACTATTGCACGGAACCTGCCGCGAATGCGGACGCATTGCGTTGAAGGACGAACAGATCGCCGAAATGAAAACCCAAATCGCGCGATTGAGCAAGGATGACGCCATCAAGCTCATCGTCAAGAAAACAAAAACCAAAAGAAAATGCCCTCATTGTGAAGCCGAGCGAAAGGAAGTCTTGTTGGATAAGCCAACCAACTTCTTCATCGACAAAGATCGTCTCTATCCATCGCAAATCCGCGAATGGGTCGAAAAAATCCCAGAGAAGGATTTGGAATTGTTCGGCTACGATTTGGCTCGCGTTCGCCCCGAATGGTTTGTGATGACTGCACTGCAAGTGCCCCCCATTACGATTCGCCCCTCTATCACCTTGGAAAGCGGAATCAAGTCCGAAGATGATCTCACGCACAAGCTCGTGGATATTATTCGTATTAACTTGCGCTTGAAAGACAACATCGACGCAGGTGCACCCCAACTCATTATCGAAGACTTGTGGGATTTGTTGCAGTACCACGTTACTACGTACTACGACAACAACACCGCCGGTGTGCCCCCTGCCAAGCACCGCTCCGGAAGACCGCTGCGCACCCTTGCCCAGCGCTTGAAAGGAAAGAAAGGACGCTTCCGCTACAATTTGACCGGAAAGCGTGTCAATTATGCTGCAAGAAGCACCATTATTCCCGATCCATTCCTGAGTATTAACGAAGTCGGCGTCCCTGAAGGAATTGCCAACACGCTCACCATTCCAGAATTCGTGACCGAAGGGAATTTGGAAGAAATGAAGAAACTCATCAAGAAAGGCGGAGAAGACGTCGTGTACGTGACGAAGCCCAACGGATTGCGTAAGAAAATCTCCGACTTGAACCGCAAGGAAGTCGTAGAAGAACTCGAAATCGGAAGCAAAGTAGAGCGAACGCTAAAGAATGGAGACATTGTCCTGTTCAATCGTCAGCCTTCCCTGCACCGCGTCTCGATGCTCGCGCACAATGTGAAAATCGTTCCCGGAAAAGCACTGCGCTTGAACCCAATGGTCTGTAAGCCCTACAACGCGGACTTCGACGGAGACGAAATGAACCTTCATGTGCCCCAAACCCAAGAAGGACAGACGGAAGCACGCGAACTCATGTTCGTGCAAAACCAGATTCTTTCCCCTCGCCACGGCGAACCCATTATTGTGGGACAAGAAGATGACATGACGGGCCTGTTCCTCTTGACGATGGACCAGACTGAGTTCACGAAAGAAGAGGCTATGCACTTGCTCTACAACATGGGCGTGACCGATTTGCCTGAGGCCGATCGTGGAAAGAATTATTCGGGAAGACTCCTCTTCTCTCAAGCCCTTCCAAAGGGACTCAACGCAGAATACACGAACAATACTGCTCGTGTGTTGCGCCAGAATGACATTCCAAAGGATGGGAATGAACACCTCTACAAGCACGCGCTCGTGAAGATCGAAGACGGTAATGTGGTGAGCGGAATTGTTGACTCAACACCCAAGCTCGTTGAGACCATCGTGCGAAATTATTCCCCCGAGACGCTGGAACGCTATTATTATGCCATGTCTCACGTTGTGCACGAATTAATGACCATGAAGGGAGTCACAATTGGAGTTGAAGAATTCAATCCCGTCGCGCACATCGAAGCCGAACGCGAAAAAGCAATCGCGGAAGAACTCAAAGAAGGAACTGAGCTCGCAGAGAAATACGCTGCCGGCAAGCTCGAGCCCATCCCCGGAAGAAGCGTGGATGAGAGCTTTGAGTTGTTGATGGTCCGCCTCGGTGGAAAGGTCAGAGGAAAAGTACAAGCACGCCTCGCAGAACAAAAACTGCGCCACTTGTATGAGAATCCACGCCCCACGTTGGATTCCGCATTGCTGATGGTTTCTGGTGGACGCGGAAGCATGCTGAACTTCTCCTACATGTCCGGTGTATTCGGACAGATTTCCGTGCGCTCCGGAAGACCCAAGAAAGGATTCTCCGAACGCTTGATCGCATTGAACGAGCGAAAGGATTTGGGACCCGAAGCCGGAGGATTTGTGCGCAGCAACTTCTATCGCGGAATGGACCCCAAGGAATACTTCATGCACTCCATGGGAGGACGACAAGGAGAAGTGGACACGGGTGTTGCCACGAAGGTGTCCGGATACCTCTACCGTCGACTAGCGAATTCATTGAAGGACTTACACGTCGCCAACGATGAAACCGTCCGCACGGCCAGCAAGGACATTGTGCAATTCCGCTACGGTGAAGATGGAATCTTCCCCGCCCGCACGACCGGAGGGGCATTGGCCAACTTCAAAGAAGAAATCCGAAAACTCAAGAAAGGGAAGGCGAAATAAATGGCTAGCAAAAAGGAACGAGTGGAGGCAACCCCCATGGCAGACGAAACGCAAACCAGTGAAAACTTTGATGCCACCCAAATGGCAGAAAAAGTGGAATTCGTGGACCACATCGCCCAGTACGGAGTGCCTCAACGCTCCTACGAAGAAGCCCAGCGCCTCTCTTTGGAATTGAATTTAACCGATGAGCAATTCAATCAACTCCTGGAACAGCTGCGCGTCAAATACAAATATGCCAAAGCTGAGCCCGGTGAGAGTGTGGGAATTATTGCCGCACAATCCCTGGGAGAACCCGGAACCCAGCTCACGCTGCGAACCAAGCACTACGCGGGAGCTGCAGAAGTTTCCGTTGGAAGCGGAATTCAGCGTGTGGAAGAAATCGTGGACGGAAGAGCAAAGGCAAAATACCCATCAATGACCATCTACTTCGACGACGCCGCGCTGCGCACAGACAAAGAAAAAGCCCGCGCATTCGCTGCTTCTCTCGTGGATTTGCGCTTGTCCGATGTCATGCACGTAAAAGAACGCTATGCCGACAAGACATTCGAACTCATCCCCAATCGCGCCGAAATCATCGACAAGGGATTGGAAGAAGAATCGCTGATGAAAAAACTCTCCTCTAAATTGGGATACAAAACCAAAGCAACCAAATTAGGAATGGAATTCGACTTCGGTGACGAAGGATTCCTGAAAATGAGAAAGAAACTCATCAAACTCATGCAGACACGCTTGCAGGGAGTCAGAGGAATCGACAAAGCCATTGTATTCGAAGAAAATGGTGAGTTCATCGTGAAGACATCCGGGAGCAATCTCAAGTCTACGCTGAAAATGAAAGAAATCGACAGCAAGCGCACCATTACCAACGATGTCAAAGAAATTTCCAAAGTGTTAGGGATTGAAGCCGGAAGAAATTCCATTGTGAATGAGCTTCACAAAGTCTTGGATGATAATGGCATTAACGTGGACTTGCGCCACATCTTGCTTCTCGCGGATGTCATGACATTCGATGGAGAAATCCGCGGAATCGTGCGAACAGGAATTTCGCGCAAGAAAAGCTCTCCATTCGCCAGAGCATCCTTCGAAGAAACCACGAAGCATTTGTTGGACGCCGCACTCAATGGGGAAAAAGAAAAACTCCAGGGTGTTGTGGAAAACATCATCGTGGGACAACCCATCAAAGTCGGAACAGGCGTTGTCGATTTAGTCATGAAAGCAGAGTA
>CAYZNV010000007.1:0-2438 GCA_964480125.1 uncultured archaeon
CTTGTCCCCTAGTGGCCCGCCACGCGTGGCATACCAATACAAGTACATCTTTGCCGTGAGACCAATGCCGGAATTGGCCACGTCTCTATTGAAAATATTGATGTAGTTTTTGAAGATGCTTTCTTGTTGTTGCAATTGCTTAGAGAGGAGATTGGTGTAACTTCCCTTACCCCAATCGCGCGCCACCATGGTGTCATATACCGAATTGACATTTCCAGGGAAGTTCTTCACTTTTCCTTCGAACACACCACCAGTTAGAATTTTTTCACCGAAAAGGTCAGGTGTTAATGAATCTCCTGCCTGCAGGCCGCCTACAATTACTTTAGGATTACCACCGGCTGCAATATCCGCTGCTACTTGCGTAACCGCACTTGCGTCGGCGGGAATAATTTCGAATGTACTTAAGCGAACATAGGAGTTAGGAGGGTAAAGGTTGCCTCTTAGTTTTAGATCATCAACCAATTGTTCCACCCCATGCGGGTCTAGCTTGAATAATTGAATCGAATCAGCGTCTCTTAAAATTCGACCATCTGGGCCAACACGAGGCAATCCAGTAGCGGGGTCAAGAAGCGCAGTGTGTTCAAGTCTTTGCACATCCTTGAAGTGTCCCTTATCCGCTAAGTTCTCTGTTAGCTCTGTAAAGAACTTAGAGTCAGTAGTCCCAAGCACTTCATATTTACCAGCATCTGTCTTCACCCACATGGAAAGAAAACCCGTTTGTGGAATTTCTTTCTGCAATAAACCAGGGCAATCAATATTGAAGCTGTCATCCAAATCCTTGCATAACTTCAACAACCCACGCGCTTTCGGAGTCCCTCGGAGTGCTTTGACTTGTTGGTATTGCGCATCATAAATGCTGGCATACTGTTTTGTTTTTCCCCAATACGAGAAAAGTTTTTGACGCGTTTCAATATCCTTTATTTTTCCTAGCGCTCCTTCGGGAGCGAACAGCGCATCTTCAATTCCGGAGCTGCTGCCAGTGGAGAAAATCTTTTTATCTCCAAATAATTCTTTGAAAACTCCCCCCGCATCCACGTCGCGCTGGAGGGCTTTTTTATAGTTGAGCATGACGACATTGCCGGGAATCATATTTTTCCCCAAACTCTCGAAGCGAGTAAGTTTACTGGAAGGCGTGTCGAAAACACTTGCCGCAGAGGCAGTCGTCTTGAATGGAGAATAATCAGCAAGCGAAGCAGGAATTAGATTATTGCGCTTCCCCAGCTTTAGCATTTTTTTGAATTGCCCGAACAGCGTGGGGCCGAATGTCCCTATGACGAGGTCCCCTGAGAACCAGGCGTTGAAGTATTTGTCGAATAACGAGTAGAGCGTGAGAATACATTTTCCATCGGCGCAGTTCGTAATCATGCTAGCTTGGAATGTATTGTCGACGTTGATGTGATTCAGCAATTTCACATTCTGTGGGACGCGCTTCAATCCTTGTGCTTCGATGACATTCGCATCCTCTTGTTCGAGTAATTGATTTGTTTCTGCTTCCGCGAGCAAGTATGCCTTTTCATCTTCCGTTAGCTTCGAAGAAGAATCGCCGGCGGAGGAAATCAGTACATCCTTGATATTGCGATATACGCCCTCAAATCCTTCTGAGGAATTACGATACTTCAACTTCCCTGCTTCTCCCCATCCCTCGTTTGGTTTATCTGGGATTCTACGCGCGGTGCGTAGCGTGTCATCCAATACCACCCCAAATGAAAAGCTCCCACGCGCGGTCTTGTTGAGAATGGGGGAGATTTCATTGGATGCAAGAATCTCTGTTGGGACTTCGCGCTGGAAGCCCACTTCAGACCCTTCTTCGTCATCCGGAATGATGATGCGATTTTCATCCGTGACTTTGTTGCGTTCCTTGTTGGGGTTTGTTCCCGAGCCAATTTCTTCTCCGATGATGCCGGGAGTCAGAATGTTATCTTTGAAGCGCTGCGCCTCAGTGGGAGAAAGAGAAGAAAGCCGGCACACGCTTCCTCCGCTGGGAAGGGATTGGAAGGTGATGAATAGATCCTCGCTCAATGGATTGGCGGATGAGGGAAGGGATTCTACTGCTGCCGGGGCGAGTGCAGGCATTTCTGCAGAGGAGTCAATTTCATCCCCTGAGGGAGTGGAATATGCCACCGCGCTGCTGATGGGAGTGAGCAACAATAGTGCGAGAAAAAAAATGGAAATCGTGCGCGGATGCATAGCTAGTAGCAGGGCGAAATTTGCCTATATAAATGACCGCGTCCAATTTGGAAAAATTCACACAAAAAAGCTCACAAACCGAAGAATGCCAAGTAAATCAACCCGGCCAGAATCCATGGGAAGAAATACACCAGCGCGGAAAGAATGAGGGCCCAAATCGCAGTCGTGAGTGCTAGTCGCGCCCACACAGCAGGAAATTTTTTCTCGACCAAAGAGAAAGTGATCAATCCCAAAAAGATGAAGGGCATGCA
>CAYZNV010000007.1:2538-13976 GCA_964480125.1 uncultured archaeon
AAGAGAAACAATCCCACGAGCAAGAGAATGAGAAGCGGAATGAAGAGATTGATTCCCCCGCCAATAATGCTGACCAGCACCTCCACGAGATTGGAATAATCCGCCATGCGAGGGAAAAGCCATCCATAGAATAAAAAAGCGCCCCTCCGTGAAAGAAGCATGGCATCGCTTGTTGCTCCAATGGAATGGATACTGCTCGGAGCAAGCCTCATCGGCAGCCCTGCGTTGGGATATATTGCATTGCGCACCATTTTTGGGGATGCAGGCAAGTGGAGCATTTGGAAGCGCGCGCTGGGATCATGTGTGATTGGAATAGGATGGATGGCTTCCCTCATCGGGACAGGATTCCTTTCCTCCAATCTCGAAATCAATTCGCTGCACGTGGGAGAATTTTTCGCGCTGGCGGGAATGGGATTTATTGTGTTGATTGGAATTATTTCTCTTTTCACGCGTGGGATTCACACCATGTTACTGCACGCTCCCGCGATGCATGCATCGCCTGCATTTCCATCTTCGAACAACAAACCATTTTCCAATTCCACCGTTTCCTCCACACCAGCGCGCGAGCCCTCATTCCGTGATGTGGAGGTGCAGGATGATAATGCATTTGCCGAAAGACTTTCCTCATCCGAGAAAACAAAACCCCCACGAGCGAGAAGCGCATTCATTCCTGCTTCAGTTCCCTCGCAAGAAGGCCCTTCTTTTTCTGGGGGGTGGGAGCCCTCCATGCAGGATGGATTGGGTTTGCTCAAGGAAGAGGCCGCTCCTCAATCCAATAAAAAAAACCAAGCACAAACCGCTCCTCGTGCGGGTATTTCTTCGTTGGATGCGCAGCTGGAGCAACTGAAAAAGGATATAAAGGCCTTCAACGCAAGCGCTAGTAAAGGCGTACATGCGCAGGAATGATGCGCGTGTGCTGTGCTGATGTGCCGTGATTCCCATGGATGACCAAAATGTCCCTCGACGATTGAGACGATTTCTTCGGAGAGGAGAACCCATTCCCGAGAACTTGCTTCCAAAAACTGTTCCGGATAATGAACCCTGGAATCAGCCCGCAGTAACGGCACAAGCCAAGAGCAATATCGCCATGTCCGCACGCAAGGCATCAGCCGAAGAAGCGATTGCGCCGCGCCACCGAGGAAAGCGTTTCCAGGAAATGCAGCGTGATTCTTTTTCGCCTTCCCCTCCTACGCGCATGGATAAGGCGATTGGATTGGAGAAAAAAGCACAATTCCAAGAACACCTTCCTTCTGCTGGAAATAAGGCCATTGAGATGAAGAAGACGGAAATCCAAAAGGCATTAGATGATATCAAGCGCTTCCGCGAATCCACATCGAGCACGCAATCCAGTGAGTCCATCGATCAAATGGCCGAGCACATCGCCGAGCAAAATAAGTCCGCGCAAAAAGCGGAAGAGGAAAAAAGTCTTTCATTCCATTTCACTCCCATCGGATCAGTACCTAGCCCAGTGGATGCGAAAAAGTTGGTTTCTTCTGCGGAAGAAAAACCCCCTGCAACCAATCCAATCCCCATTCCTGATTTGAGTAAACTCTCCGCGCGCGAGCGGATGGAGTTTCGACGACAACAGCGTGGGCAGAATGTTCCGGCGACCAATCAGCCAATCCCTGCATCAAACCCATCAGCTACGCGTGCTGCTCCTGTTGCGCCAACTGCTCCTATTTCGACTGAGCCTCGCTCGCACATCCGTAGGAGAATGGGGCAAGTGGATTCAAGCGAGAGCGCTGAGTCGCGTCCCACTTCCTTGAATGAAGAAGAGAATATGACTCCTGAAGCAGAGGAAGATTTCAAGGATTTATTTTCTGATGACACCAAGTCCCCTCCAAAGAAGAAAGCAAAGAAGCCCACGAGCGAGGACGAAGAATTAGACACAGAAGAGGATATGGAGTTATTCGAAGAAGAGAAATAGTCCCTTAATGAGAAAATTAATTCACGGAAGCGTAATGGGCACTTGCGAGCAATTCATTCCCTGCCATTCTGCATCGCGAATGGGCGTTGCAATCCACGTGGCGAGAGAGACTCCTGCGCGTGTTTCGGTGGTGTCTTGCGACAAGAGCAACGATGATCCCGTGAACTCCACCATATTCACTACTGCTTCCACTTCCGTGGTATTTCCCACGCGCAGTTTGAATCGCTGCAGTGCATCCGATGTCAGGAGCGGAGAGCAAAAATACATCCGGTGCGATGGATTCTGGACTTGGATGTCTTGATAGCGCTGCGGGTTCCCAGTATTGGGATTGATTTGATACGATGCAAATTCGGTGCGCCAGAGCATGACGAATACATATTTCTGCGCGGTGTTGATGACGAAGAGATAATCATGCGTGTCCGCGATGGGGCGCATGACATCGTAGATGGTCCGCGTGAGATTCTTTTGGGTGTTGAGGGAAATATTTCCATCGTCCGCATAGTCTTCTTTCACCTGCGCCATGAGATAGTCTATTTCTTGATTTGAGTTATTGGGTTGCAGTGTCACATCCGCATTACGCGGAACAGATTGATACATAATTGTTTTGAGTGCGCTCGCGACGAACTCAAAATTGGTATTTCGTGACACCTGATCGGAGAGTCCTTTTCCATAACCAACGGTGAAGGTAAACAAGAAAGCCATGAGCCCAGTGATGATAACCAGCAAAAAAAGCGCATCCGTAACGGCCGCCTGTCCTTTTTGGTTTGAGGCAAATGAAAATTTTTTTCCAGTGCGAGAAGAAGGCATCATATTCTCCATGCCACCACCACCAGGGTCGCAGATACTACTGCTTGGGGTAATTCTAATGCCACGGGAAAAGTCAACACCACATACGCGCGCGTCTGCAATAACTCCGGGGTGAATTCGCTTTCCCCTAATGTGCATTTCAATGTCTGTGCGGGATCATCATTAATTTGAAAAAA
Source organism: uncultured archaeon (assembly GCA_964480125.1). GTDB lineage: Archaea > Iainarchaeota > Iainarchaeia > Iainarchaeales > VGJJ01 > VGJJ01. Next base: position 5,449 of record CAYZNV010000007.1, read on the forward strand.
ATTCTGTGCGACATCCGTGAGGCGAGTGGGGTCGTTGCTAGTGGAAGCAAGGATATTCTGCCACGCACTATTCTGCACGACCCCCGCCACATAATGCAGTCCGCGCACGCGCAAGCTCTTGCATGCCACATCAAATGGGGCATATTGGGAAATGTAATTACTCCCCTTCAACGAGTTCGCAATAATCAGCGCATCTCGATCCGCAGCAAAGGACTGTGTGCGCCCATTGAATTCATTCAATGCAAACGCAAATGCGGAAAAAAATAATACCAATCCCACAATAATGGGAATCAAACTCGGGATGTCATCTCCGATGGGGCCGATATACCCGCGCGTGTTTCGACCGCGCGCGCCGAGAATGGGTACTTTCTCAAGAAAGCACCCAATTTTCAATAAGCCCGACTCAAGGGATTTCAGCATGGGAAACGCTCCTCCAGGGGAAGCGTTTGGTTGACGAGAAACTTATTTCCCTGCGTGAGATCCCCACACGTGTTGCTGTTGGCCGTTACCGCACAGGGAAGGATGTAGAGCTTTGTCTGTCCTTGGCGTACGGTCTTCACGGCATAGAATGCATTTCGTGGAGGAACGGCTTGTGGATCGAGGATGAGTTCTTCGTTGGTATTGAGTGGGGCAAAGGTACCCGTGAGATTGTCATAGATGATGATTTGGGCCGTGCTGGCCATGGAGGCAGAAGCCAGCACGTTGTCGGGGTGCCGATTGTCATACACTCCCAATATCAATCGCGTCGTCGAAGAGCTGGTTTCGGCGATTTGGGAGATGGATAATTTGTAATACACACTATTCCCGAAGCTCACGAATTTTGAGGGAATCACATTTGGAATGGAATCGCATGTCGTGGGAGCGGCCACGCTTTGGTTGAGCACGGTGACATACTTTTCTAGTTTTTGCTTGACCTCATTCACCAAAAAAATTTGCCCCACATTGAATGCGAAAAAAGAAAAAATAGAGAATAGTGCGACCGCAAGGATGAGGAGATTGATTTTGGATAGGGTAAAGTCGATCATGTTTTTTCACTCTCATGCACAGTTGGGCGTGCGACACTGCACGTACGCGCATACGATGGGTTGTGCCGCCGTAAGTGAATTGGCTTTCACCAAAGAGTAAGTGCCCTGCTTGATTTCATTGGTGAGATTCAATAATTGATATCCATCACTGGTGCGATCCGGGCATTGGGTTCCAGGGGAATCCGGGAACACCGTGGAAGGAGAAATATCCACGCACTTGGTTTGGGTTTGGAACTGCGCACTCTCGAATTGAATCAACGAACATGCATCGCGCGCGGATGAACAAAAATTAGAACAGATGTAGGGATCCACGCTATCGATGAGGCGGATGCACTGGATGTCCTTGCTTCCCGCGTTGGCGCTGAAATTTTGGCAATCCTGTACTTTGGCGGCACATTCTCCAAGTGAGAACTGGAATTGACTGCTGCCCTTTCCCGAGGTGGTATTCTCAAGGCTCGTAGCGAGCTGGTTTAATTCCGCATCGATGAGGCTGCTGCATTGTTGTTGTTTTAGCTGCGTAATGGCATTGTATCCTACCAATAATACGAACCCCATCAATATTACGGCAATCAACAGCTCGAAGGGAGCGGACTCTTGGGCCTTTTCCCCCATGTGAAAAAACTTCTTCATAGTGGTTGGAAGGTTTCCCGGATTAAAATAGCCCATCCTATCAAAGGGGCAATGGCATTTGGGCTTAAATACGCTTAAAACACCCCCGAAACCCCTGTCTGGGATGCCCAAACCCCATTCCTATTCTTCTCTCTCGATGTATGAGCGGTGCCCCCGGCAATATGCGTTCAAATACATTGAGAAAATCCCCATTCCAGAGCTACCACTGGACTGGCGCATGCACGCGGGAAGTGTAGTGCATGCCGCGCTGGAATTCGCCTACGCCAAAAGCAGCAAAACAAAAAAAATGGAATTAGAAAAAATCGTGGAAGAGTTGCATCGCAAGTGGGATGAAACAATCGCACTTTCTCCGACTCCTGTTTCTCCAGAAGAACTACTTCCATTTGTGCAGCAGTCCATGGCGAATGTGCAGTATTATTATGCCACCCACTTTCTTCCGGAAACAGAAGCAACCATTGGAGTGGAACACAAAGTCATGCTTCCTCTTTTTCCCCAGCACAAGCAATGGTTGATTGGTTTCTTGGATCGCATTTCTTCTCCCGAGGAGAATGTGATTACGATTCATGATTACAAAACAGGAAAGCAAACTCTCACCAACAAAACCCTTCTGGCGGATTTCCAAGCCTCATTATATGGTGCGATGGCCGCACATGAGTTTGGGAAAGAATTGCCATTGAAAAAGATTGAATTGAAGTGGCATTATTTGACGCACGAAAAAACCGTTACCGCGACACTCACTCCCGATGCATCGCGTAATGCCATCCAGAAGGCACAGAATATTTCCACGCGGATTGGGTATTCTTCTCAAACGGGTTTATTCCCTGCACAAGAAGGAGCGCACTGCGGGTATTGTGATTTTGCAAGTATTTGCCCAGCGAAAAAATGATTATGCTACCGTTACTCGTTATCGAATGATTAAATACTAAAACACACCCGTGATTTCTATGCCCAAGAAGCGTACGGTTAAGAAGTTACCTCGTTTTAATCAGTTTTCAATAGGCAAAGCCGCATTGCTTTTCGGTTATGGATTGAATTCACATGAAGTTGCAGATTGGATGTATGAACGTTATGGCAAACACTGGAAAATCGATTCACCCAAAAAAATGCATGAATATCTCTTCACGGTTCAGCGTGGCCGAAGGCCCAATCCGGAACGTATGTTTGCCGGGAAAACTAGAGCAGAAATAAAGATCATTTACAAGGAGTGGCTCAAAAAAGCACGCAATCATTCAAGTAGGATGCGAAAATTAAACGCTGATCCTGAATTCGCAAGAAAGCAAGCAGAGAGAATGCGAAAATTACACGCTGATCCTGAATTCGCAAGAAAGCAAGCAGAGGGAATGCGAAAATTACACGCTGATCCTGAATTCGTAAGAAAGCAAGCAGAGAGAATGCGAAAATTAAACGCTGACCCTGAATTCGCAAGAAAGCAAGCAGAGAGAATGCGAAAATTAAACGCCAATCCTGAATTCGTAGAAAGACTCAAAAAATCAACAGCAGAAAGAATGAAAAAATTATGGCAAAATCCGGAATGGCGTAAAATTCAACGTGAACTTATCTCTACAGCTCTCGCTAGACGTTGGAATACGATTCGTGCGGGACTGCGCAAGGAGTTTCGCATTCGTGGTCTCTTGCGCGATGTCGAGTTTGAAGAAGATGAAAGAGGCAGATCAAAACCTACGTCGATTCTGGTTTCAACGCAAACCCCAGCACGCGAAGCCGAACAGACGGAACGAAGACAAGTCATATTGAGTGCTTTGAATGCATTAAAATCATTAGAGCGCGAAGCCGTTAGCGCCATCTTCTTTGAAGGAAAAACACCTCAAGAAACCGCTGCACTATTTGGAATGGATACCCTGGCATTCGAAGCACTATTAAAAACCGCCTACCAAAAAATGGCACCAAAAGTCAAACATCTGCTATAAATCCTTCAATAGTTATTCAAATCCTAATATTCGGAAGCAAATCCGGGAACATGAAGAAGAGAATGAATGTCAGGATGAGGAATCCCACTCCCTCTCCGAAGTCGTTCCAGAAAACAACTACGGCCAGTCCAATGGCCACGAACCAGAGTTTAGAGAAGTTTCCCGTGATGAGGTACCCTCCAAAAATCATCCCCAGCAAGAAAACAATCACAATGAATGCTCCCACTTTTTGGGCGAGTATTTTCGTGGACTTCACGATTCCCCTAAAGAATTCGGCAACGCTTCCCATTTCATCATCTCAGTTTAGCCAATAAAGCGAATAATGAATCCTCGCCGCAGGGGTTATTTAAACCCGCATTCCTCCATTCGGGATATGCCCACTAAAAAGAGCATTTCGGCGAGGAAAATCTCCCAATTGGGGGTGCATTGCATTCCCTGCGAGGGAGGTGTTCCCCCGCTCTCGAAGAAAGAATCGCTCAGTCTATTGCATGAACTCACGCAATGGGAATTGGAAGGGAAAAAAATCCGCCGTGAATTCACATTCAAGGACTTCAAACAGTCCATGCGTTTTGTGGAAAAAGTGGCTGTGCTTGCGGAAGCAGAAGGCCATCACCCCGATATTCACATTCATTGGAACAAAGTGAAATTGGAATTATGGACGCATGCCATCAATGGGCTTTCTCCCAATGATTTCATTTTGGCGCATAAGATCAATCAGCTGCGCTAAGAAAATAAGAGGGGGTTTCATCACTTCTTGCGCACACGATATTTTCGCGCATACATTTTTCGCACGATACGGGAAGGGAATCCGGCGGATTCGATATAATCAACGGACAATTCTTCGTGGATGAAATCCTTTAGTTTGAATCCCATCCAGCGCATGAACCAGGAATTCAACCCGTGCTTTCGGAGTTCACGAATAGTGAATCCAGCGCGCAACAGTTGGTCGCGTCCGATTCTTTTTTTCTGGAGCATAAAACCAGTCCAGAAGGAGCGTGAGTCCGATCGCTTACCCACTGCGATGATGCCTTTTATCTCAAGACGCAAGCGATTATTTTTTCTTTTTTCAAGAGTGTCCATTTCACGTCGTTGCAATCGGCGTATCTGCCAAGTAGTGCGTGCTCTTGCACTAATGGCACGATGCAGAAGCCCGAGGCTCCGGCGGACGACTCGTCCTTTTGGTTTGTGGAGAGAAGAAAGAGCCATGTGAAGATTTCCCGTTATCCCATTATAAATGCCCAAGAATGACCTGCTCGCACGCTGTGTTTTTAACCCATTTTCTGCCCAATTCCCTCTATTATGCTCGATATTCACTTCGTGCGCGAGCACAAGGATATGGTCCGCGAGAACCTGGCCAAGCGCCAGCACCAACCTTACTTGGAGCAGTTCGATGCGTTGATCCAGAATGATTTGGACTATCGCAAGGCCTTGATGGAGGTAGAAGGATTGCGCGCGAAAAGAAACCAACTCACCACACAGGTGCAGCAGAATCTCAATAATCCCGCAGAGAAGCAACGCCTGATTGGAGAAAGCAAACTCGTGGGAGAGCAAATCGCCCAGAATGAGAAATTGCAAAATGAGTTGAAAGAAAAAGTCCGCGTTGCACTGATGCGTTTGCCCAATGTAATGGATGATTCTGTTCCTTTTGGAAAAGACGACAGCGAGAATGTCACCACCAAAACCTGGGGAGAGATTCCCACTCCAACTTTTGACGTGCAACACCATGGGCAGATTGCAAAGAATATCATGGGAGCAGAATTTGAGCGCGCGGTAAAGATTTCGGGTACGGGATTTTATGCGTTGAAAGGCCCCCTGGTCTTGTTGGATCATGCACTGCAATGGTATGCGATGGATACGATTATGCGCGATGGTTTCATTCCTGTTTCTCCTCCCTATATGATGAACCGCGCCGCGTATGAGGGTGTTACGGACTTGGGGGATTTTGAGCAGGTATTATACAAGCTCGAAAAAGAAGATTTGCACCTCATCGCCACTTCGGAGCATCCGCTTACGGCAATGTATATGAATGAAACCCTTCCCGAGAAAGAATTACCCATCCAATTAGGGGGAATCTCTCCGTGTTTTCGAAAAGAAATTGGGAAACATGGATTGGACGAACGTGGGTTTCACCGCGTGCATCAATTCAACAAAGTCGAGCAGATTGTGATTTGCAAACCAGAAGAGAGTAAGGCCTGGCACGAGCGCCTGCTGGGGAACTCTGAGAAGATGATGCAGGGATTGCAGATCCCTTATCGTATTGTGAATGTGTGCACTGGGGATTTGGGAATCGTTGCGGCAAAAAAGTACGACATCGAGGGATGGTCTCCCCGTGAGAAAAAGTATTTCGAATTGATGTCTCTCTCGAATTGCACCACGTATCAGGCCGTGCGCTTGAACATTAAATATGCCAAAGCCGATGGAGCGAAAGAATTTGTACACACATTGAACGCGACCGGCATTTCCACTACGCGCATGTTGCGCGCAGTGCTGGAACATTATCAAACTCCTGAGGGCGGATTGCGCGTCCCAGAAGTGCTGCTTCCCTACATGTATGGGATTAGGGAATTCCCAAAACTCATCTGATTGCCCCATTCATTGAGGATAGCGCATTTTTAAACTCCAGTTTTTTGCTTCCCCTATCCTTCGATTCGGATGCAATCATTGTAGTGAGATGAATCGAAAAAAATGGAGGAAAAAATATGAAAGGCAAAAAAATGAATATGGGCGATCACGACATGATGTGCAATTGCGGCCCCGAATATGGAAAGTGGATGGGTGCCATGTTCATCATTGGCGGACTCGTTGCAGTAGGATTCTACTTGGGAAGAATTGACTTCCAGACCGCTGCAGGATTGCTCGGACTCGGAATGCTAGTGAAAGGAATTTGGAAATTAAGTAATATGAGCATGTAGCGCAATGCTGCGTGCTTCTTAGTGGATGTAAGCACCCATTGGGGCGGACGGAATATTAAATGATTAATCGCGCGTCAGCACAATGGATTGTCTTGTTTGGAATCGCATTGATTGGATTATGGCAATTTACCCAGCTGCAGGGGACTCCAGTTTGGGCTGATGAAGCATTGTATGCATGGAATGCCGAGAGTATTGCGCACAACCCAGCATTTCTTTTCAGTGGTCAGGCATGGGCCAATCATCCACCTCTACAACCCTTCCTGGCTAGTTTGTTGATTCCATGGACCAATGGAATCAATGCGGTGCGCATAATCTCGATTCTATTCGGAATCGGAATCCTATTTTTGGTCTTTCGGATTTCACGACGAGTAGGGGACCCGCTGCTGGGAGTGATGGCTGTTTTGTTGGTCGCAACAAATCCAGCATTCCTCCTCTCCTCGACGCACGGACTGTTGGAGAATGGTTTTGTTTTTGGTTTTTTACTAGTATTAGTGAGTCTAGAGCCCTACTATGAACGGAAAAAAATTTTACCACTGATTGCAGCACTCGTGGTGGTGGCACTCATGAAGAAGATGGGAGTTATTGCATTGATATGGGTATTGTGCGGAATAATTGGGATAAGAATCTGGAGGAATAACCACCATCGAAAACACCTGCTGCGTCTGACGCACCCATTGAGTGTATGCATTGTTGCGCTTACAACAGGGATTGTTGGATGGTATGGTGTGCGGGCAATCATTCCAGGTCATTTTTCCCTGCAGTTGGTTTTGAGCCACATTCGTGACAATATGCGGATGCTCGTCGGGCAGCTTTTTCCATTATTCATCCCATTTGGATTGGGGATCATCGCATTTGTGCGAAATCCGACTTGGCAGAGGAGCATGCTACTGGGATGGGTCCTGCTATGGGTTCCACTGCTGGTTTTTGGTGACATCGAGTATCGGTTTTGGTATCCGCTGATTATTCCCATTAGCATTATTTCGGCGTATGGAATTCAGGCAATCGGAAAACTATTTAGCCCACATGAGGGGATTATCCAGATGGGAGTGGCGGGGATTTTGGTCGGATTATTGTTAGCCTCCACCCTGCAATCCATTGATCAACGAGGTGAAATTGGCTACAATCAAGTGGGAGAATGGATGAAAGCAAATGCGCCCAGCGGAATTATCTATGATGAGACACGCATGGAATTACGTTATTACTCTGGGATTGAATTAGCGGAATGGAATGGACGCATTCGCTCGTTTCCAGTAAGGGAAATCGAATCATCGCAGAGACCCATTTATGCAATTGTCTCGCCATTCAATAATCGATTGGTCCCAGCAGCTAACACAGACGAACTCACTGAACAAGGTTTTGAGCTCATTCACCAAGTCGAACAACCGTGGGGTCAGGAAACGGTAGTGTTTGATATCTACCGCTTATCCTGATGATTTCAATTCACGCAATCGCCGAGTTGGGAACGCTTCCCACTTCCACGGGGGCACGTTCTTGGGAGATATTCCCTTGCGCATCCACGAGATAATACATCCTCGAATAGACATAATCCGTTCCGCAGCAAATCCCTCCGGTAGAGGAATAGAGCGTCACGCTGAATGTGCCATTGGGGTTCGCGTACGCAAGAGAGTCCAATCCCTCAATCTCGACTTCTTCCGCTACTTTATTTCCAGTGATATAGCGTGCGATAGCGAATGCCTCTGCAGGGGAATCAATCGTCCCGCTGCGTGCGAGTAATTCTTCCTTGGTGTTGATGGAAATCCATTCCCCGTTGATGTAGGCCATCAAGCGCGGTCCGCCGCAGATTTGGATACAGTCCTTGTTGATGACGGGCTGTTCTTGATCCACCGTGAATGATACATAATAAGTCAATGCGGGAAAATCCAACCCATAGGAATAGGGGTCGCTGAAGAACGTATATCCTTCATAGGGAGGAAAGCTTGTTGTGGGAATCAAATCCGACAAGGTGTCGCATTTCCATCCTTTTTTCTCTCCATAATTCCACATCCATTCCATTCGTTCTTCCGTGCACCCGGCTA
>CAYZNV010000007.1:14076-50483 GCA_964480125.1 uncultured archaeon
GTACAGGCGATATTTTCCACGGGCTGGGGGGTGTAAGTAGTAGTCACGGGCCAAAAGTATAGGAACCCTGCCACGCCTGCGACTACAAAGGCCAGGGCCACAAACATCAAGACATTTCTCATTTCTGATCACTCCTCAATCCTTTCATGCGAAAGGTCGATGCAGGAAATCAATTTGGACGCGTTAAAAAGCCCATGCGGAATGCAGAGGGAAATGACTACAATGAGTGGTGGGCACACGAGCCTTAAACCGGAATAACATAATACGCGAGTTCGTCATCCTGCCGGTCAAAATGTATATTTCGCGGGTAATGAAAGTTTTTCCTTATTACAGCATCCTCTAGGGCAAAGTATATTGTTTCTAATTCATGGAGATTAGTGACTTTACCTCTTTCCTCTTTTCCATTTCCGCTATAAAATTGGACAGCCAATCGATCGGTTTTACAATAATACTCCGTGTGCTCGTATCGACTAGCAGGTGAATTTGAAAGTCCTTCTCCACCTTGATCCTGATTAGATAATGAAAAATCCCTTCCCTCATCCAAACTGAAAATAATATCTTTCACACTATAAGGGCCAATCTTAAACGTGCTATCCGCAAAATCATCGAGTGGAAGAAAATGTAAACTAAGGCCGCGGACATCAGATGGAACAGAGAAACTCCGATACAGCCCCGTTACTGTTACATCGGACGATTGTCCATTTGGAAAGGTCATATTCATACTATAAGATTCAATTGCAATACTCCTCTGTGGTTGGCCACCTAAAATTGGTTCTCCGCGCTGACCTTCGGTGTATACGGGTCCGCTGACATATTCAAATTCCTCTCCTGCGCGTAGTCGGTTGAGAATAGTCGCAATGCTCGGACCATAATACGAGATGTTGGCTCCGGGAACAAGTTTTTGATTGTCTCCACCTGCTAGTTTATCGCCATACGCATAACAGCGTTGGGTTGATGTGTCGAGTCCAGATCCCCCGCCCCCAGCAGGCGTAGTGGGGTTTGAGGGGGCATATTGTTTGCCAGAAATGAGATTGGATTCCCCACCAATTGTGACGATTGCCAATGCCATCGCAAAGACAAACAGACCAGCCACAACAACTTGCAAGCGAAGTGACGAAGGCGCGCGCATGGAGGGATAACAAGAATCCCCTATTAATACCTATCAACAACTACCTATCAACGCCCACCACTCCATAGGACTAAAAGTCTAGGCAAAGGAAAAAGAATTTTCCTTGTTGAAATGCAATCCAGCAGCAGGGGAACGATCCCACATTACTTGCGTCGTTTGGGTTTGAGGAGTGATCGGTTGCGTTCACGGTGCTTTTGGTAGTTTCGAATGACTTGCGCACGCGTTAATGCTTCGGCAGCTGACAATGCAATGGGTTTTCCTAATTTTCTCCCGCGCAATTCGAGTTGGCGTTGACGCTGCGGGGAAGGGTAGTGAGTGGATTGGATTGTGTAATTGGGATATTTCTTTTTTAAATAACGCTCAATACGCATCTCTATAACTGTGGCAATTCCCTTTCCGGCGAATACGGGAAAGCGTTTAGCACCCATCGCCCGATAATTAATATCTTCAACAGGAAAAAAATGATTGGTTTGAACTGAGTTGTGTTTGGGATCCACCGTACATTCAACAATACCCACTCCCAAAGGCATCTGTTGGCGATGAAGCGATGGTAATTGTCGTACGAGTGCTCTAATTTGGTTGGATGTAATGAAAAACGCATCAGTTAACCAAGGCGAAGGAGGAGCCTGCACGAGGTTGATTATGAATTTAATTTTAATTACAAAATCCAACGGGCGAACATGAGCTTGTACGACTAACCCGGGAGTAGATTTAGGCATCAAAAAAAGCAATCAATTTCAAAATAAAAATATGCTCCGACAAATAAAATAGATAAATATTGTTAGCAAAACAAAAAGAATATTCTTTTCTTCTACACAATTTAGTCTTCGTTCGCCCCAACCAAGAAAATGCGTTTTTCAAATCCCTCACGCGCTGCGCGCTTCTTTTCTTGCTGCGCCCGGACCTCTGATGGAGTAAATCCCAGATCAGCCGTTAACGCATCCACTACTTCCACTAAATCGGCTAATTCTACCAATAAATCATCCATGGAGCTAGCCTCGATGGCCTCAGCAGCCTCTTCCTGGAGTTTCAGCTTCAAGTGCAGCCAATACTCGGCACCACTAAGCTGCCGTGAGAAAGGCACGTGCCCCATGACGAAATCACTTCAGGAATTTTGTCGCGAACAAATTTGTTGTAGACTTTTACCGGCATGCAAGCACTCGATCGCGCACCCAAATAATCCTTTCGCCAGCAAAGCCCCAATCAGCTACATAATTACCCCTCAACAATCAACGAATCCTTAACAACCCAAAAAAAATGCCCCTAAATCAGTCATAACGGGATAAAACACAAATTTTGATGGTTATCCCGCCCCAATAGCTGATCTGCGCTCGAAAAAGAAAAGAGTTAATCAACCCTAAAAAAATTATACCCAAAACAGAGACAGTGGTGCCAATCCGCCCTTACAGAATTGCAGCAAATTATGCCCCAAATTCCGCCATTGGTCAATTTTAGGCATTTTAAGCCCTTTATTGCCATTTTTAGTTCATCCAAATGTACCCTAATTTGCCCATTTATCCCCCTTAATTCCATTAATTTGCGGGATAATCATTCTTTTACCGCATTTCTCCCTAGGCAAATTTTCAGAAAATCGCAAAACTAAAAGTGGAAGAAAATTAACAATTGGCGAAATGGCAACAAAATTCTTATTTAGCCAAAAATCTTTTTCTGAGATATGATTTCGCCAGACTACATTGTTGGATTCACTGAGGGCGAAGGGTGCTTTGGCGTCGCAATCGAAAAAGAAAATGACAAGCGACCGCGTAAAACCGAACGAAAAAACAATTTGAGCAAACCAAGCCTTGGCTACAAGGTCAAACCAAGCTTTCGAATCTCACTTTCACGCAAAGATCGGCAAGTTTTAGACGAAATCCAAAATTTCTTCGGAGTTGGTTATGTTTACGATGTCAAGAATCCAGGCGGCAGATCCGACATGTGCCAGTATGTTGTGCAAGGAGTTGACGATTTAGTCAAACTCGTTGATTTTTTTGATCAGCAAAAATTCCACACTACGAAAGGAACATCATACACCCACTGGAAAGAAATTGTTCAAATGGTTAGCAGAAAGGAGCATTTGACAAAAGAAGGCATTTTGGCAATATGCGAGCTACGCGAAAAGATGAATTTAGTCTACAATAAAGAGGCAAGGTTTCGAAGCAAATTCTTCATCCAAGATGCTATTGCCACTGTCAAACACACAAAAGCAATAAAATCGAATTAATAATTCAAGAAAATTAATTTTTTGTGAAGCAAGTATAAAAGGAAGAAAGGACGTCAATTGTGGAAAATTAAAGGAGAAATAACTTATGAAGCTTAACGAAATTTTTGGAATCGCATTTATACTCGGCATTGTGACTTTTATCACTGGCGCTACGGCAGTCGGGACACCACTTATTGCCAGCGGAGTTATTGGAATGGGCATCTTCAAATAGTTATGTTGTAATTGCCCAAACCCATTTATTTTCAAGAGCCCTAATTATCTGAATGCCTGCAATGTCACTGATTTATTCCACGTTTGGCAACCAAGAAACCGCCGAGACAGCAGCGAAAAAGTTGTTAGAAAAACGCCTGATCGGCTGCGCCGTTTTTTTGCCGGCAAATAGCATGTACTGGTGGAAAGGACAGCTTGAAACCACCCAAGAAGTCATTCTTTTAGCAAAAACCCCAAAATCCAAGAGCGTTAATGCGCAAAAGGAATTGGAGAAAATTCACCCCTATGAGACCCCATGCATTTTGGAAATTTCCACAAACGCAAACACTGATTATTTCAAATGGCTCACTAAAGAGACAGAAACCAGCCCCAAATCTAAGAAAAAATAGTTTTTCTTTTACTAAAATTATTTTCATTATGTTGAAGAAGACTTTTATTTTATGAATGCCTTGGCCAGACATGGGTCGCAATACCAAAAGACACCTTTATCGGGAAAAAATAACCCCCTTGCTGAATCGGCGCGCCAAAATTAATCGTGTGATTGAAGTCCAAGAACAACGATTAGGCGAAGACGCAGCGCAACTGCGGAAGCGAATATTGGCACGTGCGCCGACCGACATGACGCTGCACGAGTACCGTGATGCCATTGCCACGGCCAATCACCAATCCCGCATGTGGAACCAGCGAAAGCAAAAAATGAATCAATTAATCGAAACCCGCGCTGCAATGGAAAAAGAAGTAGAAAATCGCAAGCGTGGGTGGAATGGATTCAAGCGCCGCGTGCGCGCAGGGATAAAAGCAAATTTGCGCTTGCGGCGATGGCAAAACAATCAAAAAAAGAAAAATAAGCCCAGAAGATGACATCCCGCCTCAGAAAAATAGATGAAAATGCCACCACTTAACAAGGATAGAGGACACAACAATTATTTATTGGGCTAAAACAACGTAACTTCGTGAAGAACAAAAAGGTTTGGGGAATTGAGCTCGTACTCTTGCATGATAGCCCAGTTGGATCCATTCCTCGAGGGGAACGAGGCCAACGGCATGCGTGGACTTACCAAGTCCGTCTCGCGCAGCGCACCACTGGTCAATCACAAAACCCGAATAAAATGTTCATTTCCAGCAAGGAATTACACGCACGCCTTGAAGAAGGAGCAGCAGCAGTGATGTTTGAGATGATTGGAAATGAATTAGGAACCCTACAATGCGAAATCAATGAAAAGAAGCGAACCATTACAACCTTACTCCTGAACCCCTTTGAATATGCCCCAGGAAGGCAAAGCCATCCATTCACTGATGTCTTCGCGCGACTGGGACTGGCAACGCGATTAGAGCAACGCATGGAAGAGCACTTACTACGGTTTTTCCCAGGATACTCGATTCAATCCTCCCCCAGCGTCTCACCCCTCAGAAGATCACAATTAGAAAAGCGAGGTAGAATTGTGGGAGAAGCCATCCGCCTCGAGAGAGCACTTCAATTATCACGAGATCATGCTCGGAAGAATCTTGAAAAGAACAGAATTAGGCCACGCACCCCCAAAAGAAAATAGTGCATTTATAATCCCTGCAATCATCCTTGCAATACATGTCCCACCCCCACATGGAACGCATATCGGTCGTAGTAATAATAGTCTTGGTGATGGGAATTGGACTGTTCCTGCAGACAAACCGAGAAAGTGTGACCGGAAACATCTCCACGACATTCGCTTCATCCGGTGCAGTCAACCCATTATTTGCTTGCCCGAGTGCTTCCTCCATATATATCTCTGCAAGCGGCGATGACACAAAGGAACTTGGAACTTTTACACGAGTAACCAATTCACCATCCATACCATCAGTCACTGTCGAAGATTGCGCAGCAATTATAGCAGGGGCCAGCACAGCAATCGAGAACACAAAAACTAGAGCACAGGAAAAGGCCAAAGCAAGTTGTGAACATAAGCGCCCAGCGGTTAGCTGCAAGTGGGATTGTAAAGGGACCTTAGGCGATTCGAGTTGCACCGCAGGCGAACCCACTGCCAAAATTTCAGTCAAACATTTCAGTTCAACACAGCAAGGCAGTTTTACCATTGAATATATACACACCTTCAGTTGCCGTGTTACTGCCAGTGCAACCGCAAGTGGGAGTATAATTGCGACTTGTGAAAAAATATTTGGCAAAGAAACCAATCCAGTCAGTGTTGCCCCAGAGGTACAATAATATAAAATCCAGGAGAAACGATGACCTCTAAAAAATCCGATTCAGTAGCACTGGCCATTACCCTTATTGCCATTTTGGGCGTAGCGTTGTTTTTGAGCGTTAACCGCGAAGCCATCATCGGAAACACCCCTACTGGATTCGCGGCCGCGTCAAGCACATCGCTGTGTCCAATCAAACAAGTGGTCTATGGGATAGGTAGCGATTTTTCTGCTAAACAAGCCCGAGCCAATGCCATCCAAGCATGCAGGGATGCAGCCACTAATATCGCGTGCCCCACCGCGTGCCCATCGTCATCCGCCACTTCGGATCCAGAGATCATAAAGGAAGAACATCTGCCTGGCGCGAGCTGGTATCATGCATGGGCCAGCTGCACGCGCGTATGTAATTATGGCAGCAGCACATACGACCCAGCGATGAAAAATTATGAAAATAAATAGTTACTAGAAATATTTTTTCATCCGCGGCTTCAGATATTCTTTTTTCAATTCCATGTTGGCGCGATGGATGCGATCGGCTTCCGCGCGAGAGATTTCTCTCCATCCATGCGAGGCAACGGATTTTTCTCCCACGCTGCGCTTCACGAAGCGAACCATTCCTCTTTTATCCACATAGCGAGCGAACTCAGGAATCGTGAAGCCCGCGGATTCGAGGATGCGAGTGGGATTGGGGGAAGAAGGCATGTAGGGAGAATGAATAACACATTAATATAGGATGCGGGCCTGCATCCCTGCATGCCCCGACCCCTGCGGAGTGTCAAGAAATGGCAGAAATATGTGCGTCGCTCCACCGAGGGATCGATGGAGAAACCATTTGCGCGCAGGCTGAAAAAGCATATGGATGATGTCCTTGCGGGTCGACCGCAGGATGAATTCAGATGGAGTGAAATCGAGGCGCTCGGACATCACGACAAGCGCGACGCCACGCATCGCCATCGATTGCGCGACCTGGTGCAGAATATCCTCATTTCCACGACGATGCGGAATAGCGCATTGCGGGGACTCAATACCCAGCAACGAGAGATCGTACGGCAAATGCTGCTGGCACGCATTTCTCCTTCCTCCAAGAGCTCTGCGCGCCTGCGCGAGAAGACGATCAAGATTGCTGGAGCAGAAAAATATCTCGAGATTGTCGCCACGATTGATGAGTTAGTCCGCATTATCGCGCAGACATCCGTGTGAGCATTTCATTTTTGGCGCATCGCGAGTTGGATCAATTCCATCAACAAGCCCATCTGTTGCTTGAGCGCGCGCTTGAGTTTGGGAGGAGAGGGCTTTAGGATGATTTCTTCAATCGATTGTTTCACTCCCTCGCGGCGTGCCAGCAGAGAATTGCGTTCGCGCGAAGAATGCGCATGCAGCATGGCCCGGGGAAAGTAATGGAGAATCCTCTTTTCTCCTTCCATGAAGACACGCTTCCAAGTGATGCGTTTGAAATGAGGCGAGGGCATATACGCAAGATGCCGGCAGAGTATTTTTATTTGGGCCGCTTGCGCTTGAAACGCTCACGTGCACGCTTGAGCGCAAGCATGAAGCGTGTTCCAATTTGGAATCGCGCAGAATGACCCACGATTTTTTCTTTTCCCCCACGCGTGACTTTTTCGGCAAATTTGGCGGAATTGTATTTGAGTAAGTTACGCAGCGCAATGGGCAGGGTCCAGTTCATGGATAAGCGTAGATTCCGGCGAGAGGCATATCCGAGCACCGCGAAGGCAGGATCGTGGGCGTGGCTGTGGGAATAATCCACAATGAGTTTGGGAGAAGCACTTCCCTCGATTTTTTTTCCATCCGGCGAGCGCATCGTAATGGGGCGCTCGTGCAAGGGAGGGGGGTCATTCGATAAATGCAATCCGCGTCCCACCTTTATCTGCACAGGTTTTCCATCCAGGTGGAGGGAAAGCAGATAGTGATGCACCTCCATTTGCTTGGGCGCAACCCGTTTTTCGATGACGATTTTGGAAGGAATCCCATTGCGCACCAACAACTCCGCCGCCACGATGCTGAGGTCCAAACATGGAAACGCAACAAATGCTTTTTTGCGCCGCATGATTTCATCCGGAGAGTGCATGGCAAAAAAAGCCAAATCAAGCGGAGTGAGCCGGCGCAGCTGGATGGTGCGGTTGATGTGCTGGATGCAGTGGTCCACGCGCTCAGAGGGCGGGCCCTGAAACATGGGAAAAACATCAGTGGGGGCAGCACGCATGCATGAACAAAAGTACAATCAAATAAAAAGATGCGGGAGAACCCGCAAAAAATTATCTTCCTTGCACGATCAATTCTGCTTCTGCGCGGGTGGTGCGGATGACGTCGCGGCTTCCGGGAATCAATTCCAGCACGCGCACGGAGATGGGATAGGTCGTGTCATCGCTGGCGGCCTTGCCGTGGATGTCATAATACAATCGCAATTGCTTTCCCGCGGGAATCACTCCGAGATTTTTGGTGTCCATGCACTTGGGGCCGGAACTCTCTAATCCCAGCGCGCGAGGGACTTCGACTTCCAACACGAAGGGTTTGTCTTTTCCCTCGTCGTTTCGGATGTCGATGCTCAACTGGACGGGCTGCTTTCTCGCCAGGACAAGGCGATATGGAAACAAGGATGTGCGTACGAATACCATGACTGAATTCCCCCTAAACTGAATCAAATAACCCCAACAGGCATTTGGGATTATTAAGGATTGATGGGATTATGCCCCAAAATAGCCAGATGGGGAGCGCTAATTGGTATAATAGCCCAAGAGATAGGCCGTGACCCCAACCGTGGAAGGATTTGTAGCCTGGGCACGGAACTGCATGTTGAGCAGGGAACCAGAAGCCGTTACGGGAACATCCACGTCCGCGTTGTCGGCCGTGTTATTGCCTGCTCCGCATACGCGGCGGAAATCAAGAGGAGTAATGGTTGCAGGAGGGCTGGTCTCTCCCGTCATCCAAATGAATGCCTCTCCACAAATCACGCGGATTTTCACCATCTTCACATTGGCGAGAGAAGAAGCAGGGAGGTTGAGGAGCGTAGGGCTATTGAGATTAATAGTCGTCCAATTCGCAGGATAACCCGGATTTGTAGTATCCGTGTAATTGAATAGAATGGGTGCGGGAACAAAGAAAGGAGAAACACTCTCGATGGGGTGATATACCACTCCCCCGCCGCTGGCGCTCACACAAATCCGAGTGAGACCAGCGCCATATCCTGCCATCACTTGGCCAGTGGGACATTGTCCAGTAAGTTGTGACGTTAGCTGCGCCACGGCCGTGATAATTTGTCCATTTACCCAATTGGGCATCTGCGTGGTCATGGCATCATAGAGTGTAGTGGAATTACCCTGCCAGTTCACAATAATCTGATCATCCGTGTGAGAGACAGTAAGCGCGGATTGCGCTGCCACGTAGTATCCCAGAATGAATGAAACCGCAATCATACCAACCATTATTGCCAACAGCATCCATCCGTGGCCGAAGCCAAATAGATGTAAGTGATGTCCGTGCGGACCCGCACCAGTGTGTTTCGAAGACGAGCGTGAGTTCATAGAAACAGAATCGGACTCGAATCGTTTGCGCATGCGAGGAGATATTTTTTTGAGGATATAAATGCAGCCCCACCTATGCAAGCGGAAACCCACCACGCATTCCATTTTAAACTCCAAAATTTTCTTTCCAAAACCAATAAACTATTCCAATACGGGGGAAACAAATTATGTCGAAGATTCAGCTTCCAGAGGCCGAGCTAGTACGAAGAACATTCATCGTCAAAGAAGTCGACCTCCCTCCACACGTCAGAATGACCAAGCGCTCGCTCTTGCGATGGTTTGCACTCTCAAGTGGATTGATTTCCGAACAAGAAAGCCGGCAGACAGTATTGGATGTACTCGACGCACTCCTCTATTTCCACCTCTCCAAAAAAATAACCCCCTCCACCAAAGAGATCCAACAATACATTAAGGAAAAGACCCAAGAAGAAATATCCGAAAAACTGCTCCGCTATCACTTGAAGCGATTGCTGGATTTGAATTTCCTAGTAAGAGACAAGCAAACCTACAAATTCAATCCCGCGCCCAGCGCAGACCCAAATGATCTCGTCGCATCATTCAATTATTGGATTTCCCAGGGAGTGCATTCTTCCACGAAGAACATTGAAAATGCACTAGGGGATTTGACGAAGACATATTTGTGAGGAGCTAAGCGGTTAGGGACGAATGCGAGTCCAGCACACCATTCATTGCTTGCGACGCTTCACGAGTCGATACCCCGCATTAGCAGCCTCGGCACGCAAGCGATTTGTCTCATGCAATCGATGAGTGCGCCCTTCGATGAATGGATTCAGCCGCCTGAAAAACGGCAAGAATTCTGCGCGCTCCACTGCGAGTTCCGAGGGAACACGAGGCGAAGTGATACTCGCCCCAGAAAGATAGTTGAGCGCCAGCTGCTGCGCAGTGGTTTTCCCATAATGATTGCCGAAGAAGCGAATAGTATCCGCGAGCACAAAAGCAGCACGATCAACTGAAGTATGTTTTAATGCATCTTTCACTGGAAGAGTGCGCTGAAAACGGCGAATACGCGCAGCCCATACAGTGGACAAAGAATCGAATTCAAACCCTTCTTTGTTATTAATAACACGAGAAGGCGAGACGTTATCACGCGCATGAATGGGTTCGCGCAAGTGCTTTCCCTTCAATGGGATTGCATGCACAAAATCAGCGGCTTCGCCTTCCATAAACCCAATTTCCATCGCAGCTCTTCTCCTACGGGCAATCGCACGCGCACGAGCAGAAAGAGTGAGTGCATCAACTGGACGCCGACGCCCATTCAAGATTCCTCCGCGTGATGGAAATGAAGCTCTTCTTTTGGGTTTCATAATTGCCCCACCCACTCCTTTGTTTTACCAAACAAATAATATTTTTTTCCATGCAATTCTTTCACATTCTTAGCACCACATAGGAACATTCCCGCGCGGAACTCGCGTTGCAATTTTTCAATATGCGAAACAATTCCCGGAACGCCGGACTTGTGCTGAGTAAGGATAATGGGAATCGCGCTCGCCCCCATATTCGCGCCCAGCACCATGCACTTCAGAATATCCTGCCCCGAGCGCACACCACCGCTTCCCACAAGAGGCTTTTTCGTGACGCGGCGCGCGCCGATGAGCGCGGGAACCGTTGGAATACCCACATCCCAAAATTTTTCCCCGAGCTCGCGATTATTCATCGTGCCGCGCATGCTCTCAATCGCGGTCCAGCTCGTCCCGCCCGCGCCCGCGATATCAATTGCTGCAATGGGGAGTTTGTTGAGTTGTTTTACGACTGAAGGAGAAAGACCATTTCCCACTTCCTTCACTATCACAGGCACATCCAATCCCTGCGCAAGGCGCTTAATTTCATTCAAGCAATGGGAGAATTGCGGCGTCCCCTCGGATTGGACGATTTCTTGCGCGGCGTTGGTGTGAATAATCAGTGCATCGCATTGCAAATCATTAATCAGCTTTTGGATTTTCTGTGTGGAATATTTTTTCAAGTTTGAAACGCCAAGATTGCACGCCAGAAAAATATGCGGCGCATACTTGCGCACATCAAATGAAGAAAATGTTTCTGGCTTTTCAATCGCAGCGCGCGTGCTCCCTAACCCCATTCCAATTCCCACTTCCTCGCATGCGCGCGCGATTTGTTGGTTGATGAGCGTTGTTTTATCATGACCACCCGTCATGCTACTCACAAGATAAGGAAAAGAAAATGAGTGCCCGAGAAATTGGGTTTTAGTCTGGATGTGTTCCGCGTCCAGCTCAGGAAGGGAAACATATTCGAGCTCCATCTCCTCAAATCCCGGAGTTTTTTTCACGAATTGCACGTCGCGGTGCAGGGCAATCTGCACGTGCTCTATTTTTCGCTGTACGGTTTGTTTGGCAGATGAAGAAGAAAAACGAGCCATAGAGAAGGCAGATGATTACCATATTTATAGCTTGCCCCAAAATGCACACTCACCAACGCGCGCAATGGCATTGGCGTCACCGCACCACAAGAAATGGATGAGGATACTCCTCCAATGGTAAAAAAATATCACCTCGGATTTATATATCAAAATCGTAATAGAATGAGAATGACCCCGCGCATAAAGAAACCCAAAATTATTATTACCAGAACCAGAGGAAGTAACCCTCGAGTTCAAAGTGGTTTTGACCACCAACGCGGGAACAGGTTTGTGGTCCCAAATAGGGTAGAAGATCTCCCACGTGAGCATAAAAGAGAATTTGAGGGATGGGCAGGAACCCGTGACCAAATCGCAAGCATAAAGCTGCACCGACTTGAGCGTAAGACGGCAATGAAGAGATGGCCGTTGCGCGTGGGTGGGGCAGTCAGTGGATTCTTTTCCCTTGGCACGGCAACCATAGAAGGAAATAAAGGAAAGGCACTCGCAGTGGCAGCGAGTATCGGCGGAATGGCCGGACTCATTACAGCGTGGCAAGTCCACCGAGTCCATCACAAACTCATTCATGCGGCACATGAGTCGCTGATTAACAGCCTCGGAGAGTATGCGCGCACCAATCGAGGCCTAAGAGCATTTGTGGAAAAAAACCCCTATATTTTCGTCGATGCAAAGGGAGAGTTGGTGGGCAGCCGGATTCCAAAGATGCCATTCGGGAGAATCAGAATTTCCAGCAAGAAAATCCTTGCTGCCATGAATGGAAATTCACCCATTGAACGAGCCGCTAAAAGTGTCACTGCCATTACGCTTTCCGAAGGGACGCCCGTTAAATTTTTCCATGTACAACGATGGCATCGTGAAGTGAGTGGAGGGATTCCAAAAGCAATCAGTGCATTGGAAAGTTTTATGGGTGGCCCAGGAAGAGAAGTCTTACCTGGGATTAGCAGTATGACACATCATGAAATGAGCCCCAGGGTAAGAGAATTCAGTGAGAATTATCACAGAGTGGTGGGAGACATTCATGATATCAAGGCGCAGAGAAGAGAAGTTCTCTCGGATACTCGAAACTATGTTAAGGGAGCAATCGCTGGAATCCCAACAGGCATTGCAGCAGGCCATTATAGTGGTTCGATTTCGGGATTAATCGCCGGTGTGGCGGCGCCAACCATTGTTCTACTCGGATTAAAACGCATTAAGGTCACTCAGCAGACACGAGCACTTATGCGTGAAAAAATGCAAGAATTGGAATCGGGTCTCACACGGGTTGCAGAAAATGACGCCGTGATGCGGGCAATGGTTGAGTCATGGCGCTACTTGTATGTGAATGAAGAAGGCCAAATTGTGGGAACCAATAACCCGCGCTTCTTTGGGATTGGGCACATGCGCATCCCGACCAAGCGGATGGTCCAGAAATTGGACAGCACCTCTTCAACCCAAAGCGCTACTAGGCTTTTGCCGCTTCAATGATTGCGGCAAAGCTGTCCTTTTTGAGAGAAGCCCCTCCAACGAGTGCTCCATCGATATCGCTTTGGGAAAAGAATGCCTTCTCAGGTTTGACACTTCCCCCGTACAAGATAATCGTCTGGTTCGCCACTTCCGCGCCAAACATTTCTTTCAGCGTATTCCGGATGAATTGGTGCACGCTGTTGGCGTCCTGAGGCGTTGCGGGAGCGCCTTTGTTGTCTTTGTTGGTGGAGATGGCCCACACCGGCTCATAGGCCAGAATAATTTTCCCCATCGTCTCGCGGGAAATTCCCCCAAGGCATTCTTTGAGTGCGCGCGTAATCACATCGTGTGTTTTTCCCGCGCTTTTTTCCGCGGCCGTTTCACCAAAGCACAAAATGGGCAATAAGTTGTTGCGCATCGCTGCCAACAATTTCGCATTCACAATGCGATTGTCCTCATGATGGTTCGCGCGTCTTTCAGAATGACCCACCATACAATATTGCGCACCCGCCCCAGCAAGCATGACGGGAGAAACATCCCCCGTGTGTGCTCCTTCATTTTCGAAATGGCAATCTTGTGCACCCATCTTCACGAGGGATTCTTTCAGGACGTGCGCAACTTCCGTTAGATGAGTAAAGGGAGGGCACACCGCCACACGGACATTGCTCCCGGCCACGTGTAGCTGCGCAAACTTATGCACGTCCTCGGCGAGCTTTCTTCCTTCAGAGATAGACGTGAACATTTTCCAGTTTCCAATGACATATTTGGGACGCATGACCAACCAACTCCCGTTGTCCATTATCTACTCCACATGGGAAAATTACCCATATAAAGGGCAACATCTCCTTTCCGTGATTTTTCGGGAAATGCATGAAAAAAGGCAGCCCAAGGAAATCCTGCCCACTACTTAGCTGAACCCACCTTGGAGGGGCAGCCATGCAGTATATAAACCAGGAATATTTTTTGCACCTATGACGAAAACAACTCCTCCAAAAAAGATTTTCTTGCAGCGCAAGCACCCCATTTCGATTGATTACAAGTGGGCATTTGTGCTGATCACGATTGCCCTCCTCGCAGTAGCAGCCATCATCTCGGACAAGACAGCCGATTCACGCGTGGACACGCCCATTTCCCCAAACACATTGCATGAACCCTTGCCCC
Organism: uncultured archaeon; assembly: GCA_964480125.1. GTDB lineage: Archaea > Iainarchaeota > Iainarchaeia > Iainarchaeales > VGJJ01 > VGJJ01. Next base: position 28,347 of record CAYZNV010000007.1, read on the forward strand.
CGCAGCCCATCGTCGAAAAACCAGTCGTGCTCGCGGATGAGTGGATGCAAGAAGTGTTGGAATTGGAACCCGTCGCAGGGAAATATGTGTATAGTGGAAAAATGCCCGGCATCCAAACATTTGGAACCACCAGCACGGGCACTACTGATTTCGCCACCTTGCTGCAGAACTTATCAACGGGCCAAGGAACAACTACTCCTCCCGGAACCACTACTTTACCTACACCCACTACCACTACTCCCCGCGAATTCGCGTATGTCGCGTATGCGGATCCCACAGGACTGGTTGGAGTCAAGACCACTCTCCCTTCCACTGGAAGCATCATCACGGACTTATTTTTGTCCGCAGTCATCCAGCCCACCACATTCAAGGTTGGAAATGAGGTCTTGCGCTGCCCACTAGGACAATGCATGTTTCTTTCCGCCGACACGGGAGAATTCCCCACCTTCTTGGGATTATTACCCACCTACACCAAGAGCAAAGCCCAGCTCCTGGAACAACCATTCAAATTTGTCGGCGTGAAAACATTGCGCAACCGCACGTGTGATTCATTTGAAACGGGGAGCGGAAATACATTCCAATCCCTTTGCATCGACCAACTCACGCACGTGCCATCGTATTATGAGAATGGAAATGGGTACTCGCTCGAACTCATCAACATCCAAACCAGTGATTATGTTGTAGAAACCGCATACCCTAGTTCGATGGGACTATACTTCAATGAGAGCTATTGCGGAATGAACGCGGAAACCAACGCGCGAGAAGCCACTATTGCATTCCTCCCCATCAAATCCGGATGGGCAGGGCAACAGCGAGAGATGGAATTGCAATTATTCCTTCCCACGCAGAATCCAATGATCTATCCCAGCGCCATCCCGGCTTACCGACAAATAGTCAAGCTCGCAGGAAGGCGTGGAGAAAAAGTGGTAAAGACAATTCCAATTGGCAATGTCCCAGAAAATCAATATATCCTCCGCGCCTGCGTAGGAAGCGATTGTACCGCGACATTCAATTGTAGCTTCGTAGAGGAAGACACTACTACCTACATCACCCCCCAAGCATGCGAAGCAGCAGGGGGAAGCGTGACGTATGACATTGGAGATGGATCCACGCATCGCGATGGATGCGGAGCTGGAAAGACATTCCTTGGAACCGTCCCCGTTGGAATCGAAGGAGGAATTTGCTGCCGATAAGGCAGTCATTTCCTTTTTTGAAAATAGTTGGGCGCAAGAAACTAACGTGAAAAAAATTGATTATACACTAATTTGATTTTGGATATTTTTTCTGCACGTAAGCAGCGACCATTTGCTTGAAATCGTCTTTCATGTGCGGGCCCTGCAGTGTTTTCACAAGCTTTCCGTCCTCAAACACCGGCGCGGCAGGATTCTCTCCGCTTCCAGGAAGAGATATTCCGATGTTGGCATCTTTTGCCTCGCCGGGGCCATTCACAATGCATCCCATAACCGCAACGTGCATGCTTTCCACTCCCAAATGACCTTCTTTTTTCCATTGGGGCATTTGGTGGTGCAAGTATTCCGTGACCTCTTTGGCGAGTTCCTGGAACGTCGTAGAAGTAGTGCGACCGCATCCCGGGCAGCTCGTCACTTGGGGCAAGAAGTAGCGCAACCCCAACGATTGCAATACCTGCTGCGCAATCCTCACTTCGCGTGCGCGCGGAGCGCCTGGCTCGGGAGTAAGAGAGACACGAATAGTATCCCCAATGCCTTGATTCAATAGGAGAGAAAGTGCAGCAGTGCTGCCAATAATTCCTTTATCCCCCAATCCTGCTTCGGTCAAACCCAAGTGGAGGGGTTGGTCCGTGCGCTTGGCGAGTTGTGAATAACAATACACCATTTCCTGCACGCCACTCATCTTCGTTGAAATAATAATTTGGTCTTTTCGCATCCCAAGAGAAAGCGCGCGCTGGGTGGATTGGATCGCGGATTCGATCATGGCATCCAAGAACACCATATTTGCGCCACGCTGCTGCGCTGGAGGGCGCGCATTGTCTTCGTCGATGAGTTTTTTGAGGAGATTCTGGTCCAAGCTACCGCCATTCACTCCGATGCGAACGGGTTTGTTGTATTTCACTGCAAGCTTGATGAAGGTATCAAAATTCTCATCGTGCTTTTCCCCGAAACCCACATTCCCAGGATTGATGCGGTATTTGTCTAATGCCTCGGCAAGAGCAGGATATTTTTGCAATAAGATGTGCCCATTATAGTGGAAGTCCCCAATCAGGGCAACGTCCTCATATCCTTCTGCGTGCAAGCGTTTTCTGATTTCTGGAACGGCGAGCGCCATGGCATCTTTTTCAATCGTCATGCGCACGAGTTCGCTTCCGGCATCGGCGAGTTCTTTGATTTGGTTTACTGTCCCCTCAATATCAGCCGTATCCGTGTTAGTCATCGACTGCACGCGCACGGGATTACTTCCCCCGATTCCGATCTTTCCCACCATGACCGGGACGCTGGGGCGCTTGATGAATCCATTGTAGGTTTCTAGTTTTTGCATCAGGGAATCAACTCAACACACTTAGCCTATTCCTATTTTATTCCTACGTGAAATTTTGAAAAAAATAATGGGAAATTATTTTCCCATCATCTTCTCGGCTTGCTTGACGATGTCTTCCATGCTCATGCCGAACGACTTCTTGATGTTCGCGGGCGTGTCGAATGGAATGTATCCGTCTGCGGCGCCCAAGCGCTTCACGTCCACGTTCTTGATGTTATGGCGTTCTAAGCATTCCAACACGGCCGAGCCAAATCCACCAATCAAGGTATTTTCTTCGATGGTGATGATTTTTCCGGTCTTCTTGGCGTGAGAGAGAATGGTTTCCTCATCCAAGGGCTTGGCAAAGCGCGCGTTGATGACAGAGGCAGAAATACCCTTCTTCTCGAGCTCTGCTGCGGCCTTCAATGCATCCTGCACGGGCCAACCAATGGCCAACAGCGTAATGTCCTTTCCTTCTTTCAAGACCTCAGCTTTTCCAATGGGAATGGTTTTGAAATCCGCATCAATGGCCATTCCGCTTCCGGCTCCTTTGGGGAAACGCACCGCAATGGGTCCCTTGTCGTAGTCCACGGCCATTTTGACCATGTGATAGAGTTCATTCTCATTCATTGGAGCAGCCACCACCACATTAGGGATGATGCGCAAATAACTCAAATCCAAAATACCCCCTTGTGTCCATCCGTCTCCGGTGATGGCGGCTTTGGGCAGCAACATGCGAACAGGAAGATGCATGCTCGCCACATCATGCATGATCTGATCGAATGCGCGCTGCATGAAGGGAGAATAAATATTGGCAACGGGCTTCATTCCTTCCGCCGCGAGGCCGGCCGAGAATGTAATGGCGTGCTCTTCGGCAATACCCACATCATAGAAGCGATCCGGGAACTTTTCTCCGAATTTGACCATACCCGTTCCGGCAGCCATCGCCGCCGTCAATCCCACAATGGTTTTGTCTTTTTCAGCGAGCTTGATGAGTGCTGACGTGGCAATGCTCTCAATGCTCGGGTGCACCGGCTTGGTGGGATCCAATTTTGCTTTGGCAATTCCCGTTGGAATATCGAACGCCGCGTGTTCGTGCCACGTGGCCTTGTCATTCTCCATGTATTCGACTCCTAATCCCTTGTCCGTGAGCACGTGCAAGATCTTAGGGCCCTTGATGTGTTTCATTTCTTCAAGGTGGTGAATGAGTTCATTGAAATCATGTCCTTTGACGGGGCCATAATACTTGAATCCCAATTTTTCAAAAATCGTACCGATGGCGCGGCGAGCGCGGTCGTCGGTGGAGACTTCAGATAAGCGTTTGAGGTATTCGAACATCGCCCCAACGTTGTGGGAGATCCCCATCTTGTTGTCGTTGAGGATGATGTTGATGTCGGTTTGGTTGTACCCCATGTTGTTCAGTGCTTCATAGGCCATTCCCCCAGTAAGGGCACCATCTCCAACCACGCACACGGTTTGGTAATCGGCTTTTCTGTGTTTAGCTGCTTCGGCGAATCCCATGGCAGCGCTCAGTCCAGTCGAAGCGTGTCCGGCAGAAAACAAATCATATTCGCTTTCTCCGCGCACGATGAAGCGGGACAATCCACCAGGGTATTTGCACAGCGTAGGAAATTGTTCGCGTCTTCCAGTAATTATTTTGTGGGTGTAGGCTTGATGTGATGTATCGAAGATCACTTTGTCCTTGGGAGTGTTGAAGACATAGTGGATAGCCATGGTCAATTCGACCACGCCCAAATTTGCGCCGATGTGTCCGCCGTTGGCTGCGCAAGTCGTAATCAAGAGCTGTCGGACTTCTTCCGCGATCGAGGTGAGTTCATCCACACTGCACGCGCGCAAGTCCTTGGGACTATTGATGTCTTTGAGCATGATCTTGTTAGCATGCCCATTTCCATTCGTGGACGTCTTACTGGTCGACATGGTGGAATTCATAGGATGGTTCACCCCTCATAAGCAGCCCAAAAGCGTAGGTAAGGCCGTTTGAGACGTTATTTTTGGTTCCTGGGCGTTATAAATCAATACGTTATTTGTCCAAGCAAAAATTACAGATTGACGTAATAGAGGGCGTTTATCCACAGGGTTCGACGATTGTAGTATTAAAGAATATCTTGAAATGAGCCAAAAAGAGCCCCTACTTATGTAGCAGAATAGTGGCTTGGCAATAGATCCCTTCTCCTTTCCCAAAGGCAGTCAGTTTTTCCCCCGATGTGGCATGCACGGCAATAGCATCTAATGGAATTTCCAACAAACGCGAAAGCGATGCTTTAATGGCTGCTTCATGTGGGGCAATTTTGGGTGTCTTGCATTCCAATGAGAACACGGCATTACCAATATGATAGCCTTTCTCTTTCACCAATTGCATGATTTGATGAATCATTTGCGTAGAATTCACACCTTTCCACTTTGGATCATTGTCGGGGAAAAACTGTCCAATGCTTTTTTCTCCAATCGCGGATGAGAGCGCATTGAAGAGCGCGTGCAGAATCAAATCCCCATCTGAATGTGAATCCACTCCCGCATGGTCAGGAATGTGCACTCCCCCAAGGATTAATTTCTTCTCCGGCTGCACCCCAACGGCAAGCAAGCGATGCGAGTCTACTCCGAAACCAATTCTAGTCATGTTGTCCAACTCCTTGAACATCACGTATAATGCGTATTGCCCTCTGATATAACTTGGGATTTTTACGGAGTGCATTCATGCCATCTTTACGGATGATCGTAATAATCGTCAAAACCCTGCTCTGATACCGTTTCAACCGCTGAACAAAATCAGAAATAGAAGTAGAGCTAATAACGCAAGCCCCCACCACAGAAGCAAATCGTTGATCCTCTGAAAGTTTTTTCCAGTCAAACAACCGTGGAGGCAAGTTTCTGAGTGCAGCAACAGTTTCATCGATTGTACTGGGTTCTAAGCGATAAAGCAAAGTAGTATGAAAATCAGTATCAGCTCGCAATCCATATTTTTCAACACGATGTGTCCATTCGTATGTTCTCGCAGCACGGTCACGCACAAATGCATTGTGACGAAAGTTAAATTGTAAAATCGGGGCTTTATTTCCAGGAGATAACGGTTTTTTGACAGAACGACCACTATTCTTTCTCCCAAATCTTCCATGAATAATATTACCCATTTATCCCACCAACTGGATTATTTTCTTCCCAAATTTTTTCCATCCAGCAATGAACATAGGAGAGCATTGCTGATCACGGATAAATGCACTTACTTTATCCAGTGGAATCGATTTCAACCCCGCGATTTCAGAACGCTGATAGAATGGTTTCTGTTTCGTTGCACACCAATAGTAAGCCACACGCTCATCGTTGAGATAGTGTTTCTGCTTGTCGATGACGTCGAGTTGTCCCAATAAATGCAGCTTTGCAGTAATACGTAATTCTTCCTTGGTTTCACGCTGCGCACTCCGCAGTAATGATTCTCCACTCGTCACATGCCCGCCCACTGAGGTATCCCAGCTTCCGGGTTGGAGAAAACGATCATTTCGGCGTTTTTGCAAGATAAGTTTACCACTCGCATCGATTACAAAAATATGCACCGCATAGTGCTTCAACCCAAACGCGTGCACGAGATACTTGTTGAGCGTGTATATCTTTTTACCACTCTGATCAATCCAATCAATGGGCTCTTCATCGATGATATTTTTCGATTTAGTTTTGTTCTTGGGCATGCGTTTCCTTCTCTCTTTTTTCAAGGATTTTTTCCGCTTGGGCGAGATCCTCAGGAGTGGTGATTTTGATATTCTCATACCCGCAATCCACCACATGCGCTTGAGTGCCAAGGCGTTCAACCAATTGCACGTCATCCGTTCCCATGAAGTTCTCTTGTTTTGCTTTTTGATGCGCACGATAATAAAGATCGAATTCGAGACATTGTGGAGTCTGCATGCCCCATAATTCATTCCGATTCAGCGTCTCAACAATCTTCCCATCTTCCTGCACGCGCTTGATGGTGTCCTTCACGCGATATCCTGCAACGGAAGCACGATGCAATTGCGCGGAACGGATGCATTCGCGGACGATTTCAGGGGTGACTAGGGGATTCGCCGCATTGTGTACGAGTACGATTTCATCTGGAGCAGGAGAGTGGCGTGCGAGTGCATCCATGGCATTGCGCATGGAATCTTGTCTTTCTTTTCCGCCTTCCACGATTTCTTTTACCTTGGTAATGCGATAGCGATTGATCAACTCCATCAATTGGGGCTGCCAATCCTTGTTGATGATGACCGTCACATCATGGATTTCAGGCATTTCCTGAAATAGTTGCAACGAGTAAGCGAGAATGGGTTTTCCGCGCAGCAAGAGAAAAGACTTGTTCACCGGATTGCGCATGCGCGTGCCACTTCCTCCTGCGCCAAGAATCGCATGGACATGCATGGTTTTCACTCCAATGACGCTAATACTTTCTCGGTTTCTTTTCTCGCCCAGGCATCCGCATCCAATACGTCCTGCAGATCGGGATGCTTGATATTTTTGTGCTTGTCCATGACCTTGCGGATGGTGTGCTGGATATCCAGGAATTCAATCCTTCCCTGCAAGAAGTGTTCTACGCTTGTGTCATTGGCGGCATTCAGCACACAGCACACGGTTCCCTTTTCTTTCGCGGCTTCGAATCCCATCTTCAGGCACTCGAATGTTTCCATGTCGGGATGCTCAAACGTGAATTGCTTGGCTTTGGCGAAGTCGAATTTGGGGACATCCAATGGAATACGCGCAGGAAACGTGAGAGCATACTGGATGGGAATCCGCATGTCATGCGCGCCGACTTGGGCAATAATACTTTGATCCACGAACTGCACCGCGGAATGAATGATACTTTGGGGGTGCACGACGACCTCAATCCTTTCCGCAGGAATATCATACAACCACATGGCCTCATTGACTTCGAATCCCTTGTTCATCAACGTCGCACTATCGATTGTTATCTTTCCACCCATTTTCCACGTGGGATGATTGAGGGCTTGTTCTTTGGTTACGCCTTTCAATTCATGCAGCTTCCTTCCACGGAAAGGACCCCCGGAGCAGGTGATGATTAGTTTATCGACTTCTTGGACGTTTTCTCCATTCAGGCATTGAAATATGGCAGAGTGCTCGGAGTCGATTGGAGTGAGGTGGGTTTTATGTTTCTTGATTTCACGCATGACCACTGCGCCACCGCTCACGAGCGTTTCTTTGTTCGAAAGCGCAATCTTCTTTCCCGCACGAATGGCTTCAATCGTGGGTTTGAGTCCAACATTTCCAACGACAGCCGTAACAAGCGTCTCCACGCTTTCCCAGCGAGCGGCTTCATCCAATCCGTTGTATCCCGACAAGACGTGGATTTTTCCTTTCATTTTCTTCCGCAATTCATCGGCTTTATTTTCATCTACCAAACAAACGGCTTCGGGATGGTAGTGGTGGATTTGTTTTTCGAGTAAATCAATACTCCCATTGGCAGTAAGCAGCTTTACGGTGAACAACTCCGGGTGTTGATCCACTACATTCAGGGTTTGCGTGCCAATGCTCCCTGTGCTTCCAAGTATTCCAATATTCTGGTGTGGTACTTTTGATGCCATATCGAAAGCAACGAGAACAAGGTTAAATGACTATCTCATCCAAAAAGAAACTTCGGGAGTTGCCTATGAATCCAGGCCTACGTAAATCAGGTCTTTTTCCTGGTGTTCCACGTGGCCTTGCGAGCGGCATGCAGTGTTCATTTATTCTGGCTATTTAATGCTTTCAACCAAACAGCATCTTCAATACCGTTTTTGGATGCACGAGTTTCTTTGATAAAGTATAATCATGTTGCATGCGCGAAGAAATCTCGACGAGTTCTCTGTTTTTGGCAGATTTGGTAATGACAAAATCAAATAATTTCTCATTCAACAACAAGAATTCCAACCACTTGAATCCATGCACTTCAGGTGAAAGGATTTTCCAAAGGGCGCTTTCGTAATGCTTGCGCAAACTTTTTTCGGAGACATTTCCTTCATCCAGCGCGCGCACAATCCCTTGCGCGGCGATCTTTCCCGTGCGCATGCTCGGACCTACTCCCTCTCCAGAGAACGTCATGGCGAATGTTCCCGCATCCCCAACGAGCACCCATCCGTTGCCGGCGCACTTCCTTCTTTTTCCGAGCACGCTGAGGCCCCATTCCCTGAATTCAGAAACTTTTTTGGCTTTCTTGAAACGCCCCTTGAAGGTAGAAGAAGCAATCGTCTCACGCAGGATTTTTTCGAGGGATTTTTTTTGTTTCTTAATATCCTCAGGGCGCATCCCAATTCCCACGTTGCATGTTTTCTTGTCCACGGGAAAAATCCAAAAATAACCCGGACAAATACCCTTCAAATAATACAATTCGCACCGGTCCATGGGTCCTTTGACGTTTTCATAATATGCGCGGGTGTTGATGGCGTATCTCCCTTTTACGATAGGAGAAAATCCCACGGCCTTCGCGATAGGAGACTGTGATCCATCCGCTCCCACGACGACACGCGCGAATGCTTCGTGTGTTTTTCCTTTGGTATCGCGGAATTTCACCCCAATCACGTGTTTGCTGGAATGAGAGGCATAAATGGGTGCGACGACAGGGGACTTTTCCTTGAAAGTAATATTTTTTTCTTTCTTCGCGGCTTGGGCGAGCAAGTTATCGAAGTGATAGCGTTTCACATTGTACCAGTGCCCCTTGACTTTGATGTCTTCTGGGTGCAAGGGTGTGTACATCTCACTCCCATTCGGAGAAGCCACGAGAACGCCATGAATTTCTGCTTTAGGGAGTTTTTGGAATTGTTTCCACAATCCTAATTCCTTCACAATGTCCAAGCACTTCCACGTTTTGTTGTCGGCGCAGATTTTATCGCGGGGAAATTTTTCCTTATCGAGCAAGAGGACTTTCTTTCCTGCGCGCGCCAGAAATAGAGCAGTGGTTGAACCGGCAGGCCCTGCACCCGAAACAATGACATCAAATGAGTCCATTTTGGGAGAACGCATATGATTCCGACCGAATGCTTGCTTTTAATTGCGTTTATTGCACAAAAGAGCACGAACCACCCTCAATTCGTCCTTTGTCGTTTTTTCTTACGCTAATTGTCAAATTTTGGAGTTGGGTTTTTATCTGCGTGCACGCCTTTTTGGGTTATTACACAACGATAAGGAGTTGTTTTTCCATGAAAATTGAAATCGCCCGTGCCGCTGGATTCTGCTTCGGAGTCAAGCGCAGCGTGAAGTTATCACATGAAACCCTGGACAAGGGACAGGCCTACCTCTATGGAATGCCCGTGCACAATCAGCGTGTCGTGGAAAAAATCATCGAGCACGGAGGAAAGTTAGTCGAAGACAATCCTTATGCCGCCTCTAAAATCTCAAAATTCACCCATTTGAATTCAATGGAAGAAATCCCTGAAGGAAGCACCGTCTTAATGCGCGCCCATGGCGTGACCGTACAGGCCATGCAGAAGGCCAAAGAAAAGAACTTCAACATCGTGGATACCACCTGCCCCTTTGTCACAATGGTGCACAAGCAAGCCAAGATTTTATTCGATGAAAAATATCAAGTCGTTATTATTGGAGAGCACGGCCACCCCGAAGTGGAAGGAATCAAATCCTATGCCCCCACTGCCATCGTTGTTGAAACAATCGATGAGGCCAAGGGATTGTTCCAGAAGAAGACACAATATTACACCAACGACGAACTCATGAAAGAGAAAACCGATGAAGGCGTAGTGGAAAAATTACACTATCCCACCGTTCCAAAGCTCGGAGTCGTTTCCCAGACCACGCAGAGCAATGATCACGTGCAAGCAATAGTGGATGCATTAATGGGAAAAGCCCGCGAAGTGCGCGTGTTCAATACCATCTGCAATGCCATGCATGAGATGCAGCCCGGCGCAGTTGGTCTAGCCATGAAAGTGGATACCATGGTAGTCATCGGCGGAAAAAATAGTGGTAACACCAAGCGCCAAGCCGAATTGTGCGCCAAATACACCACCACGCATTGGATTGAGTCCCAAGCCGAATTGAAACCCGAGTGGTTTGCTAATTCCAAGTATGTGGGAATTGGAGCTGGCGCGAGCACGCCGGATGAGGATATTGAGGATGTCGTGCAGTGGATTGCACAGTATGACAAGCAGCACAATAAGAGCGAATCAGAGATTGTACGACCCGCGTACGTGGTGCACTAATTATCAGCTTTGGCTCCGATGCTGCGCGCAAACGAGTAGATTGCCCAAGCGAGCACGAATATCCCGAGCCCATTACGGAATAATTCCGCGAATTCGGGGGAAATCATCTCAACAACTAGAATTGCAATCAGTGCCAGCACAATCACAAGCAGAACCTTTCCAATGATTAATTTGGAAGAAGGAAGCGCGCGATATTTTTTCTTCCCAATATTGAAAGTCGGATCCAATACCCAATCATTGACTTTTTGCAATCGCTTAATAACCATGCACTAATTGAAATAGACCCCAAATTTAAACTTGACCACTCCTCATGAGCGTATGGCCACGCTCACACTCAAATCCCCTGCCAAGCTCAATCTGGTATTGGATATTCTCCGCAAGCGCGCAGATGGATTTCACGAAGTCGAATTTGTGATGCAGGAATTAGAATTACACGATTTGATTACTATTGAAACTTTTTTTGTCCCCACTGGACCAGGAGTAAATTCGGCCATGCCCCACCGTAAAATTGAAATCATTTGTACCGATCCCAGCGTCCCATTAGATGAACGCAACACGTGTTGGAAGGCAGTAGAGTTGATGCGCAAGGAGGAAAGGAAAAAATACGAATCCATGTTGCACGCGAGCTGGCGTGACACGGATGCAGTGCGCATTTACATCGAAAAACACATTCCTTCTGCAGGCGGATTAGGAGGAGGAAGTAGTAATGCCGCTACTGTGCTCAAAGGATTGAATCAATTATGGGATTTGCAATTAAGTAATGAAAAATTAAGCGAACTGGCCGCGCAGATCGGAAGCGACACGCCTTTCTTTATTTATGGCGGCACATGCATCGCAACCGGAAGAGGAGAAATCATTACACCACTGAAAGAAAAATGCCCCACGCTGCACTTGGCATTCATCGTGCCCCCAGTAAAAGTCCCTGCGGCGAAAACAAAATGGATTTATGGAAATTTTGACGTGCAGAAAGTGGAAACGCATTATTCTATTACTGAAATGCACCACGCGCTGCAACAGCAAAGCGCAGATAAAGTAATAGAAAAAATGGGAAATGTGTTTGAGAATTTAACATTGCAAGAATACGAGCTCGTGTTTGAATTAATTGCAAAGCTCAATTATATGCCTGGAATCCACAAAGCCATGCTCGCAGGAGCGGGGCCCACCGTAGTTGCGGTTTGTGAGGATGAGAAAGTAGCATCACAAGTGATTGCTCCTTTTAGGATGCAGGGATGGATTGCATTTGCAACCCACACTGCGCACTAATTCCTTAAGCTGCGAGCGCGCGATACACGTTCTTCACAAATGCATCCATGTGTGAAACTAATTCCACCAGGAATAGTTTTGTTGAAACCACTAAACCCGTTTCCATTCTTCCCTCTGCGGTAACTGCCGCATATTGGATTTGATTGTTTTTGAGAGCGTTTGCTGCCGTCTCAACCGGTGCATCGGATTGGAGGATAGATACCACTGTTGCTTCATCCACGCGCACGGATAGAGTTGGGTTTTCTATTTTTCCCAGAGAAATGCGCTCAATCCCTTTTTGAGAGAGTGCTATTCCGACGTATTCTGTTTTTCCCGAAGAAGTGGTGATTTCTCCTTGGATGCGTTCACTCAAAAAGAGTTGGCGTATCACTTCTGGCAATTCTTGCAGTTGAGCATTCGCCACCGCAATGTTATGTTGATAATGGGGTTTGAGTTCACCTTGGGAGTCGAATCCTTCCCCTAAATAATCGCTTAATTCCCACTCACTCAGCGGAGTTGCGTGAGCCATTCCTATGAGGAGTGTAAGTCCGAGCACGAGCAATATTAGTTGTTTCATTTGAGTTCCCTCCACTAGCAAGGAGGTGGAGAAAAACAAATGGGTGTGGGAACCCTGCACCGCCATTGGTGGCAGAAAAGGTTAGCCCACTTGCATCCCTAGCTTTTCATCAAATTGCTGCAAGAATTGTTCTTTTTGGTTTTCTTCGAGCCGGCAGCCAGCCGCAATCTTATGCCCCCCTCCTTCTGCGGTGCTCCCAAGGGATTGGCACGTCTCGCGGAGCGCAAGACCCAAATTAACCCCATTTCTCACGAGCTCGCTCGTGGCGCGCGCGCTGACTTTGATGCTTCCGTCTTCGTGGCGAGAAAATGCAACAATGGGTTTATCCGTTTTGACGCTTCCACTCCCATATAGCATTCCCGCGACAATCCCCACAATGGAATCTTTTATTTTCGATTCAGCATCGAAGAAATAATAGTTTTTGTATTCTTGCAACCCCTGCGTTTGCATGAGTTGGATTCCTTCCGCGAGATTGCGGCGGTGCTCTTGGAGTAGACCAAGAGCTTTTTGATAATATTCTAATCGATCCCCCATGCAAACTTGGAAGCCAATGCTGCTCGCTCCGTTTCTCCCACACGCATTCAGCACGGTAGAGAATTCCTTTGCATCGCGCAAGGGAGAATTTTTTTCTTCACGAGTAAGCGTATACACTTCTCCCACGAGCTCATTCAGCTTCCACTCGGGGGTATTGTATTGGTGCAAGTGCATCAGTAACGCGGTGGAGAGGACTTTCTTCTCTTCCGCGTTCAAATCCTCATAGCTCCTCCATCGCCCATCTTTGTGCTGCAACTCAATCCCCAATCCCTCCAAGAAGCGCATACAGTTGTCTTTGTTGGCGGTGAGATCAGGAAGAATAGGAGAAGTGGAGAAGAGCAAATACTGCACTAGCGGTCGCGAGATTCTTCCATACAAGCGCAGGTCCCGCTTCACATGCATCACTCCAGCTTCAATTCCATCATTCAATAATATTTCCGCATTCAACCCTTGCAGTCCCGAAGAACGCGAATCCTGCATGTCCCCACACGCTCCCACTACGCCGAGCGCGGCCAAGTCCATGTTTTTGTGGGACATAGCCTTTGCTACAAGATAGGCAATTCCCCCTGCAGAGATTTCAACTCCCCCATCCAATCCAAATTCCATCGGATTCACGTGATAGGGGTGCACTCCATTTCCTTTTTGGTGGTGGTCGATCACAATAAATTTTTCCCCCACGGCTTCGCGTAATTGATTGATGTAGCTGCTCCCAAAATCAGTGAAAATGAGCCAGCGATCCAATTTCTTCAAGCGCTCAATATCTTCCGAATAGAGTTGCTTGAGTGTAATCGTATCAACGGGAATCTGCGCACGCGTAAGGGCTTGGGCCATTATTCCCCCGGAAGTCATGCCATCACAATCATGGTGCGTTACCACTGCGGCTTTATCGAGGGAATTGAGCTTTTCAGCAGTAAGAGCAATCGTGTCCAAGAATGTGCGCACGGCTGCTGATCGGTCTTCGGCCAACTCCCCACTGCGCATTTCCCCGCCCATGTTTCAACACCCTTTTCCAATAGCAAAACTCAATACAAACCACTATTGATTTTGGCTCTTTTAAGGGTGTGGAAAGCGGAGTTCCAGTAACTTTAACAACCCCAATTTCATGCTCTCCTTATGCCGGCACGCCGACCACGTTTAGTTTTAGCCATAAGGAGAAAGAAAGTCATTGACCGCCGCAAAAAGCAAAATCCTAATGGAAGGCGAGCGTATAAGTTTCGTGAAGTTGGCCCACAAGAAATTGGCAAAACAATCCAATTGGTTTGGATTCCCGAGATGGTCGAGGGACTGCGCAGATTGGATGCTCAGGCAGAAAAGTTACGCAGAGAAGTAAAGGCCGAAAGCCTAGAAATGACTGCACATCATGGGGATAGGATCGTGCACTTGTCCAATATCGATTATCACCATATTCCCGGGATTGGATATAAAGTACTGGACAGGATTAATCCAAAAACAAAAACACTCGTTCAGGTTTATTATAATCCCTTTAATCGCAAAACGTTCGATCATTCAACCCGCCGGACAAGCGAGAAAGATTTGCGCACACCCCACAATCGCCGAGAGCCGACAGCCGATCATTAGCTTCCTTTTTATTCTCAGTTCGTTTCCTCCCAGATATATGGTTGACAATCGTGCCAAAGGCCTCGTGCTTGTCTTCGGATTCATCTTCCTCTTGGCGATTGGCTTTTCCTTATTGGGATATAATTGGTTCACGCACGTGGATCAGAATGGAACCATCAAGGATTCGCCTTTCTTCTATGTGGTGCTGCTAGTAGCGATTGCATTTGTTGCATTATTCTTGAAGACAAAATCCCAAGCCGAGCAAGGAGGAAGGATTTCCATTCCTGGTTTTGTGAACGTGGCCGTTGCGGGAGTGGCAGTGGGAGGGATTATGCATGAAATTGTCCACGTCCTCCTGCTCAATCATCCCACCCAGCTACGCTTGCACTTTGGGGACCCCTATGCTATTTTTTCCACGTGCTGTCTCTTGCCTGGAGAATTGGCGAATGAAGAAATTGCGTACGCAGTTCAATTCCTCGTGACCATTGGATGGGTTATCTATTTCGAGTTGATGTATTACGATCCCAAAGACCGCACATCCAAAAAAGCAAAACCCATAGAGGAAAGTGAAGAGCAAACCAAGCGGGGCACGATCAAAAGCCCTTCTTACTTGGACAAAGCACGCAAACAAAATAGTGGAGAGATTGACGTCGAGGAATTGGACGAAGAAGAAGAGAACGAGTCCCTGGACAAAAACCGCGACTCGCATGTCTCCGATGGAGAACTGCATTCCTTTTTGGGAGAATTAGAGAAGACGAAGGTGCGGAAAAGACAGTAGTCAAAAATGAAATGGCAGGTTACTTGCATTAATTATTTGCATTTTTATTATTCCGCTTTCTCTCCATCTGTGCGATTATACCCCTCAGAAGAAATGAATCCTTCCGCAATGGCCTTTTCGAGTTTCAATCCCAGCACGGTTGAAACCGTATTGCTCTTAGTAACACCCATAATCTGATCCGCTGCTTTCACCACGGCATCATTGTGCGTGACCATAACAAACTGCGAGTGCTTGCTCATTTCCTTGATTAGCATCGCAATCTTCACGGAATTATTCATATCCAGCGCAGCATCCACTTCATCAAAGAAGTAGAAGGGAGCAGGTTCATACAATTGCACCGCAAAGATGAATGCCAGCACGGTCATGGATTTTTCTCCTCCACTCATGGAATCAATATTCTTCAACCGATTCTCACTCCCATGCTTGGCCTCGATGATGAGCCCGGATTCGAGTGGGGCAGCAGGATTCGTCAAGCTCAAGTTTGCCGTGCCATCGAAGAAGCTCGTATAGAGGCGGTTGAAGTTCTTGTTGATCTCATCAAAGGTTTCCATAAACGCTTCGCCGCGTTTCACATCGATTCCCTTGATCATATCCAATACCGCAAGGCGTTCCTCGGAAAGAATCTGGGCCTTATCGCGGATGTCCAGCACTTCTTTTTCGTAGTGTCCGAAGTCCTCGAGCGCGCGCATGTTGATGGCACCCAACTGCTTGATTTCGTGCTCCAGCACCGGAATGCGTTTCTTCAATTCCACTGCTTCCATTCCCTCGAGGAATTTGACTCCTTCGTAGTGTTTCAATTCCTCATTCACATCCAGGAGGCGCGTATCGTATTTGGATTGGTCGATCTTCAATTCGGATAGTTGTGATTCCAAGCGATATCCTTTTTCTTGCCACGTGCGCTCTTTTTCTCTTTCCGTGTTCACGCGCTCATACAATTGCTCGCGCTTTCTCACGAGGGATTGATTGGCGCTCAGCGCGGACTGGTATGCCGCTTCCGCGTCCACGAGAACTTTCTGCAATGTTTTTTGGCGTGATTCTTCGGCTTTGATTTGTTCGTGCGCGTCCTTTTCTTCTTCTTTCATGGCCTTCTCGCGGGCTTTTGATTGAGTAATCGCATTCTGCGGGATTTCCATCTCGGTTTGGAGCATGAAATGTTTTTTCTCGAGCTGCGCGCGTTGATTGGAGAAATTCGCCAGCTGTTCATCCATGGTCGTTTGATGCAAGTGATCGCGCACCTTGAGTAGCTTTGCTTCGGTCTTCTCGACTTCTGTTTTGGATTGTTGGAGTTGATTTTCTAGTTCTTTGCGCTGCTCATTCCATTCATTTTCGTTCGAGGAAGGAGATTGTTTCTTGAGCGCTTCCAATTCTTTGATGATGAGTTTTTCTTGTTCGGCTAAGTGAGCGCTACGCGTTTGCGCGTGAGAGAGGTGTGCGAGATCGCTTTCGGCTTTTCGCAGGGCGTCCATTTCCTCGTGCAGTTTCACGCGCTGCGTTTCCAGTTTTACCACGTGCGCGAGTGCTTGTTTATGCATGTTTTCTTTTTGCTTGTGCAGGGAGTCCTTCAACTCTTTCGGCAGATCCCTCTCACAGATAGGGCAATTCGCCTTTGTTTTGTGGAGTTGTTCAATACTGGAGGAATGAGAGAAGGCCATTCCTTTGTGTTCTGCAATCTCTTTCTCGAGGTCCACGAATGCCTCTTGCAGGCGTTGCTTTTCTTTGGCAATGTGGGGGTATTTCTTGTGGATCTTTTCAATCTCATGCAATTCTTTCTCGAGGTTTTTCATTTCCGTCTGGGCGCGGGATAATTCCATCTGCATGCGTGCGTGCATGTTTTCGCGCATTTCTTTTTCTTTTCTCGCAGAGTCGACCTTGGCATTTAGCCCGGCGATCTTTTCTCTGTATTGGGTGAGTGTGTCGCGTTGCGTGGAGAGTTCTTTTTCCAATTCTTGGGATTGGTGCAATAATTCCATTTTCTTTTTCAGGGTCTCGTCTTTCTTGGCTTGTAAAGGAGTGAGTCGCGTCATGAGTTCCTTCAATTCTACCGCAACCTTTTCCATTTCGCTTTTCTTTTGAGCAATGGTTTGATTTGCTTTTTCTACGAGGGCTTTCAGTTCCACTTTTTCATTCTCTAATTCTTGCTTTCTTCGCTGCAGGTGGAGCAGTCTTTCTTCGCTGACTTTGATTTCGGCCTTTTGTTCTTCAACCGTCTTCCCTAAACTCTCGAATGCTTGTCTTTTGACTCCGATAAGCTGTGCATCCAATTCATTGAGTTCTTTCTCGAGGGTATTGATTTGCGTGAGCGTGACTTGTCTTTTGGCATGGGCTTCTTCTTTTTTCTCGATGACTTGCATCTGTTCGTCGAGTATTTTTTTCAAACGCGCGTTGAGTTCCTTGGCTTCAGAGTGAAGAATCGTCCCTTTTGTCTCGCGCATTTCTTTTTCCAACTGCGTGTAGCGTTGGGCGATTTGTCTTTCTTTGGATAGTTGTTCCACCACCGCCACGCGTTCATTCAGCACAATCGTGATGTCCTTGATTTTGCGCTCGACTTTGTCCAAGTCCTTCATGGCCTCGGCTTTCTTGGCTTCGAATTCTTGTAATCCTGCGACTTCATCAATGAGCCCTCTTCGCTCGATGGGATTCATGTCGATGATTTTGAGCAAGTCCCCTTGCACCACCATATTATGCCCATCCGCGCTCAATCCGAGTTCCTGCAATAGATTCGAAATTTCATTCAGCGTGACGCGCTTTTCTCCTAGGCGGTAGACGCTTTTTCCTTGCTTGTCGATAGTGCGAGAAATGTCATAGGCCTTGTCTCCTTCCTCAAGCGTGATGTTCACGACCGCATATCCATCGCTGGATCCGGTGTTCACTAAATCAGTAAGCCTTCCCGCGCGCAAGCTCTTGAGGGATGTCTCTCCAAGCGCGAAAAGCACGGCATCCATAACATTGCTTTTTCCGCTTCCATTGGCTCCCGCGATGGCCGTAAATCCATTCGAGAACGTAATGGCAGCATTCCGGAAGGACTTGAAATTCTTCATGCGCAGTTTGGTGAGGCGGATCATTTTTTTCAGCTCAGGGTGGGTTCATGAGGATGTTAACCGAATCGTTGTTTTCCATGCACGTGTTTTTTCGCCATGGTGGAGATCTCCTGCAGGGGAATGGCACACGCCATAACAGCTGCCCCGTAGGTCGTGAGCAACACGGCGGAAATGAAATTGAGCGGGATGGCGATGAGTTCAGTGTCTAAGCGCACGATGATGAATTGCACAATCAAATCAAACAGGGTGGTGATGAGCATGATTCCCACCAACAGCGCAAGTGCTTGCAAAAAATGATTTTGAGTGAGATTCCAGGATTGTTGCAATGCCTGCTTGAGATCCAGCCCGAATCCCATGAGCGCGACCACAAACGTGAATTTGACGATGGCATACATCATCACGAGAATAGTGATTCCCACGAGGAATATGCCGATGAATCCCAAGAATTCCAGCAGGAGAGAAAGCACCCAAGAAATGCCGATGATAATTCCCAGCACCATCACAATGAATGCCGTCACGAGTCCGGCGGACTTGAGGAGTTGCAGGGATGTTTTTTCAGTACTGGGTTGTTTCCACACCTTCACATGTTGCGCGACCCATAATAGCCCTGCAAAATTGAAAATCAGCCCCACGAGCATGAGGATGATGAAACCCCCCAATTGGATGGAGTCAAATGCCTCAAGCACCGCAGTGAAATCCAGCGTGGCGATGAAATAGTTCGCGATGGGCGCCTGCAATAGGGCGATGCCCGCTTGCAACAGGAGTAGGACCCCCACCCCAATGAGAATAGTGGGTTTTTCCTTGATGAATGCGAGTGCTTCCCCGAATGCGTGTAACATAGCCAACCCCGAGTATGAGTATACCCCAAAAGCGGTTTTGGCATTTATAAGGAAGGGGTATTTGGCGGTGTTTTTCGCAGGCCTTTAGAGCAGTAGTTTTGGAGAGGCAATAACTTCCATTTATAAGCGTTTTCCTGGCGTTTTGGTATATTACTGCACGATTGTGATTGCTTATGAAGATGCCCAAATCCGTGAAAACCTATTGTAAGAAGTGCAATTCGCACACCGCGCACAAGTTGAAATTGTTCAAAGCCGGCCAGGCTCGCTCCATGGCGCACGGAACCCGTAGAAATGTCCGCAAGCACAAGCGCGGTTACGGTGGAAAGGCCAAGTTTGTGATTAAGGTAAAGAAACAAACCAAGAAACCCACTTTCTTAGCAGAATGCGCCGTTTGTAAGAAGAAGCGCTACTTCGTCATCGACAAAAGAATGAAGAAAGTCGAATTAGAGGCCTGATTATTTTAGACAGGTATTTCCACTGAAATACCTGTTCTCGCTGCGGCCAGCCGAAACTGGCCATGAAGAAAGTTGAACTCGAAGCGTAAGGGCTTTAGTTCGCTCTTTTTCTTTCAATTACCTCTTTCTTTTTATTCTCTCAATTCGTTAAGAATTAACCAATGACTTCGAAGAATTCTATTCTGTTAATTATTTCTCAGAATCCGGGGATTACCTATAGTGATTTGCTTTCAAAGATTGCCCCTAATTACTCCAATCTCAACTCCTCTCGAGCAGCGCTTTCGCGTGTATTGAAGGATGCCATTTCGTTTGGGATGGTGCAGAAGAAAGACCACCAGTTGTTTGTGACCGACAAAGGCCAAGCCAATGTGAAAGTGAAGATGCATGACAAACTCGTCCTAAAGCTCAATCAGCTCATGAAAGTACGTTCGATTGAGAGCAATCCCGGCCCCTTGGTGCAGCACCTTTCTATTTTGCTGGAGCGCAGCAAAGTAGACCCGCGTTTATTGGATAATGCCCGCGCAGGAGTGAGTTTTTCCATTGCAGATATTGAGAAAGTACACGAGGACGTGCAGTCACACTTGAAGCAAATGCAATATTTAGAGCAAACCATGCACGCGCAAATTGCTTCATTGAAGGAGTTTAATTTTCCCGCGAGCAAGCACCTCACTCTTACGGAGTTGCAGCCCAAGCTCGCGCAACTCATCTCTACTTCCAACGCCCAAGAATTGCACGTGGATTACTCCCAAGAAGAAGGCAATTCACATCCCGCGCACGTGGTATTGGATGGTCTTCCCTACACTCCAAAAGGAAACCGCGCTTCGCTTCCCTTGCATCACTTGCATGACGTCCTGCAGAGCATCCAAAAGGTTGAACCCACGCATCCTGGGATTAAAGCCCACGTGGGGCTATTCACCCTTGATGTGAAGCGCGACGCCGCCACCATCCGCGGGCCCTCGCACTTAATTGAGGGAGTTTTCCGCGAGGAAAAAAAGTATCCCTTGGCGATTGTAGAAGAGAAGAAAGTTAGTAGCGATACTACTACTTCTGAAAATCAGTAAATGACCCCAACTTATGCTGCTTTTTTAGGAGGCGTCGAGTGTTTTAATCTTCTTCGCGCTTCTTTGGACGGAATTGCTTTTTTGAGGTTGTATGTGATCTCGAGGCGGTAGATTTTTGCACCCGCAAAGCTAGCGTGGAAATGAGAACGATAGAATGAACGAAATCGACGAGTTAATGCATCTTTATTTTTTGCCACTTCATCAAGGGAAATGGGTTGAATTAATTCCCGATCGCGCACCGTATATCCACACTCACTAGCAAAACTCTTAGCAAAATTAATGGTTGCAAGACTTTCACTCGTAATGAAAAGCTTCCCATTCGGTAGCAGCACGCGATGCATGGACCGGATGACGTCTTCAAACAGGCGAGTGCGAGAAGCGTTTCGTGGTTGTCCAATCGGATATGGAAAATCCATGTTCAGATGCCTTACTTTAATGCCTTTCTTGGTGAGTTCATTCAGGAAATGGTTTGCATCGCCCCCCAACGAGACTCTTTTTTTCTTCAAATCTTCTCCGTGGAGGTTAAGTTCACCATCCAAATAGAAGCACAAGTCCACGGCGGCATATTTGCGTTTTGGGAATTTTTTGGCTTGGCGTGCCATATACTCGCCTGCTCCCGCTCCCAAATCAACGGTCTGAAATACCCTTCCTCTTGCCGCTCCACGGAACATGCGCTTGCGTTTCATGACGGGCATCGTATCACTCTTTTTTTTCGGCAAATGATTCAAGTGCTTTCTTTACCGCAGTAAAATCTCTCCGTTGTGCGACGCGATATGCGAGCTGAACGAGAGTTTGAGTTTCTCGTTCACGCGCCAACGCATTCACCATGTGCCGCAGCCAGGGCTCCACCCAATGCATTTCTCCTCGTTTCTGCCAAAAATCAATATTCTCATGCACCAAACGCAATTGATTGGAGGCCATTCGCACGCGTGCAGCGGGGCTTTTCCACTTTCGCATGTCATCCACCATTGCAGCGTCAAACATAAAGCGCGTGGAGAAGGATTCGATTTCGCGTTGCAGTACGATGCGACCGCTTGCATCTAATCTTCCTTTTGCAAGCTGTTCACGTAATGAATGAATTTTTTTCCAGGAGCGATTTCTTTCCGAGAAGAAACGCGAAACAACAGAATTCAATGTGCGCACGGTCTTTGGAATCATCCGCCGCAACGCAGATAGGCGCACAGCCAAATCATTATGCACGCCCACGAGCGTGAGCACTACCGCATTTGGATTGGATTCGACCAACTCCATGGCACGCGCTAATCGTTGCACCGCGCTGGTTTTGGATTCCTTGCGCGAGCGCAAACCAATCGTATCAGCGAATTGCGCGAGCTTTGTTTTGAGTCTTGTTTTCTCTTCAGGCGTGAGCGGCTT